>NZ_JANIKJ010000021.1:0-31832 GCF_024580965.1 Corynebacterium kozikiae
CTTTGGGTTGATGAAGCAGTGGCGCGGGCTTGCGACGCGTTATGACAAGCTCGCGGTCACGTATCGCGCGGGAGTGGTGCTTGCGGCGATTCTGGTCTGGTTACGCATATAAGAGACACGCCCTAGTCTCCGCTGGCGCTGGTGCCGGTGCCGGCACTGGCGTCCCGTTGCGGCATCGCGCCGGGGCGCCACATGCCGTATTCGGGAATGGCGGTATTCGCGGTTACGTTGGTTGCTCCCATCGGCACAAAACCATGGCGCGCGTACAGCGCCGCCGAGTCCGGGGTGCTGGCCTCCAAATAGCAGGCAGTCTCCCCAGCGCGCTCGGTACCGTGGCGCAGCAGCGCGCCGCCCACGCCGAGCCCCTGGGTGCCCTCAGCCACCCCGATCATGAACAGATACCAGTGGGCAAACTTGGGGTGGAGCCCGGCATTGCGTGCTTCATTGCGCAGGTAGCGCCACACCGCGCCAATGCCCATGTGGCGCACCAACACCAGGCCCAAACGTGCGAGCGTCGGCAGACTCATGCGTTGCCGCGGGGCCTGCCACAGCGCCACGCCAAGGATCTTGCCTGTTGGGGTGCTGGCGACGTCGACACTGCCCCTGCGCAGGTAGTGATGCGTGATGACCTCCTCAAGCAGCGGCCTCAGTGCTTGCGCGGCGCTGGATGAGCTGCGGCCGGCCACGAAGACTTGCGCTGAGGGGTCTTGAGCGAAGGCACCGGCGAGCACTTCGGCGGCCGCGGGAACGTCCTGCTGTGAGGCGGTGCGGATGGAAAAGTCGGGGGAAGGGTTGTGTGGGCACATCACTGCACAGCCTACCGACGTTCCCACCTGGCGTGCGCTACAAAATGAGAGGCCTCAGCCGGCGGGTGCGGGAAGTGTTCATCAAAAATTTTTCTGCGATTTTTTTCACGCTCCACGCACCTGAAAACCGCCCGTGAAAGCTGGTTTGTGTTGCCTTATTTTTGAATCGCCGCCGCTGCTACATGCACAAATGTCCGAACGGGCATTTTTGTTCTTTGAAGCAACTGTGTTCAAGTGTGAAGAACTTCACTCCGGGAGGTGATAGGGAAGATAGGTCACCTGCTGCGCCACTGGTTGATTTGGCATACATTCGAGGACATGAGCCAACCACATAGCCAGTCAGAAACCTCCAGGACAATTGGAGTGACAGAAGTAGCCCTCCGTGACGCTCACCAGAGCCTCTTTGCCACCCGCTTGGCAATGGAAGACATGGTGGACGCATGCGAGGACATTGACAAGGCCGGGTTCTGGTCCGTGGAATGCTGGGGCGGCGCAACCTTTGACGCCTGCATCCGCTTCCTCAACGAGGACCCATGGGAGCGCCTGCGCACCTTCCGCAAACTGATGCCAAACTCCCGCCTCCAAATGCTGCTGCGCGGCCAGAACCTCCTGGGCTACCGCCACTATGAGGACATGGTGGTGGACAAGTTCGTGGAGAAGTCCAAGGAAAACGGCATGGACGTATTCCGCGTGTTCGACGCGCTGAATGATCCCCGCAACCTGGAGCACGCCATGCAGGCCGTGAAGAAGGTCGATGGCCACGCGCAGGGCACCATCTGCTACACCGTCTCCCCACTGCACGATGTGCAGGGATATGTGGACCTGGCCGGGCGCCTGTTGGACATGGGTGCAGATTCCATCGCCCTGAAGGACATGGCAGCCCTGCTCAAGCCACAGCCTGCGTATGACATCATTCGTGGCATCAAGGAAACCTACGGCGAGGACACCCAGATCAACGTCCACTGCCACTCCACCACGGGCGTCACCCTGGTCACTCTCATGAAGGCCATCGAGGCCGGCGCAGACGTTGTGGACTCCGCGATCTCTTCCATGTCGCTCGGCCCAGGCCACAACCCCACCGAATCCCTGGTGGAAATGCTGGAAGGCACCGGCTACAACACGGACCTGGACATGGATCGCCTC
This sequence comes from Corynebacterium kozikiae, assembly GCF_024580965.1. NCBI lineage: Bacteria > Bacillati > Actinomycetota > Actinomycetes > Mycobacteriales > Corynebacteriaceae > Corynebacterium > Corynebacterium kozikiae. Next base: position 1,950 of record NZ_JANIKJ010000021.1, read on the forward strand.
ATCAATATCCGTGACCACTTCAAGAAGGTTCGCCCCAAGTACAAGGAGTTCGAGTCCAAGACGTTGGTGGACACCAACATCTTCCTCTCCCAGATCCCAGGCGGCATGCTCTCCAACATGGAGTCCCAGCTCACCGCTCAGGGTGCAGGCGACCGCATTGATGAAGTGATGGAAGAAGTGCCCCGCGTGCGCAAGGACGCAGGCTACCCACCACTGGTCACCCCTTCCTCCCAGATCGTGGGCACCCAAGCCGTGTTCAACGTCCTCATGGGCCGCTACAAGGTGATGACCGCCGAGTTCGCAGACCTCATGCTGGGCTACTACGGCGAGTGCATCGGCGAGCGCAACGCAGACCTGGTGAAGCAGGCAGAAGCGCAGACCAAGAAACAAGAAATTACCGTCCGCCCCGCAGACCTTCTCGAGCCCGAGTGGGACAAGCTGGTGGAGGAGGCCTCCAAGCTCGAAGGCTTCGACGGCACCGACGAAGACGTGCTCACCAACGCACTGTTCCCAGGCGTGGCGCCAGGGTTCTTCAAGACCCGCCCAGAAGGCCCCAAGAACGTAGGCAAGGACCCAGAAAAGCTCAAGAAGCGCGAAAACGAAGCTGTGCTTGAGCCAATCACCTACAAGGTCACCGTGGGTGGCCGCGAGCAGACCGTCCGAGTGGAGCCAGCCGAATAACCCGCCTTATTGGCAGGTCATTCAGCCAGCTTGAAGAAAAGGAAGTAGTGAACACAATGTCACAAGAACCAACCATGGCGGAGCGCCTCGAACAGCTTGAGGAAGCCCGTCGAGTGGTGTCCCTCGGCGGCGGCGAGGCAAAGATCGCCAAGCAGCACGACCAGGGCAAACTCACCGCACGCGAGCGCATCGAAGCGCTTGTCGACGAAGGCACGTTCCACGAAACCGGAATGTTTGCCAAGCACCGCACCACCCACTTCGGCATGGACAAGGCAGTGGCCCCAGCCGACGGTGTGGTCACCGGCTCCGGTGCCGTCTTCGGCCGCCCACTGCACATTGCCTCCCAGGACTTCACCGTGATGGGTGGCTCCGCAGGTGAAACCCAGTCCAACAAGGTTGCCGCCATGATGGAGGCATCGGCCACCACCGGCACCCCGTTCATCTTCATCAACGACTCCGGCGGAGCCCGCGTCCAAGAGGGCATTGACTCCCTCTCCGGCTACGGCAAGGTGTTCTACCAGAACGTGCTGCTCTCCGGTTTGGTCCCGCAGATCTCTATCATCGCCGGCCCCTGCGCAGGTGGCGCAGCGTACTCCCCAGCGCTGACTGACTTCATCATCCAGACCCGCAAGGCCAACATGTTCATTACCGGCCCGGGCGTGATCAAGTCCGTCACCGGCGAGGACGTCACCGCAGACCAGCTCGGCGGCGCCGACGCCCACATGGCCAAGGCCGGCAACATCCACTTCGTTGCCGATGATGACGAGCAGGCAATCCTCATCGCCCAAAAGCTGCTGAGCTTCCTGCCACAGAACAACACCGAAGAGCCACCAATCGTGGACCCTGACCCAATCGTGGAGCCCGACCTGGAGCTGCGCGACATCGTGCCAGTGGAAGGCAAGAAGGGCTACGACGTCCGCGAGGTCATTACCCGCGTGGTAGACCGCGGCGACTTCCTGGAAGTCCAGGCAGGCTACGCACAGAACCTGGTGGTGGGCTTTGCCCGCGTGGTAGGCCGCACCGTGGGTATCATTGCCAACCAGCCAAACGTGATGTCCGGTGTGCTGGACATCAACTCCTCGGACAAGGGTTCGCAGTTCATCCGCTTCTGCAACGCCTTCAACATCCCACTGGTGACCTTTGTGGACGTGCCAGGCTTCATGCCAGGTGTGGCACAGGAGCATGGCGGCATCATCCGCCACGGCGCCAAGATGCTCTACGCCTACTCCGCAGCCACCGTGCCAAAGATCACCATTGAGCTGCGCAAGTCCTACGGCGGCGCACACCTTGCAATGTGCTCCAAGGACCTGGGCGCTGACCGCGTGTTTGCGTGGCCAACCGCTGAGATCGCCGTGATGGGTGCCGAAGGTGCAGTGAACGTGGTGTTCCGCAAGGAAATCGCCGAGGCAGAGGACCCAGCCACCAAGCGCGAGGAACTCATCCGCCTCTACAAGGAGACTTTCTCCACCCCATTCATGGCCGCCTCCCGTGGCCTGGTGGATGACATCATCGATCCCGCCGAAACCCGCCTGCACATTGCAGACGCCCTCGAGGTTCTGGCCAACAAGCGCGTGACCCGCCCTGCCAAGAAGCATGGCCTGGGTCCGGTGTAAGGAGAAGGCACAATGTCCGAAACTCAACAGGATCTGCAGGCCCTGGTTGCGCAGCTCAGCAAGCGTCTCGACGCGGCCGAGGCCGAAATCGCCGAACTCCGCCGCCGCTCCGACGCCTCAATTCCAGAGGATGTCATCATGGCCATCTCCGCAGCAGTCTCCGCATACCTGGGCAACCGTGGCAAGGTGAAGGCAGTACACTTTTCCCGCCACCGCACCTGGGCTGCTCAAGGCCGCCAGACCATCCAGCAGCATTCCATCCGCGCCAAGATCTAGAACAGAAAGAACATCACATGAAACTCAACGTGACAGTCAACGGCATCGCCTACTCTGTCGAGGTCGAGGTCGAGGAAGAGCAGCGCCAACTGGGTTCCATCGTCTTCGGTGGCTCCGGTGGCGGCGCCCATGCTGAGCCAGCAACCGCCTCCGTGCAGGGTGTCTCCGCCAACGCGGTGGTGGCCCCACTGGCAGGCTCCGTATTCAAGATTCTGGTGGAAGAAGGCCAGGAAATTGAAGCCGGCACCGTGCTGCTGGTGCTCGAGGCCATGAAGATGGAAACCGAAATCACCGCCCCCAACGCCGGTGTGGTTTCCTCCATCAACGTGGCAGTGGGCGACTCCGTCCAAGGCGGCCAGGCCTTGGTGGAAATCGACTAATCCCAATCGCGCTCTGCGCTACACCTGCTCCCCATGAGCTGGGCTGAACAATTATTGCCCGCACCATGGGGAGCGTTTATTTTTCCCCAAACAAACACTAGGCGTATCGCGGCTCGTCCACTCCGGCTTGGTTGAGCATTGGCACGTTGCGGATAGCCTCCGGGATGGCAAATGCATCTACCAGGACTTCCGCCCAGGGGCCGAGGGAGTCCACGAGGTCACGCACGGCGGCGCGGGCCATGCGCAAGCGCAGGCCGGAGAGCATGTTGTGCTCCTGGTACCAGCCGGCGTGCTCCACGATGGTGGAGAGTGCGTAGAGGTCGCGTACCTGCTCGAGGACGTGCCGCGCGGGGGAGTCGGCAGGCAGTTTGCTTTCTGCCTCCACCAGGGACTGCAGTGCCAAGGATTCCATGCGCGCCCAACCGGCGGCGATGAGGTGGTCCTGGGCCTGGTCCACCACCTTTGCTGCCTCCTCTGGGTCGAGCTTGCGTGCCGCCCGCATGCGGCCGGCCAGCGACTTCAAGATCTTCTGTGAGCGGTCCTCCAGGAGGCTCACCTGGTAGCCGGCGTCGAACAGGGAGTTGTCGTTGTTGCGGCGCGCGGCGTCGAGCGCGGTTTGCACGGTGACGTGCAGGCCGGAGCGGCGGCGGATGAGGTCGGAGACCTCGTCAATCCCGTAGCGCACCATGTCCAGCGCGTTGAGGTCGCCCATGTCCCTCGCATACGCGGTGAGCATTTCCTTACCCACCATTTGAATGAGCACCGTGTTGTCACCCTCAAAGGTGGTGAACACGTCGGAATCCGCCTTGAACGTGGTGAGCAGATTCTCTGCCATGTATCCAGCGCCGCCGCAGGCCTCGCGGCATTCCTGGATGGTGCGGGTGGCGTGCTGCGTGGAAATGGCCTTGAGGCCCGCTGCCCAGCTCTCCAGCTCTCGGGAGGCAATCAACTGCTCCTCGGAGGGGTTGGAGATGTTGAGCTTCCCGCCGGCGATTTGGAGCTGCTGCTCGTAGAGGCGCGCGGTGACCTCGTTTTGCAGCAGCATCAGTGCGTAGGACTTTGCCAATGGAACCAGCAGGCGCAGGCGGTGTGAGCGGTGCTCGATGAGGCGCTTCTCGGGGGCGTCGCCGCCAGGGGAGAACTGACGGCGCCTGGTGGCGTAGCGCACCGCGATGTCCAAGGAGGTGCGGGTTGCAGCGTTGGCCGCGCCGCCAACCGCAATGCGTCCGCGGATCAGCGTGGAAAGCACGGTGAAGAAGCGGCGGTTCTTGGACTCGATGGGGGAGGTGTAGTTGCCGGCCTCATCCACGTCACCAAAGCGGTTGAGGAGGTTTTCGCGTGGCACGCGGACGTTGTCAAACATGAGGGTGCCGTTGTCCACACCCAACAGGCCGCCCTTGCGGCCGTGGTCGCCAATAGTCACGCCGGGCAGGGGGTTAAGGTTCTCATCACGGATTGGCACCACGAGGCAGTGCACGCCATGGGATTCCTCCACGCCGGGGGTGTAGAGCTGGGCAAACACTGCTGCAACTCGGCCGTGACGCGCGGCGTTGCCGAGGTACACCTTCTTGGCGGAAGGGCTAGGGCTGTGGATGATGAACTCTTGGGTTTCGGGGTCGTAGGTGGCGGTGGTTTGCAGTTGCGCAACGTTGGAGCCGTGGCCGATCTCGGTCATGGCGTACACGCCCATGAGCTCAAGGTCCATGGTGGGCTGGATGTAGTGGCGGTGCCGCTCGGTACCCAGATTGTCAATCGCACCTCCCCACAGACCCCACTGCACACCGGCTTTCACCATGGCGGAAAGGTCTGCGTGGCCCAGGGTCTCCAGGCCAATCACCGCGCGGTCAGCTTTGCCCGAACCACCGTTGGCCTTGGTAAAGGAGTCATAGGAGTAGCCGGAGTCGCGGAAGCGCTCGAGCACGGGGAGCAGGGTGTCACGCTGTTCCTCAATGGTGCCCTCCAACTTGGGGAGGAAGAAGGGGTCGTTGAGCATCTCGCGGATGCTTTCGCGCAGCTCGCCGAACTGGCCGTCCAGGATCATCCGCAGGTCCTCTGCGGCCTTTGGATCCGGGGTGGTGGGCAGGGTGTTGGGAACGCGGCGGTCAGCGGCGATTTCCTTCTTGATCTCCTCGCGGTCCAGCTCCGGTGCAGCGTCGGCGTCGGCATCGGGAGAATGCTTCACGACGTCACCATGTTCCTTGCCGGCGCGATCCATTCGATCAGACCGGACAAGTTTCTCCGCGGTGCCTGCTGCGGCGGCCTTCAGCTTGCTGGTGATTGTAGACATTTCGGTGTTCCTTCTCTGTGAGGGGTGTTTTAGGCTTCCAAAATCGCGGTGATGCCTTGGCCGCCGGCTGCGCAGATGGAGATCAATGCGCGCCCGCCGCCGTTTTCATGCAGGGTCTTCGCTGCGGTGGCCAGCACACGCGCGCCGGTAGCAGCAAAGGGGTGGCCCGCGGCAAGGGAGGAGCCTTTGACGTTGAGCTTGGAGGCATCGATAGGCCCGAGCGCCCCTTTGAGGCCCAGGCGGTCGCGGCAGTAGTCCTCGGATTCCCAGGCCTGCAGGGTGGCCAACACTTGGGAGGCAAAGGCCTCATGGATTTCGTAGAAGTCAAAGTCCTGCAGGGTGAGTCCGTTGCGGGCGAGCAGCCGTGGTACGGCGTAGGTGGGGGCCATGAGCAGACCGTCCGGGCCGTGAACGTAGTCCACCGCCGCGGTCTCTGAGTCCACCAAGTAGGCCCACGGGGTGAGGCCGTGCGTCGCTGCAAACTCTTCGGTGCCAAGCAGCGCTACGGAGGCGCCGTCGGTCAGCGTGGTGGAATTACCGGCAGTCATGGTGGCCTGGGCGCCGTGGTCGATGGCATCCTGCTTGCCAAACACTGGCTTGAGTTTGGCAAGGGATTCCATGGTGGAGTCGGGGCGCAGGTTGGTGTCTTTGGTGACGCCCAGGAAGGGGGTGATGAGGTCGTTGAAAAAGCCGGCGTCGTAGGCGGCGGCCAGTTTCTGGTGGGAGGCCAGGGCTAGGGCGTCTTGGTCCTCGCGGGTGATGCCAAACTCGCGGGCGGTGATGGCCGCGTGTTCTCCCATAGAGAGGCCGGTGCGTGGCTCGGAGTTCGCAGGTGATTCCGGCACCAGTTGGTTGGGGCGGATGCTACCCACCAACTTGAGGCGCTGGGAAACGCTGCGCGCGTGGGAAAGCTTGATGAGTGTGCGGCGGAGGGGGTCGCTCACCATCAGGGGGGCGTCGGAAATTGTGTCCGTGCCTCCTGCGATCGCTGCGTCGTAGCGGCCTGCGGCGATGCCGTCGGCAACCAACACCGCCGCGGCGAGGCCGGTGCCGCACGCCTGCTGGACGTCGATGGCGGGGGTGGTGGGGGCGAGCGCGGAGCCCAGCACGGACTCGCGGGTGAGGTTGAAGTCTCGGGAGTGCTTGATCACCGCGCCGGCGGCAACCATGCCCAGCTCAACGTCTTGCAGGCCGGTGCGTGCTACCAGGCCGTTGATGGCGGCGGTGAGCATGTCTTGGTTGGAGGCGTTTGCATACTCGCGGTTGGAGCGTGCAAAGGGGGTGCGGTTGCCGCCGAGGATGGCTACTTTCCTGCGGGAAGCGGACGTTGGGGTGGACATGAAAACTCCTTTTGCCTACAAAACTTTATGGCGTGGATCACGTTTGAGTGCTACTGTAGCCTACATCACATGAGAGGGTGTTGTGTGTCACGTCTTAGATACCCCCGATAGGGGCGCAACACCCACGCAAACACAGGTAGCAAGGCAGGTATGCGAACAATGGCAAAAGCAGGAACCAAAGCTGGAGTGCTGGACGGCATCATTAACTCCCCGGTAGCAGGCAAACTCGGCGTGCCCCAAGGCGTCCCGCTGCGCCGCTACGCCCCCGGCAAGCCAGCTCTCGACGGGCCCATCGCGGTAGCCGGTGAAGGCAACTATGCCGCGAACATCGAGCCCCTGCTCACCGCCAACAAGGGCAACAAGGTTACGGACAGCGCCGCCTACGAGTTCATCCCCGAACACGCAGACACCCCACGCGCGGCAATCGTGTTCGACGCCACCGGCATCACCCGCCCCGAAGACCTCCACAAACTCTATGACTCCCTGAACCCCCAAATGCGCAAGCTGCGCCCCTGTGCCCGCGTGGTGGTGCTGGGCACCACTCCCGAACTCCTCAGCGGTGAACACGCCATCCAGCGCATCACCCAACGCGCCCTTGAAGGCTTCACCCGCTCCCTAGCCAAGGAACTGCGCGCCGGGGCCACGGCGCAGCTCGTGTATGCCGCGCCGGGCACGTCGGTAGAGCAACTCGAATCCACGCTGCGCTTCCTGCTCTCTGGCAAGTCCGCCTTCGTGGATGGCCAGGTGATCCGTGTGGGCGCTGCCAGCGGTAGCGAATCACCAGCGGCCCCGGAAAGCTGGGAAACGCCCCTGGCAGGAAGGCTCGCGGTGGTCACAGGTTCTGCGCGCGGCATTGGCAAGACCATGGCGGAGGTGCTGGCTCGCGACGGCGCCAAGGTGATCTGCGTGGACGTCCCAGGCGCGGGTGAGGCCCTCGCAGAAACGGCGAACCAAGTCAAAGGAACGGCTCTGCCGCTGGACGTTACCGACCCCCAAGCTGCCACCGCGATCGCAGAGCATGCGCAGGTGCGCTACGGCACGCCCATCGACGTCCTGGTTCACAACGCCGGCGTGACCAGGGACAAACTGCTGGTGAACATGGACCGCTCGATGTGGGACATGGTGCAAAACATCAACCTGGTGGCGCCCGTGCGCATCACCGAGGCGCTGCTTGAAGGCGGCCACCTGGGCCCTGCACCTGCGATTATCGGCGTGTCCTCCATCGCGGGTATTGCCGGCAACCGCGGACAAACGAACTACGCAACCACCAAGGCCGGCATGATTGGCCTGGTAGACGCCCTCAAAGAAACCCTCGCCCGCCACGGCGGCACCATCAACGCTGTGGCCCCAGGCTTCATTGAGACGGCCATGACCGCAGCAATGCCCACGCTCCCGCGTGAAGTGGGCCGCAAATCCAACACACTGAAGCAGGGCGGGCAAACCGTGGACGTTGCTGAGGTAGTGGCGTACCTCGCCGCCGCATCCTCCGGCGCGGTGAGCGGAAACGTGATTCGGGTGTGTGGCCAGTCGATCATGGGGGCATAGCTATGGGAGAGCACATCCAGTACACCCAACTGCCAAAAATCCCGGAGCTTTCCAAACTCTACCGCCGCGTGGCCCTTGACCGCGTGCCAGTCCTCGGTACTACCCGCCACGCGGTTGCCGACCCCACCAGCGGCGCCGAAGTCTCCGGAATCAGGGTAAGCCCAGAGCACTTGGCGCACTACAACCAGGCGGTGGGCCTGCGCAACACCAACGAGCTGCCCATCACCTACCCCTTTGTCCTCGGGTTCCCGCTGGCAATACAGGTAATGAGCGCCAAAGACTTCCCCTTCCCGGCGATGGGTGCCGTACACATCTCCAACCAGATTGAGCAGCGCCACCCAATAGGCATTGACCAGGAGTTCTCCTTAAGCGTCCACGCCGAAAACCTGCGCAGCCACCGCAAGGGCCTGCTCATCGACGTCATCACGCACCTCACCCTCGCCGGCGAGCAGGACCCAGCGTGGGTGCAAACCTCCACGTTCCTGGGCCTCGGCGCCAAGCTCGCTTCCAGCGCCTCCGCGGACATTGTGAACCGCGGCGAACAACGAGGCACCCGACTGGACACCCCCACCTTGCCCAAAAGGCAAGTGCAGACAGCTTTGTGGCGGATCACCCGGGACCAAATCAACGCCTACGCCGCGGCAAGTGGCGACAAAAACCCCGTCCACACCAGCGTGGCCGGCGCCAAACTCTTTGGCTTCCCCAACGTGATTGCCCACGGCATGTTCAGTGCCGCCAAGATGCTCACCTTGTTGGAGGGGCGCATGGGGGCGTCGGAACGTGCTGTGCGATTCACCCTGGACTTCGCCGCGCCAGTGGTGCTGCCCGCACGCGTCCAGTGTTGGGCGTTGCGGACGGGCGCAGAGGAGCAAACCTGGGAGCTCCAACTGCGCAAAGCCAAGAACCCAGACAAGCTGCATGCGCACGCAATTCTGGAGGAGTTTGCCTGGCCAAGTTGATCAACGCAGAGCGCCTGCCCACGCATGGGGTGAATCCCTGTGGCGTCCCGCACGTTGCGCGTGCTTTGCCAGGGTTTGTATGACAAGATGAACGGGCACAATTGAACGGTTCGGGTGGCGTGGAGCAACGCAGAATTGAGGCCTCAACATGGTGGGTAATCAGCGAGTTCGAAAACTTCTAGCGGCAGGTTTTTGCGCAGCAATAGCGTTTGGCGCAGCCCCCACCGCCCAAGCCCTCACGCTGCCCGCGCCGATGTCCACCCAAGACACCATCAACGAGTGGAACAAGCAACTCCAGCCCTTCGGCGTCCAATTGCCAGCCGTGGACCCGGCGCTCGCGCAGGCCATTGACCAATCGCTTTCCGACGCCCACCGCGAAGCCGAGCGCCTAGGCACCCAGTGGGAGCAACAGGCAGCAGCGGTGCAGGAGCAGGTGGCTGCCGCAGTTCCGGTTGTTGAGCCTGCTGTGCCTGTTGCTCCGACGGCTCCGACTGCGGGGTACGCGGTGGGTGACCCCGCCGGCCCGAACTACATGTGGCGCAACGACCCCGTCTCCTCCATCATGGCGCTGACCCCTGGTCCCGTTTTGCATCGTGCGCCCGGTTCCTGGTTCAACGCGCCGGATGTGCCGGAAGCGTCGAAGGCCGCAGAGGCCCAAGGCAAGTCCCTGTACGGACCGGGTACCCCAATCTTTGTGGCGGAGAAGTCCATGTGCACCGTCACTGCAACGGGCACCGACGCCCAGGGCCGCAAACTGGCCATCACTGCTGGCCACTGCGGTTCGGTGGGTGACACCGTGATTTCTGCCGACTCCTGGAAGCTCGGCCCCTCGGGCACCGTGGTGGCCCAAGGTACGAACTTGGACTACGCCGTGATCGAGCTCGGTTCAAACGCGCAGCTCACCAGCACTTACAACGGCGTGACCGTCACTGACCACGGCGCTCAAGCCCAAGGCGAAATCCTCTGCAAACAGGGCGTGGCTACCGGTTTCACTTGCGGCGTTGTGTGGGCGAATCAATCTGCTATGGCGCTCAGCCAGATCTGCGCAATGCGCGGTGACTCCGGCGCCCCCATCCTCAATGGGAACAAGGTGGTTGGCTTGGTTAATGGCGGCATGTTCCCAGACCAAAACCTTGCCTGCGCAACCCCACTGCAAGGCCCGCTGTTCATGCCCACCCAATCCACCGACTTCAACAAAGTAGTCAAAGACCTCAACGCCCGCGGGGGAGTGGGAGCGGGATTCCAGTTGACCAAATAGCTGGTGTGGGGCCGCCGCTTGGCGAAGGTCGATAGCTCAAAGTCGATAGGACCCGATTTTCCCCAAAATCCGCGGTCCTTTCGACCAATGCGGCGAGCTATCGACTTTGGCCTATCGACCAACGCCCCTATCGACTAACGCCCCGATGGTGGGTGAAGCCTCCAAACCAGCTATTCATCATCTAACCCTCAAGTACTCCGCGCACGGCATCATGCAACAGCCCGTTGGTGGCCAGTGCGTCGCCGCCATGTGGCCCGTCCACACCCGCGAGGGAGGTGAAGCGGCCGCCGGATTCTTCCACCAAAATGGCCAAAGGGGCCAGGTCCCACAGGGAAACCTCGGGTTCCGCGGCGATGTCTACGGCGCCTTCGGCAACCAAGCAGTAGGAGAAGAAGTCGCCGAAGGCGCGCAGGCGCCATGTGGAATCGCTCAGCGCCACGAACTGTTCGTGCAGGCCACGGTCGCGCCAACCCTCCAGGGAGGAGAAGGAAATGGAGGCGTCGGCGAGGTCAGCTACGGCGGAGACCTCCAGCTTCTTTGGCGAGCCACCCTGGAAGCTCCGCCATGCACCTGAGCCTTCGCTTGCCCACCAGCGCCGCGCAAGGGCTGGGGCGGATACCACGCCTACCACGGGTTTTCCGTCTACCAGCAGCGCGATCAGGGTTGCCCATACGGGCACGCCGCGGACGAAGTTTTTGGTGCCGTCGATGGGGTCGATCACCCATTGGCGCCCCTCGAAGGTGGCCTCGCCGCCGAACTCCTCACCCACGATGGCGTCGGCGGGCCGTTGAGCCTCGATGAGTGCGCGCAGGCGCTGTTCGGTGGAGGTGTCGGCGTCGCTGACCGGGGTCATGTCCGGCTTGGAGTCGATGTGCAGGTCGGTCGCCTCAAAACGCTCAAGAGTGATGGCGTCGGCGGCGTCGGCAAGCTCGAGTGCAAAGGCGAGGTCATCAACGTAGGTACTCATGGGCTGTAATCCTACTGCACGCTCCCGCCGAGCAGCAGCGCTTCCACCTCACGCACCGCCTGCTCGTTGCCTGCAACTGACCACGTCACCCCGCCCGCAGCCACCTGCAGCGCCGTTCCACCGGCGGCCTCCACCAGTGCGCGCCCCGGCAGCCAATCCCAAGCAGGAACGGAGTGCTGCATCCACAGATCCAGGGTGCCGTCGGCAACGCTCGCCAGGTCCACGCTGCCCGCGCCGTGCATCCGCAGTGTCGACGCCCCCCGCGCCGCACGCAGCCAGGTTTCCCGGACCTCGGCGTTGTCCATCCACGTGGGGTGCAGGTAGGTGCCAAAAGCGCAGGCTGCCAGTGGTTTCGAGGTGAGGGGTGTGACCTCTTGGGAGTCGCGCTGCGTGGGGTAGTCGGCCCCGCCAAACCACGTGTAGCCCATGGCGGGCCGATGTACCGCGCCGAGCAGGACTTCCTTGGGCTCGTCGAATGGGCCTTCGATCAGTGCCAGCGCGGAGCACCAGTAGTCGGAGCCGCGGGTGAAGTTAAAGGTGCCGTCCACGGGATCCACAACCCAGTTGCGCCCGGAGGTGGATTCGCGGCCGGCGCCTTCCTCACCCAGGATGCCGTCCTCTGGGCGCAGCGCCTCAAGTGCGCCGGCGATGAAGGTTTCCGCGGCGCGGTCTGCGTCTGTAACCACGTCTGTGATGCTGGTTTTCTGATCAACCTGCACCCCTTGTTCCCGCATGCGCCAGGCCAGGCGGCCCGCGTTGTAGACCAGTGCTTGGGCCAGGTGGGCGTCGGAATCTTCTGCGTGCGCAATCACAAACGTCTTGGTGATCGCGGCAATCATCTCTGCGAGGGTGGGTTCGGCTGTGCTCATGGAAACCATTATGGGGCACCTTCTGGTTGGCTACAATCGCTGGAGGCGCGCGCAAACTCGGGGCGCGGCCACGATTGGTGAACATGACCGGTAGACAGGATTGGTGAAAAAGTGCACATGCTCGCTCAACAAATCCCACTGCCGGCAGAAGCTGATTATCTTGGCGCAGTTGTGGTGGTGGTGCTGTTTGCCGGCCCGGTTGTTGCGCTTTCGGCGATTCGCGACCTCACCGAGGGCATCCGCTCCCAAGCGCTCGGCACCAGAATGCATGCGTGGGCCCGCGGGTTTGGGCTCTCGTTCCTGGCTTCTTGGGCCATCTGGATGGCTACGATGAGCTGGGCAAACCCCGCCGAGACGCTGGTGGTGCAGATGCTCCTCTCCGGTGTGGTGTACCTGGGGGTGCTGCTGTGGGCACTGTGGAACGCCCCCAAAATTGGCACGTTCGCGGGAATTTGGGCCGGCATGACCGTGGGGTACACGCTCGGGTTTAGCTTGATGGCCGTGCCCACCGATCCCACGGGCCAATCGGGCGTGGGTGTGATCATGTTGCTCACCGGCCTGATGGCGGTGGGAGTGCTTGCGGCCTTGATGGTGAAGATGATCAGGCGGGACAGGGCCCGGGCACGCTAGAATGTTTGCTCATGCGACCGGAAACCCAGCAAACCCTGAAAGACCTCGACGTCACCCTAGGCACCATTGAAAAGGTGATGAACCCCGAGGAGCTGGCAACGCGCGTCCGCGAACTCGAGGCCCAAGCCTCAGACCCCAGCCTGTGGGATGACCCAAACCACGCCCAGCAGGTCACCACCGAGCTCTCCGGGGTGCAGGCCAAGCTGAAAAAGCTCACCTCACTGCGCTCCCGCTTGGATGACATGCCAGTGATGTACGAGCTGGCAGAGGAAGAGGGCGAAGGCCCAGAGCTTGCCGACGCCGAACTCGCCGAAGTCAAGGCGGAGATCGAGGCACTCGAGGTGAACACGATGCTCTCCGGCGAATACGACGCGCGCGAGGCTGTTATCAACATCCGTTCCGGGGCGGGCGGTGTGGAGGCAGCGGACTGGGCCGAAATGCTCATGCGCATGTACACCCGCTGGGCGGAAAAGAAGGGCCATGCCGTAGATATCTACGACATCTCCTACGCCGAAGAAGCCGGAATCAAATCCGCCACCTTTGTGGTCCACGGCGAATACATGTACGGCACCCTTTCCGTGGAGCAGGGCGCACACCGCCTGGTGCGGATTAGCCCCTTTGACTCCCAAAGCCGGCGCCAGACCTCCTTCGCTGAGGTGGAGGTGCTGCCCGTGGTGGAGCAAACTGACCACATAGACATCCCCGATACGGAAATCCGCGTGGACGTGTACCGCTCATCCGGCCCAGGTGGGCAGTCCGTGAACACCACGGACTCCGCCGTTCGCATCACCCACATCCCCACGGGCATTGTGGTGACCTGTCAAAACGAGAAATCGCAGATCCAAAACCGCGCCTCTGCCATGCGGGTGCTCCAAGCGAAGCTCTTGGAGCGCAAACGCCAGGAGGAACGCGCCGAGCTGGATGCGCTGGGTGCCGGCGGCAACGCGTCCTGGGGCAACCAGATGCGTTCCTACGTGCTGCATCCGTACCAGATGGTGAAAGACCTGCGTACCAGCTACGAGGTGAATGATCCAACCCGCGTGCTCGACGGCGACATCGACGGCTTCCTCGAGGCGGGCATCCGCTGGCGCGTAGCTGAACAGCAGGCAGAAAGCTAGCAGGCAGAAAGCTAGCAGGCTGACGGCTCATTGGTGAGATACGGAAAAGCGCCGGCGTGGTGCCGTCGTAAGGCTTCAGGCACCCACACCAGCGCTGCTTTTTTATTTCCCGCTGCGCCAGGGGTTGTTCGTCTCTGCGAGGAAGCGCTCGATTTCCTCTGAGCCGGCTCGCAGTTTGGGGTCGAACTTCAGGTAGGCCTTGGTCTCGCGGGCAACCAGGCCGGAGAGAATAATCAGACCGATGAGGTTTGGCAGCGCCATGAGACCATTTGCCAGGTCAGCGAAGCTCCAGGCAAGGTGTAGCTCGGTGATTGCGCCGAGGAACACCACGCAGGTGAAGATCAAGCGGTAGGGCAGCGAACCCAAGATGCCAAATGCGCGCTCCGCGCTGCGCTCGCCGTAGTAGGCCCAGCCCAGGATGGTGGAGAAGGCGAAGAACACGATGGACAGGGAAACGATCGTGCCGCCCCAGTCGGCGCCAATGCCGGCGCGGAATGCATCTGCGGTCATGGTGCCTGCAGCCGCGCGGCCGCCCTCCCACACGCCGGTGGTCACGATCACCAGGCCAGTCATGGAAACCACGATGATGGTGTCAATGAACGTTTGGGTCATGGACACCAAGCCTTGACGCACGGGGTGCTTGGTCTTTGCGGCAGCGGCAGCGATAGCGGCGGAACCCATGCCGGACTCGTTGGAGAAGATACCGCGGGCCACACCCATCTGCAGGGCCAGGATGATGCCAGAGCCCAGGAAGCCACCAACGGCAGCTGTGCCGCTGAACGCATCGGAGAAGATGAGGGCAAAGGCAGCGGGAAGTTCACTCGCGCGCATGGCGAGCACCACCAGTGCGCCGACGACGTAAATGATGATCATGAGCGGCACAAAAGCGGACGTGACCTTGCCAATGGCCTGGATGCCGCCCAGCAGCACGGTGCCGGTGAGGATGAACATGACGATGCCGGAAACCCATGGCGAAACCCCAAAAGAGTCCTCCAGTCCGGTGGCCACGGCATTGGCTTGAGTGAGGTTGCCAATACCAAAGGATGCAATGATCGCAGCGATGGTGAAAAACCACCCGAGGAACTTACCGAATCCGCCGGGGATGCCTTCCTCCAGGTAACGCTGCGGGCCTCCGGAGACGTTGCCCTTGGCGTCGGTAGTGCGGAAACGAACTCCCAGAAACGCTTCGGCGTATTTGGAGGCCATGCCCACCAGACCGGTAACCCACATCCAGAACAGTGCGCCGGGGCCACCTACGCCAATTGCAGTAGCCACACCAACAATGTTTCCTACGCCAACGGTTGCTGCCAGCGCGGTGGTGAGGGCTTGGAATTGGGAGATATCGCCTTCGCCGCCTTCATCATTGCGGTCAATCAGACCATGGCGCAGAGCAACGCCGAGGTAGCGGAATTGCAGGGCGCCGAGGCGAATTGTTAACAGGAGGCCGGTGCCGAGCAGCAGCGGGATGAGAAACCATGGGCCCCAGACAAAACTGCCCAGGGAGTCAATGATTTCTTGGAGCCGTGATGTATCCATAGGGCACGTTCCTTTACTAATGGGGCTATTGCACATTGAGCGCAGCCAGCAGTTTGTGCCAGCGGCTTGCCGGATATTTTGCGCTACCCACCCCACCCGCGCAAGATTCTTTTGGTTATTCAACCAAAAATCACAGGGAAAATCCTCCAAAGGTACACCCTCAAAAAGGGAAACACCCACCTTGGCTCACCTGCGGTAAGGGGAGCGGCAGTGGGTGCTGAGTGGTGCGATTATGCGGGGTAGGTCATCGGGGTGCCGGGGCCCAGCGGCAACCCGAGGGTGAACCACAGCAGGAACAGTAGGAACCAGCCCACAAGCATGCTGATGGAATATGGCAGGGCGAGGGACATGAGCGTACCGACGCCCGCCTTCTTGTAGTAACGCTGGAGGAACATCAATGCCAATGCGAAGTAGGGGCTCATTGGGGTGATGATGTTGGTGGGGGAATCTCCGATACGGAACAGCATCTGCGCCACCTCCGGGGAGGTGCCCAGGTACATGAGCATTGGCACGATCACCGGCGCCATCAGGGCCCACTGCGCGGAGCCGGAGGTGATGAGCAAGTTCAGCAGCGCCACCATCAGTACCACGCCGGCAAAGAGTACGAACAGCGGCAGGTCCCAACGCTCGAGAAGTTCCGCGCCCCGGATGGCGGTCCAAATGCCCAGGTTGGACCACTGGAACCAGGCTAAGAACTGTGCCACGGCGAAAAACAGCACAAGCATAGGGATCATGGTCTTCAGGCCCTTGGCCATCATCTCTGGGATCTGGTCTGAACCGGTGATGGTTTTTGCGGCCACGCCGTACACCACGCCGAGCACCAAGAACATCAGCGCAATGGGCACTGCAACGGAACGGATCAGCGGGCTTTCCATTGCGCCATCGGCACTGGCCAGCGGAGAGCCTGGGATGAACAAGAGCGCAAAGTATGCCGCCAAGTAGGCTACGGCGGCACCGGCGGTAATCCACAGTGCGCGCTGCTCGGTTGCGCTCAGCTTTAATGCTTCAGAACCAGAGCCCTCACCAGAGCCCTCACCCTCATCAGCTCCGTTACCTTCACCAAACTCCAGCTCCTCCGTGTTGAGTTGATCATGGTCCACTAGCTCACGGGCCTTCTTTTCCACAAAGAACTCGGTGACCACAGTAATAATCAGTGCCAGCACTATTGCGGAGACGATCACAAAGAAGTAGTTGGCCAGTGGGGATACCTGGTAGGTTTCATCCACCAACTGGGCCGCCGAGGTGGAGATGCCACCCAGCAAGACGTCGGTGATATTGAGCAGCAGGGAGGCGTTGAAACCGGCTGAGGATGCGGCGAAGGCAACCATGGCGCCCACAATGGGGGAGCGGCCGAGTGCGTAGAAGCTCATCGCGCCCAAGGGGATGAGGATCACGTACACGGCATCAGAGGCAATCGAGCCAGTCACTCCGGCGAGCGCCACCGCGAAGGTGAGCGTTCGAGGGCCAACTTTTGCCACCATCGCGCGGATCAGGGCGCTGATGAGGCCGGCGTGTTCGGCAACGGCCACACCCAGCATCACCGTAATAATGACGCCAAGTGGGGGAAAGGAGGTGAAGTTGCTGACGGCCTCCGTGACCATCTTCTGGATGCCCTCGGCGGTGAGGAGGTTTTGCACCTCAATGAGCTCGCCGCTCTGCGGGTCTGTGGCAGTCATGCCAATGCGCGAGCCAATCCAACTACTCACCGCCACCACGGCGGCCAGGAGCACAAAGAGCCAGAAAGGGTCAGGCAGCTTGTTGCCGAGGCGCTCCACCATCCCGAGGAAGCCGCCCGCACCGCCCGCAGAAATTGGGGGCTTTTCCGACGTTTCCGCTCCGGCACTTCCCGTGTTTGGTTGCTCTTTCACTTCGGTTTGCTTGGACATGAGGTCTTCCCTCCTGTGTTCCAGGGTCGTGTGATCCTAAGTGGTGCATTCCAGGGTGCCAGAAGTTCCCGATCTGCGCTGAAGACCGGAACTAGGGACCCGAGACCCGAGACCAGGGATCCGGAACCCAAGACCCGGGACCCAAGTCCAGGGATCAGGAATACAGAACTCATAATGGCGCAGGGCAACAGGGGGACGTCGGAAATGCTCTCCCGCCGCCTCAAGTAAACCCAATTCACACCAGCCACATCTTTAACAATGGCAACATCTGGGCTAAGGTGTTCCCCTGTGATCACCTTTGAAAACGTGACCAAGTTGTACAAGACCTCAACCCGCCCTGCGCTGGACAACGTGAGTTTCCAGATAGACAAGGGCGAGTTTGTGTTTCTCATTGGGCCCTCGGGATCCGGAAAGTCCACATTCCTGCAACTGATGATTCGGGAAACCAACCTCACCAGCGGGGACATCCGGATTGAGGATTTTCATGTGAACAAGCTGCGCGGCAAGCAGATCAACCGTTTGCGCCAAAAGCTTGGGTACGTGTTCCAGGATTTCCGCCTACTGCAGCAAAAGAATGTGTACGACAACGTAGCGTTTGCGCTGGAAGTAATTGGCACGAAGCGGGAGAAGATCGCGCAGATGGTTCCGGAAACTCTGGAGCTGGTTGGCCTGGCCGGTAAGGCGGACCGCATGCCGCAGGAGCTGTCCGGCGGTGAGCAGCAGCGCGTGGCTATCGCCCGCGCCGTGGTTAACAAACCGCTGCTTCTGCTGGCCGACGAGCCCACGGGCAACCTGGACCCAGAGACCTCGGACGGCATCATGGTGCTGCTCAACCAGATCAACCGCACGGGCACCACCGTGGTGATGTCTACCCACAACGCACGGGCAGTCAATGACATGCGCCGCCGAGTGATCGAACTCCAACTGGGCAAACTCATCCGTGACGACGCCCACGGCGTCTACGGCGAATCAAGCTAGAAAGGCCACGCACCAATGAACTTGAGTTTTGTGTTCCGCGAGGCCTTCCGCGGGCTTGGTCGAAACATCACCATGACCATCGCGCTGGTGATTACCACCGCCATCTCCCTCGCACTACTGGCTACCGGCTTCCTGGTCACGGGGATGACTGAGCGCACCAAAGAAATCTACCTGGACCGCGTTGAGGTGATGGTGCAGTTGGATGAGGAAATCTCCGCCAACGACCCCGACTGTTCCACCACCCCCTGCCGCGAAGTCCGCGAACTCCTTGAGGGCGCGGAGGGCGTGGAATCTGTGACGTTCCGCAGCCGCGAGCAGTCCTACCAGCGCTTCGTTGAGGTATTCCAGGATTCGGACCCGCTGCTGGTGCAGGAGACCTCCCCGGACGCCCTGCCCGCTGCCGTGCATGTGCGCCTCACCGACCCCCTGAACACCACTCCTTTGGATCCGGTGCGCGACTTGCCGCAGGTCACCGCAGTTGTGGACCAGGTGGATGACCTCCGCGGCGCCACCGACAACCTGGACGCGATCCGCAACGCCACCTTCCTCTTCGCCGGCATCCAGGCCGTAGCCGCAATCTTCCTGATTGTGAACATGGTCCAGATTGCGGCTTTCAACCGCCGCGAGGAAATCTCCATCATGCGCATGGTTGGTGCTTCCCGCTGGTACACCCAGGCGCCGTTCGTCCTGGAAGCCATCGTGGCTACCCTCGTGGGCGCCGTGCTCTCCGGGATTGCACTGTTCGCCGGCAAGGCGTGGGTGGTGGACAAGACCCTGGACGGCCTCTACAGTTCCCAGCTCATCGCGCGCATCTCCAACACAGATATTTGGGCGGTGTTGCCGGTGGTTGCGCTGGTAGGCATCATTTTCTCCGCGCTCACCGCGCAAGCGACGCTGCGCTGGTACGTCCGCAAGTAGTGCGGGCAGAAGCACGCGTGCCGACGTTGCCAGGTTGCAACCTTGCCGGCGTCGGTAGTGCCGCGCAGCGCTGGTAAGATCTGTTGGATTATGGCCAAGAAAAAGAAGAACGCCAAAGGGCACAATCCGGTGGTGGCAACAAACCGGAAGGTTCGCCATAACTACAACATCCTGGAAACCTACGAGTGCGGTGTAGTGCTGGTGGGAACTGAGGTGAAGTCGTTGCGCGAGGGCAAAGCCACCCTTGGTGATGCCTTTGCCACCATCGATGAAGGCGAGGTGTGGCTGCGCAACCTCCACATTCCCGAATACTCCCGTGGGCACTGGACCAACCACTCGCCGGTACGCGTGCGCAAGCTGCTGCTGCACCGCCGGGAGATCGACTCCCTCATGGGCAAAGTGCGTGACGGCAACAAGACCCTCATCCCGCTGTCCCTGTATTTCAAGGAAGGCCGCCTCAAGTGTGAGCTCGGCCTAGCGCAGGGTAAGCAGGCGTATGACAAACGCCAAGACATCAAGCGCCGTACCGAGGAACGCGAAATTACCCGTGACCTCGGCCGCCGCATCAAAGGAATCAAGGGGTAGTAATGGGAACAAGGGACGACCTCTGGGGTGCATCCACCCGCGCCACTGGAATCACCGAAGAGCAGTGGTTGGAGTTCTTTGCTCCCCACGCGCAGGCCCCACACGCTGAACTGGCCAAACTGGCCCATGCCAAGTTGCTGGAGCTGGGTGAGCAGATGGAGGGCCAAAACCTCCACTGGTGGGCCCAAGGCATCGCGATTGCCTACGAATACCACACGGGCCGGCGCGCCCAAGCCCAGCGCTGCGACGGCACCTTTGGCGCCAGTGCCTCCAAAACTTTGAGCGGCACCATGGATGAAATTGCAGACCAATGGGCCGATTTTGCCCTGAGCTTGGGGGAGGTTGCCGGTGTACCCATTGGCGAAGAACCTCGCCGAAACGCCACCGAAAAGTGGCGCTACTGGCGCACCGAACTGGCCAATGGCGCCCCTGTGAGCGTAAGCATCACCGCCAAGCCGCCTGCAAAAGACGGCACCCCCAAAGCGGTGCTCGCTGTAGACATGCGCAACCTCAACTCCACCGAGCAATCGGAAGAATTCAAAGCGGCGTGGAAGGAAATCTTGGCGGATTTTGCCAAGGTGTACACACAAAGCCGATGATCGCTGAGTTCTGGGAGAAGGCACGCGCCGCGGCTGGACCTGAGGCTGGTCTTGGGCTAGAGCTTCCGCCGGCGTGGGCGTTCGGTGCGGGGAAAGAAATGGCCGACGCCCTCGCTTCCCTCGTGGTGGCTGGCCGCAAAACAGCGACCAGCTCCCTGTATGCTCACTACCTCGCGGAGGGGGAACTAATCCCGGAGGCTGGGCAGCTCCACATCATCCTGGATGGCAACGGCAAACCGGTTGCGTTGATTCGGATTATCGCCGTGGAATTAGTTGCGTTCAGGGCAATCACCCCGGAGCAGGCAGCCGCGGAAGGGGAGGGCGACCTCTCTCTGGAATACTGGCGCAGCGCGCACCAGGAGTTCTGGGGGCAAGTGGCTGAGGATGCCCTCGTGGTGTACGAGCGTTTTGGGGTGGTGTACGCGCCGGGCACTGCGTGATGGTGCTGACAGTTGGTTGGGGCTTGCGCCTTGGTGCGGGAGGGGAGTAGTGTGGAGCCACTGCGCGGAGTGATTGCACAATCCCAGCTCCGGGCATTGTACGGGGTCGATTTTGGTTTCGACTATGTACATTGAGTCAGGGGAAGCGTGCCGGTGCAGGCTAGAGACCACCGTAAGCGTCGTAGCAAACTGATAAGCGCCGAGAACACTCAGCGCGACTACGCCCTCGCTGCCTAATTAGAATAGCCAGCGACCTGCGTGTCTGTCAGACCAGGGTTCGTCCCTGATCCTGGACCTGGCATCGACTTCAAGGGACTTGCTTTCCCGCCGTGTTCGTGAGGCGGGGAGGGACATCTTCCACGAACTGGGCCCATCTTCTGGAGAGTGTTTGCCTTAGCCAGAGGGCCGAGTAGAGATCCATGCGCAAACTGCGCACGGAGAAGCCCTGACGAAGTGGCATAGGACCCGGGTTCAATTCCCGGCGGCTCCACAATTGGCATTTCCCCTGGTCGTGATCGACCGGGGGTTTTGCTTTATCTGTGCTGGTCAGCGAGGTTATCGGTTGGATCTGACTGGGAATGGTTCAGAGCGGGAATGCAAACTTTGGGCAAAAATAGGGCAAAAATAGGGAATCCGTGGGGAATCTGTGGGGAATGCATTCGCGAATGATTAGCGAATTTTCCTAGCCCCATACAAGATTGCCGCCGAGGGATGGCTGACCGCCAACCGTCGGCAAGGCTAGCTGTCCGGATCAACTGGCTGAGCGTGTCTGGCACGGAGTCGTAGAGCAGTTCCAGTGCGACGAGGTTTCGTTGTCCGGCAAGTCAGGGACGGGTAGATCCCATTCTCCCAGAGAGCTTGACCGCTGCTTTTGACTACATCTTGCCCGCCGTGCTTGGTGCTGTCTTTGTTCAGCTTGCAGCCGTTGTCGCAGGCGCTGCCTCCGTGTTTTGGTTTGCCCCCACCTTTCCGGCATTGTCTGCGCTGGCACTCCCAATCGTTGTGGTTGCAACCGTTTGCTTTGCTTTCTTCATGGGAGCCCGTGGTGAAAAGAAGGGTTCCGTTCAGGAATACGAGAGGTCGTCCGGAGTCTAGCCAACGGCCTCAGTTGAAAGTACAGAAGTTCCCATTTCCCAATTGCGCACTTCTTGGCCGGAGGCTAAATAACTTCCTCGCCGTGTCCGACGAACCCAAATTGCTTTGGAAATGAATTTGAATCGCCGAGCTGCCCAGTAGAAGCTGTGATCCCATTGCGGTAGTGAATTCACGAACGGCAAAGTCCGGGAGAGGGTCGGTGGCGGTGCCGGAGGCGGGTGCCGGAGGCCAGGGGGCGTCGGTACGCGGAGACGCGGGTTAGGAAGCGCGGATGTCGAGAACCTCGCTGACCCGAAGCATGCCTAGGGGCACGCTGGTGTCGGATGGGAACCGCCCGCTGACCTCTGGGGTAGTGATGGTAACGTGCAGGCCTTCGAACTGAGAGTAATCGCCAACTGTGAGGAGAACGCCATCATCGATGGTCTCTGTTCGTACGTTTGAGGAACTGCTCACGATGTTGCCGGTCACGGTTGTCGGTGCATCCAACAGTAGGATCCAGTACATATCGCCACGATCGGCACCGGGGTTGGGATCCCGTTCGCCGAATAGCGCCTCCTGGTACGTCAGGTGATGCAGCGTGCCAGTGAGCTTTGTGCCCGCGACCTCTGGTGCGGCAGCTGCCGGTTCCGCGGCTGGGCCCGACGCGTTGGCAAAGGTTGCGGCTACTTGTGCAAGCGTGTCCAAACCGCTCGGGTCAGTGGTCTGGTGCCAATTGGGTTGGATGTGATCGGTGGGGAAAGGCATGACGGGCACTTGCCTCTTGGCCACCATTGTGGGCATGGTGCCCATGAGCCGATACTGCTCTGAATCGCCGGTTGTTCCGACTGACTGGTAACCCACCTGGAACACGCCGTCACCGGTCCCATTGAAAGTCAAACTTACACGTGAGCCACCGGCGCTCGCCGCGCCCTCCATCAGGGAGGCGGTTGCCTGGATGATGTTGTAGTTGGCGTCGGTGGAGATCATTGTGATCGGCGCCCACCCCATGTAGTCCTTGCGTATGAGCATGTCGGGGCGCCCGTCGCTGTTGAACTCACCTATGGCATAGGAATAGGTGCCAAGGAATTTTTCATCCGGCCAGTGATTCAACGTGTCAAGCTGTGGAGGAGAAGCCAGCACCTGTTCGTAGGCGCTGCGCAACTTGGCCAGATCCACACCGCCGCTGTTATCCTCCGCGCTTGTTTCTGCGGGCAATTGCTCGCTCGTGGTGCTGGAGGCGGTCGTCACCTGCGCCACCTCTTGGTCCTGTTCGCCGCTGCAAGCCGCCAACGCTAGGGAAGCCACCATTGTTATGCCAACAGTCTTGAGGAAACTGTTCACGTCAGAACCCTTCTTTTATGTAAGAAAATCCTTTTTAACCCTACGGTATATGCTGAGAAGTCTCTGGCGAACGCCTATTTTCCGACGAACCTCACACCCACCTTTAGCCCGATGTTTGCTTGCCGCGACCTATGGTGTGAATGTGTGAGGGCCGCCCCAACTTGCAGGTGCTCGCCATTTTGCTGCAACCTCGCGCACCATTAGGGCAAGCGCTCGATCAACTGGCCGAGAGTTCCGTTGATAATGCCTCCATGGATCACGCTTTTGCCCAGAAGGTTTGCCATGGTCTCATACGTCGTGAGGCACGCCAGTACTTCTTCGGTGGTCAACGTGTCTACCGGGTGTTGCGTGAGAAAGGCTTCGAGCGACTTTCCGCTGAGCATCCCCGATGGGTTTTCCACACGGTGAGGGGCGATGCGGTTGAGGAATTCATCTTGGAGCTCTAGGGTTTCCGCCTCCGCGAAATCACTCCCGGCGAACTCTTCAAGTAGGGGAGCCAATGAACGCAGGTACTCGTAAGGGCTTTGAGTGGTCTGATCCCCGGAATCATCTTCACCCTTTTCTGCCTCTTTGCTGCGCAAGTAGAAGAGGATGTCCTCCGGGTCGTAGTCAATAGCTGCGCAGACTCGCCGCAACAACGCCATCTTTTGATTGGTAGAAGTAGTCACCCGGACGCCGAGTGCCGGGTCAACTACTCGAAGCCGAGTGTCAATTGAGGCGCGTTGAACCACATCATCAACGAACAGGAGTTCCTCGTCCATCGCGGCGGTGAGCAGCCGTTCGCGATCAACTGTGAGGAGTATCCGCAAGACCTCAACGAGACCTTGCGCCCAAACAGTCACTGGTACTTTATTGCCCTCGACCTCAATGGCCGCCAGCTGCTCGCCAGTAAAATTCGCGTCCTTTCCCAGGGGTTCGTAGGCAAGAATCTCCTTTTCGGGAACGAAGCTTGCTTCCGGGCTCTTCCAAATGGTGAGCGCCCGATCCACGAGCAAGTTCGTTCGTCGCTCAAGTTGTTCCGGCCCCCATGTAACCTGTTGTTTGAGGAAACTGTTCAGCCAGTAGGGGGAATCTTTGAAGCCATCATCCATGGTGAGCTTCTGGGTAAAACTCGCATTGGAATAGGTGGAGTTGTAGCCAGTGATGGTGAGATTACCAATCCTGTGCAGCCAGTTTCTATGAATTTTCTCCGCATCTGGTCCTAGCTCTGCACGCCACGCCTTGTTCAGCGTCTGGGGCATGATGTGCTCGATCGTCAGCTCTTCATTGGCAATGTAGTCCGCGATGTCTTTGACGTCTTTGCTGCCCGCTGTTTCCAAGCAGTTGAAGAGGTATGGGCGGTAGCGGCGGATGCTGTAGAAGTCGTGCATAGCAAACGCCGCTGCGAATTCTTCATCATCGGGGAAGCGCCCGCTTTTAGACTTAGTTGTCAGCATATAGGCCAGGATGTCGGAATACGGCTCCTGGTTTTTGCGTAGTTTGCGGAGCTCAGAGTAGGCATTTGCAAAGATCTTGTTGAGTGAGTTGGTGGCAATGCTCACCACAAAGCGCCGGAAAATGTAGCTCTCCAAAATCTCCACGATTGATGCAAAGTCTGCTGAGCTAATCACACCCTCCTTCAAATCGCGGAAGGTCAAATACAGCAGGGGCTTGACCACATCACCAATCACCTGGTTTGCGCGGCGTAGGATACGGTCGACGTCTGCGAAGCCGGTACTTGCCGTGGAGAGTTGCTTGTCGTAAACAGCAAAGCGGTGCATTTCCTCCACGATTGCGGGGTAGGGGAGCGAGCTCTTTTCCGCAAACCGTTTGAACTCCTCGAACACTGCGTCTTCACGGGGCGTCTTGCTGGTTTTTGCTACCAGGTACCATCGCACAAATCGGTCCGTCTGGAAATTCACAGCCATCTCGAGTGGATTCCAAAATTGCTCGTAGACCCGAAGCTGTTCATTGTGGTCAAGGCCCATGAGGACGAGATTGCGAATCTTGTCTGATTCCTTCAACGCCAAACCCGTTGAATTAAGCGATTCAAAGATCCGTTGCGGATCGTCGTGGCTTTCCAGATCCAGATGCATCACCTCTAGCTGGCATATGCCCTTCTTCCACAAGGTCTGCGCCGAAAACTCTGTTCGCCGCAGTCGTTCCCGGAAGTAGCGGTAGTTCACTGTGATTTTGGACTTCTCATTGAAGTACTCTTCCGGCCCGAACAGCCGCGTATACGCATTGGCGTCATCTTTGACAGGCTTTAGCTTGAACTTCTGCTGCCCTGAATCCTGGAGCAGTAGGTAGTTGTTGAGGAGCTTCTGTGCAAGCCCATCTTTTTCTTCTCCCTCATCAACTTCAGCAATTTCTTGTTCTTCTAGGGCATGGGCCAGCGCCAGCATTAACAGGCTTACTGTGGTCATGCGCTGCTGCCCATCAATGACCACCGAGGTGAAGGAGTCTTCAGGGTTGACCACTACCGCGCCGAAGAAGTGTGCCGGCCGCCCCGCGCGAATCATGTCAGTGAGGTCGTCAAAAAGCTTCGCGCACTGCTTTTCGGTCCAGTCATAGTTGCGCTGGTAAACAGGGATCACCAGCTTGCGATCGGACCCATCGAACACCTTGTAGATATTAGAGACGTTGCCTCTCAAGGCTTCCTCCCTGCCTCCCTGCGTGTACACGCGAACTTTTGCTGAATGAACTATGAATCAGTATTGCAAGAGCCCAGGACATGCATACCCCTGTTCCTTACCCCTGTTCGTACAAATTTGTCAGAGAACCAGCCGTATTATGCCTCTGAACTCTCCTTTTAGGTCCTGTTTCAAGGAAAATTTGTAAATGTTTCAAATGCCTGATTGCCTTGCTGGTCCCGGTTGCGCCACCAGCGACGTGAAGCAATTGGGTTGCGAACGCCTGGGTTGCTAAGCTCAAGCTATCCGACGGAGTATTTGTGCACATCGCGATGGCTCCGTTGTGAACTTGTTGCCGAGGTCAACTACTCAGCTTTTGGGCGTCTTTGAGTATCGGGAGCGCTCGAAATGAAACTCGATTTGGAATGTGGAGCTTTGTTCTTGATGCATGTGCGTATTGAAGAAACCCAAATTTGAAGGGATCTAAATCTCTCGCGCAATTTCGTTGGAAAGACGAAAAACTTGGTTTTGTTTCAACTCGCGCCGGGAACTTAGCTCGGCAGGGGATAGCGGGGAACGTTGCGGGTAGAGTGGGGAAACAATGACGGTGAAGCCAACTTGTGAAGGTGAAGGGATGGGTAAGAAACCCACGCTGCTTTTTGATGGTGATTGCGGCTTTTGTTCTGCAAGCGTTGAATGGCTCAAGCGGAAGGTTGAATTCGAGGCAGTCCCATTTCAATTTTCTGAATGCCAAGAATTTGGCATTTCTGAAACAGAAATGAATTCCCAAGTGTGGCTTATTGAGGATGATGAAAAATATGGTGGTGCGGTTGCATTTGCCAGATTGTTGGGGAAATCGCAATTAATGGTGCTGCGTCATTTTGGGGCATTTCTGCTTCTTCCAGGGGTGAAGTTCATTGCGCAAAAGGTGTACGCATTGGTGGCAAAATATCGCCATCTCTTGCCTGGGGGAACGCCTGCGTGCAGGCTCCGTTAGGAGGCGCCGAGCTCCGAGCGCCAAGCGCCAAACGCCGGGGTCCGGGGCGAGGCAGAGGCAATGCCGTGAATGGGATTGTTCCAACGCGTAACTTGGAATTAGAAAAACAAATTGTATGCGCAAGCTGCCGCAGATTCTTGAGATGTCCGCAGGTAGTTTTCAATGAAAGCGGAATATTTTTCAAGATTATGAATATTCCCCAAAGTGAAACTTCATTCCAACGTTGAAACAGAAAGTGATAATGCCTACAAAAGCCAGATTTCCGAGCTTTCGGCGCTTCTCAATTCTCTTTCAAAAAATGCTTCGAATACAATGCTCCTCATGAATAACCGATCTCTCAACGCAATTTGCTCGCTGGCGGCTGTTATTGCCCTTGGCCTCACGGGTTGTACCTCGGACTCCTCGACCGACGCTTCCGCCTCCACAACCGCCGCTCAGTCTTCCGAGCAGACGGCACAGGCATTGGCACCGATCTCGAGGGATCCCGAGGCTGTGAATGGAACCACCATCACTCTTCCGCTTGAGCGTGAGCTGGTGTTCAAGGCCCAGGACGATGCCGCTGGTGAGTGGACCGCCGTCGTTGAAGATCCAACCATTGCAGAGTCCGTACCCGCTAGCAGCGATGGTTCCGCTTCCTTCAACGCTGGGATTCACCCAATTGCTGAAGGCACCACCATCGTGGAACTCACCAGCCCAGCGGGGGAGACGAGCTCCTTCGAACTCATCGTCACCGCTGGCAACCGCTAACGCAACGCTTCCTCAAAAGAGGTAACAGCGCCCCTTCTCCCGGTGCGCCTCACAACCCGCAGCTCCCCAACACCATGAAATACCGAATCAGAATCTCCATGGGTGGGGAGCTTTTCACTGCGCTCAATGTGCCCAGAATGGCCAAGTTACCGCCCAACCACCGCGCCTGATTTACACCTCAGTCTCATCACCCAGCGAATCCACAATCCGCACAGTTTCCACCGCAACCCTGGTCACCTTGGCAATTAAGTCCACTATGTAGCGCGGGTTGCCTACCTCATCGGCCCAGTCGTTGGGGTCGTTCACAATGCCGGAGGCTTTGTCTTTCTTCACCTGGAAGCGGTCAATCAGCCACGCCACCGTCGAGCGCGACCCCAGCATGTATTCCTCAGCCGCCGCTGGGATGTCGCTGATGGTCACGGACTTGTTGTAGATCAATTTGGTCACATCGTTTACTGACTTACCAGTCTCCGGGTCCTTGCGCTTGGCCAACTTCATCTTCGTAACACGCCAAGTCTCCCGGTCCGATTCGTCACCCTTGACCTCTACGGTCACAGGCCAAGGCTCAACGTCCTCGTAGCCCACGTGCAACTTCATCAACGCTGCACCGGCGGTAGCGAATTTGTCGAATTCTGCGCGGCTTGCTGGGGTATCGATGTGCGGCAGCATCTTTTCAAGGTCTTCCTTGTAGGTGCTGCGGTAGGCAGGGTCGTGGAGTTTGCCGTACACAAAGTGGAAGATGGCATCACCGGTAATGTCCGTGCCAAGGGCCGAACGATACAGGGACTTGATGTCTTCCGTGATGTTATCTACACGAACGTATCCATTGACAACTTCGCCGATCTGACCGTATTCGCTTTCTTCGCCTAGTGCTTGCACTCGCAATTCCCCGAACAATGAATCATCCTCGGCTTCACCAGGTCTCCATGTGAAACGAGGGAAGTACTGAGATGCTGTGAAAAAATTCAGGTCAGGAATAACTGTCGTGGCCAAAAGACTGCCAGCAACATTCGGATATGATCCAGAAATTGAAAAACCGATGTTCTTGTGCTCCGGCGTTGGGAAAATCTTCGGGAGTTGGTAGGTCATGTCATTGAGCGGACCGTCAAAATACGCCCAAGAACTGGAAAACGGACGGTACATGGAACGGTATATCCGTTCTTTTCGCAATTCAATCTTGGTGCCTTTGCCAGCGAGTTTCTTCAATCCTCGGTTCCAGGAAATCTTGGTTGGGTCTGCCAATTCGGGATGTGCTTGCAGGAACTTCGTCACGTCAGCTTCCTGCATGCGATTGATTCCCTGATCTGCCGCCCATTGAGCCAATTTCTCATTGGTGAGATCGTAGGTTGTGAGCATTCGCTGCAGATTCTCCATCAAGATTTCAGGAGTCTGCGCATAGGCCCACGCATCGCGGCCGGTAGCTAGCCCACGGGAATAGCTGGAGAAGAACGTAGTTGCGTACTTGTCCTTCTTGTCACCAATCACCGGCCAAGTCTCGAAATCGGCCGAACGCTGGTTGAGCCAGTCACCCCACTGGTTCGGGGTGATGTCGTGCCAGTCGATGGTGTTGATACTGCTGGTGTTGACAATCGAGAGCTTCTCGTCGGCTGTCAGGTAGTCGCCAATGTCACGGTAGTGTAGTCGGAAACCCTCGGTGTTCGGGTCCTTGATGCCAATGGTGATCGCGATGGTGGTTCTTCCTCCGTCGCGGAAGACGTTACCCGCCTCTTTTCGCCGCTGTTCACCGGCAGTTCTGGCGTTCCCACGAAGGTTGAATACGTAGAGATCGGTGAAGTCCTCTTGCATGGAAAGGCGCACTCCATCAAAGGTATTGCCATTCAGCCAACCTCCGTTGGATACAAACGCCACCACACCTTGCTTCCCAATGCGGTCCGTAGCCCAGCGGAAGGCACGCAGGTAGGAGTCATACAGCTTATTCTTGTTCGTCGCGGTGGATTTCGCCGCGTAAGTTTCTGCGATGCGCCCGTCCAATGAAGGATATTTCAGGTTCGCATTTAGATCATTCGCACTGGTCTGCCCCGCCGAATACGGCGGATTGCCGATCACCACGTTGATTGGGGCTTCCATCTGGCGCTGGATGGTGGCGTTGTTTTCCTTGAACGGGGCCGACCCCCGGAAAGTAGACACATCGGGTGGTCAATATGATGGGATTATGTTAGCTCACGCGGTCTTGGCTTCAAACTCTTTTGGTGACAGGTATCCACACCAGGAGTGACGCCTTTTGGT
>NZ_JANIKJ010000022.1:0-26348 GCF_024580965.1 Corynebacterium kozikiae
GGCCAAGCTAGAACATCGCAAGGAAATCGAGGCCCAAGTACTCAAGCTCATTCAGGACATTCCTCAAACCGAGATTCTTTTGTCCATGCCCGGCATCGGCCCGCGTAGCGCCGCGCAGATCCTCATGACTGTTGGCGATATGTCCGACTTCCCTGATGCAGCGCACCTAGCGTCCTATGCAGGTCTGTCGCCGCGGACGAATCAGTCGGGAACGTCCATTATGTCGAATTCACCCAACCGGGCTGGCAACAAAAAATTGAAGAACGCCCTATGGCAATCGTCATTTGCATCGATCAGATTCCACGAGCGTTCCCGGCAATTCTATGAACGAAAACGCAAAGAAGGCAAAAGGCACAACGCGGCAGTCGTTGCACTCGCACGCCGACGCCTTAACGTCCTCTTCGCCATGATGCGTAACGGCGAGTGCTACCGAGACATCTCCACAGTCCAGGAGACCGCAGCAGCCTAGAATCCACAGAACCTCACCTCAAGCCGATTGCGCAGGAAGCCCAATCGGCCCCTCAGCATGCCCGAAAACAACATCGCCGAAGTAAAACAGAAGCCCTTCACACCCCCAACAATCTCACCCACAGAGTTGACAACCTATATAGGAACACCCCCTAGGCGCAATGCGTTATCGACAAGAGTATTCAAACACTCGCCCAGCAAGGAGCCGCCCGCCTCGAGCTCAAGACCCAAGACCCAAGGCCCAGGGCGTTAGCAAACCCCCTACACCTGCGATAGGTTACAAGCAGGCGAAACATTTTCGTTCGCTTATCCACCCATCTATGCAATCGTTTTCGTTTCCTCATGAGGAGTACACATGTCCACGTTGAACCAACTGCTTGCACCCGGCGCAGTAAACCTGCGCGGCAACGCAGCCACTTGGGAGGAAGCTATACGCCTCGCCGGCGAACTCCTAGAGCAAGCCGACGCCACCACCTCCGAATACACCGAAGCCATGGTCGCTTCTGTGGTGGAGAACGGCCCATACATCGTGGTGGCTCCGGGCTTCGCTTTTGCACACGCCCGCCCAAGCCA
The DNA here is from genome assembly GCF_024580965.1 of Corynebacterium kozikiae. Taxonomy (NCBI): domain Bacteria; kingdom Bacillati; phylum Actinomycetota; class Actinomycetes; order Mycobacteriales; family Corynebacteriaceae; genus Corynebacterium; species Corynebacterium kozikiae. The sequence goes on from NZ_JANIKJ010000022.1 coordinate 1,042, forward strand.
GGCGGTGCACCGCACCCAGATCAGTTGGGTGCGCCTTGAGACTCCAGTGGAGTTCGGGCACAAGACAAATGATCCAGTCACGCTGGTGGTGGCCCTCGCAGCCACTGATTCCTCCACCCACCTGGAGGCAATGAAGGAGCTGGCCTCCCTGCTGGGCAACCCGCATGTCAGGACCCAGCTTGACGCCGTAAGCACCGAGGATGAGCTGCGGGAGGTGCTCGCGCGTGGGGGCGTCGGAACGCCTGCTGCCGCAGAACAATCTGCAACCACTCAGGCGAACAGCGGCCATGCCTACGCTGCTGACTCAGTGGAGTCAAAGGGCAAGATTTACACGGTGTGCGGCAACGGGTTGGGCACCTCCCTGTTCTTGAAAAACACTGTTGACCAGGTGCTCGATGCCTGGGGTTGGAGCAAGTACCTCACGGTGGAAGCCACGGACACCATTTCCGCCAAGGGACGCGCAAAGGAGGCAGACTTCCTGCTGACTTCCGGTGAAATTGCCGCGACTTTGGGTGACGTTGGAGTACCGGTGCACGTGGTTGAGGACTTCACCTCGCTTTCAGAGGTAGACCATGCGCTGCGCGAACTCTACGACGTGTAACTGCGCCTCAGCGTTGCTTTTCTAAAAACCCCATTAAATACAGACTGAAAGACTCATCATGGATTTTCTACTTTCTCTGGCGAACTTCCTCGTCAATGAAATCCTTTCCGTGCCGGCGTTCCTCATCGGCATCATTACCGCCGTGGGTTTGGCCGCTTTGGGCCGCTCTACCGGCCAGGTTTTGGGGAGCGCCATCAAGGCAACCCTCGGCTTCCTGCTCATCGGCGCTGGCGCGGGCCTCGTGGTGGCCTCGCTGGAACCACTCGGCGCAATGATCACCGGAGCCACCGGCGCCCAAGGCGTGGTGCCTACCAATGAAGCAATCGTGGGTATTGCTCAGGAACAATTTGGTAGCCAGGTTGCCTGGATCATGATTTTGGGCTTCGTGGTTTCCCTGATCCTGGCCCGCTTCACCCCCATGAGCTACGTGTTCCTCACCGGCCACCACGTGCTGTTCATGGCAACCCTGCTCACCATGGTGCTGGCACCTGCGGGCTACGCCTCCTGGGTTGTGGTGGTGTTTGGTGCCGCCCTGCTGGGCATCTTGATGGTCTCGCTGCCTGCGATCGCACACCCCTGGACTCGCCGCATCACCGGCGACGACTCCATTGCCATCGGACACTTCGGCACCGCCGGCTACGTCGCCGCTGGCGCAGTGGGCAAGCTCGTTGGCGGTAAGGGCGGCAGTGGTGGCAAGATCTCCCCTTCCACTGAAGAGCTCAAACTCCCCGAGGGCCTGCGCTTCCTCCGCGACTCCATGGTGGCCACCGCCCTTTCCATGGCCCTGATGTACATGGTGCTTGCCGTGCTGTTCATCGCACGCGCTGGCACCGAAGAAGCCTTCCAAGCATTTGAGGGCGGCGCCACCAACGTGGGCAACTACCTCATGCAATCCTTCACCCAAGGCCTCCAGTTTGGTGTAGCCGTGGCGGTGATTCTCTTCGGTGTGCGCACCATCCTGGGTGAACTCGTACCGGCATTCCAGGGCATCGCCGCCAAGGTTGTGCCAGGTGCAATCCCCGCGCTGGACTGCCCGATTGTGTTCCCCTACGCCCAAAACGCCGTGCTCGTGGGCTTCATCTCTTCCTTCGTTGGTGGCCTCGCTGGCCTCGCCGTCCTTTCTGCATGGCTCAACCCAGCATTCGGCGTGGCACTCATCCTGCCGGGCCTCGTGCCTCACTTCTTCACCGGCGGCGCGGCTGGTGTGTACGGCAACGCTACCGGTGGCCGTCGCGGCGCGATCCTCGGCGCATTCACCAATGGCCTGCTGATCACCTTCCTCCCAGCATTCCTCCTGGGCGTGTTGGGCTCCTTCGGCTCCGCGAACACCACCTTCGGCGACGCCGACTTCGGTTGGTTCGGCCTCCTCCTCGGCTGGTCCTCCCAGGCTGGCGGCGCATTTGGCCTGGTCCTCATGGCCATCCTCGGCCTCGCGGTGCTGGCACTGGGCTGGTTCTCCCAAACCAAGCTCGTGGCAGGCAACTGGGACCCTACCCCGCAGCGCCCCAAGCCAGGCGCTGATGCGGCTGCAACTTCCGACGTCACCCCGTTGGCCGCCGGCGCCACAGCTGCCTCCAAGAAGTACCCCAAGGTCCGTCCACCAGCGGGCGCACCGGTGCCACCAAAGCCAGTGGCGTAACCAATTGAAACGCGGCGCCCATAACGCCTCAATTTAAAATGCCCCCACGAGCCTGGCCGAGTAACGGCCGAATGCTCGTGGGGCTTTTCGGCGGTGGTACAAAGTGGTAACGCGGCTACTTTCTCCAACCCCCGCCCTGAGTAGCCAGGTGCGGGATACTACCCGAACGTCGGACTCCAGATCGCTGCCTTAACGTAGGCCCTTTGTTTCCGGTTGATCAGTATTGTTCTGGTTTTGAAATCTCCCACCCAACTATCAAGCTGCACGTTGGTACAGAATTAGTTTAAAGACCAAAACCGCTTCATCGTTAGCCTCGTCCTTCCAGTAATTCACCCAACAACGCCCCTCTTTCAGCCTCAACACAAGTTGATGCTATTTCTGAAATCAATCATCAATAAGTTTTGTCTCATGAACCCACACGGCGAGGCCAACCCGATCGCGGACCCCAAGCTTATTGATCAAACGTGAGATGTACGTCTTTACAGTTGCAGTACTGATATAAAGATTCTCTGCAATTTCTGCATTTGTCTCTGCCTTGGCCACCCGCCTAAGAACGTCCTTCTCACGAGCCGTCAACGATTGAATGAACAGCTCATCCTCTTCAGAAATCGTGGAACCTAAAGGTGATCGGTTCCGAAACTCAGACATCACAAAGCTCGTTACCTCAGGAGAAAGAATCGAAGCGCCGTCGTAGACGCGTAACACAGAATCAATAAGCTCCTTCGGATCAACGTCTTTCAGTAAGAAACCATGAACCCCTGCCTCAATTGCGCATGCTACAAGATGATTCGCACTGAAAGTCGTCAACATCAAAACCCTAATGTTGTCGTGTTCGAGGAGCAGCCTGCGCGCAGCTTCTAACCCATCCATGCGAGGCATCTCGATATCGAGGATCGCTACGTCAATTCGCCACTGTGCTGCCAAATCAATGGCTTCACGACCGTCCGCACATGTCGCAACAACTTCAATCCTATCGTGGCTATCAAGGATGGTTTTCAAGGCAGAAGCCATGAGTGGTTGATCGTCAGCGACAAGGATTCGGATTTTCTCTGCCATACGATAGGCTCCTTCCCTACTCTTGCAACCAAACCTACTTCAGAACAATGGGAACGGTGACTGCAACGGAAAAATAGTCTTTACCTGGCATGAAAGTAATTGATCCACCAAGGTTTCTCACTCTTTCTTCCATCCCGATCAAGCCGCTTCCAGACCCATTGAATGTCTTGATTCGCCCGCCTGAGGACCGGCTCGAAATGGAAAGAAGAATAGCGTTGCCCTCATAATCTATTGAGAGCTTCAGTTTGACGTGCGTTCGCTCCCCTTGATGCCTTAACGCATTAGTTAGCGCTTCCCCCACAATGCGCCGAAGCGCGAGCTGCGTCACCAGCGGAACAGTTCGAGAAATTTGATCCAGTTCTTTCTCGTCAGGAATATCCGAATCAATAATTAAACCTGACTGTTCAAAACTCCCGATTTGAGAACCAATATCTGCCAAACCGCTAACCATCGTGCTGCTCGCTGATAGATCGTCATTCCTGAGTGAATTAATTACTCCCCGCACCTCAGTAAGGGCATCTGAACTTATCTTACGAATGTTTCTTAATGCACCATCCTTAATAGAAGTGTCACCGTCAACAGACATCTCTGCAAACTCACCAGCTGTTGCTTGGACGTGTATCAAAGTGAGGCTATGCGCAAGAATGTCGTGAATTTCACGCGAAATTTGCATACGCTCTTGGGCCTGATGAGCCTTAAATTCATTCAGTGCCGCTTCTTCCCGAGCTCTTCGCTCAAGTTCGTCGTTCTGCCGACGTTTCAATTCAGCGCGGCCAAGCTGAAGAACGCCAGATATCAGCAACCATTGAATAAGAATCCAAGAAAAGGCCTGTTCAAAAGACCTGTACTCAATCCCACTAATGCCGGGGGCCCACATCAACGGTGACACTACACAATAGGCAAGTGCAAAGAATGCCACCCCGGCCACAACCCATCCGTTAGCCTGGTAACGCGATACGCCATAAGTCGAGAGACCCGCCAGCAAGATATATGGAGAAAAGCCCAAGTTCACGGGAAGCGCAGCAATCCAATTGAAAGTCCACACATAAAGTAAAAACAAGACCACAACCGCTGAGAGCAGAGGATGCCTCCGCCAAAAAACCGAGGCAGGGACAAAACCAAGGGCAAGCACAGCCTGAATTTTTTCGTGAATACCTCCGCTAATTCCAAGCTCAATATAAAAGAGCGCAACAAAAAGCGTTATGGTCAGTAGGACAATTTCACTTGCATAAGTGTAGATTTTCCGCAACACCGTAGAACCTGCCCCTAATAGCCATTTACCCATGAAAATACCGAAACATTTATCTTGGCAAGAATTACGTATTTATGTGGACATCCCTAGACTACCTTCCCGTTTCGCCTTGAGGAATGTTCAAAGCGCAAGTTTCTCTTCTTTGAACAGAAAGCCCTTGTCAAAGACGTGGCAACAGCGTTTTATGGGTACCGAGAGCAAGAAAACCTGCCACAAAACGGGTAGCTCTCGAGAGTACAGACCCATTTCCGCTCAGTAAGGAGTTTTCTACCATGTCCGACTTTAACCTAGATTTCGCTAACGGCGACGCAGCCGATACCGTATCTCCACAGATCACCTCCCGTTCCCTGTGCACCCCTGGTTGCATCACCGGTTGGTTGATGTGCAACGAAGTGACAAAGGGATGCAGCATTCACATCGGCAAGTAGAGGCTTTCACTACGTCAACATTGTCATACACGTTCAACCAAAACAACATTTTGAGGACGTGTAGAAGACCATAACCGCGCTTCGTCCTGAGATTGCACTATTCCGCTATCTCAGGACGAAGTTGCAATACTAACATTTACCCAATTTGTCCTCAAACTCTTCGAGCTTTCGGAAATCTACCAATATTCAAAGACTACAACCAAGGTAATAATGAGCAATTCCACTCGTAACTATCAGGCAAAATTGCCCAATGGAAATGACCTCTTCGCTAAGGCTTTGGTCGCCCTAGGGGCAATTACGATCGCTTACTCACTATTCGCCATCATCGGGGGAGTCATTGGCGCGATGGGATTGATCATTACCTGCATTGCCCTCACCGTAAAACGATTGCGCCAGACTGTATTAAAACCACTAGCACTATCACTTGCCTTATTCATTGTAGCGATGGGCATTGCTTCGCTGGGCCTTTTAGCACAATTGTCAAATGTACGCATGTTATGCGACGGAATCTTGGATAAAGGGTCTTCCGAGCACATTGCATGTTTTCAAAGGAACTATTCACCATGGCGAGGCATTATCCAAGTCTTATAACGAGATTTTTCGATAAACTTCCAAAAATTGGAGGCGCCGGCACTTCGGTATCCACGGCCCAAAATGTTGGGCGCAACACAGTGCGTGGATATCCCACTATACCTTTCACCTCATGCGCAACATCTTACCGGTCTAGATTCCTGGTCGAAGAACCTTCGTTCCGTCTCCTTACCTCATTATCAAGTAGAGGTCTACTCATGGGCAGAGTGGCCGAGCACTGAGCTCAACCCATTCGAGAATTACTCATATAATTATGGTCATTTAGTACACAAGGGCAATTCGAATGGTTTTATCCGCAGCACCGCAGCATACGAGCCGATAAACGTATCATGTGCTTCGATGGCGCATTATTGAAAGTAATACCTTCCTCAATCGATTGATGTGCGGTAAGTGTCCGCTGATCAAAATCCGTATCCGTTTCGGGAAGTTGGAGAGCAATCTTCCGAGCAAGAAGCAGCTGGGTAGCTGGTGTGGTTCATCCTAAGGGATGAACCACACCAGCTACCTACGGGATGAAACGTTGGCGGAAGAATTAGCCTAGAGACAGATGTCTTCCCCTTTTTGCGAAGAGCAACATAGAAGCATGTCCAAAGCAAACCCATCGGTCCCAGCAATTGAGTGCAAAGACCTAAGCATCACGTATTCGGGGAACATCGTACTCGATGGCTTTTCGATGACGGTAAACCCTGGCCGTGTTCACGCTCTCCTCGGACGCAACGGAGCCGGAAAGTCCACCTGCTTTCGGATGATCCTTGGGCTAGAAGATCGTGGACAGGGACAGATCACCATCATGGGGGAACCTCGAACCCGTAGCAGCCTTAATTATATTGGAGCCTCTATTAACGGACCTGCTTTCTACGGCCGTCTTTCCGCTAGAGACAATATTCGGATCCATGCGAAACTTCTCAACGTTTCTACTGACGAGATAGATGCGGCTCTGTCGGCTGTAGGCCTTGAAAACACTGGGAAAAAGAAGGCTCGCAGCTTCTCAACCGGAATGAAAGCTCGGTTAGCCCTAGCAACAGCGATGCTCGGTAGGCCCGCGATTCTTATTCTTGATGAGCCACAAAATGGCTTAGACCCACAAGGCATTGCCGACCTACGTACTTTGATCCGTCATTGGGCACAAATGGGTGGGACGGTACTCATAAGCTCCCACCAACTTGGTGAAGTTGCCAAACTTACTGACGACATCACCATTCTTGCTGGAGGGCGCGATGTTTTCTCGGGCTCCCTCGAAGATTTTGCCTCACCTGAATGTTTGGAAGAACGTTTCCTTGAAGTAACTCAAGGAGGTAACAACAATGATCACAGTACGTCAAACATTCGATAACCTAGGCTCCCTGCAGACTTGGACATCATTGCTTCACGTCGAACTCATTCGGACCAAAAATTCGATGGCACTGTGGTTCCCATTCATCGGACTGGGGATCGGAATTGTAAGCTCAACCTTTTCTTTCTGGACTTCAGGGGCTCGGGATGCTTCGGGATCTCTTAGTTGGCAAGCGATGTACGTCACCGGGATGGCTGCACCCCTAATCGCGCTTTTAGCTGGTGTTGTAGAACACCGAGAAAAGAAATATAGAAGCGGCGGAACAAATATCAGAGCTGTGTCACCTAGCGCCATACGAACTGCAAGAATTTTGGTGCTAATTGGAATTTCCGCACTTTTCCACATTTTGAATTTCGGAACTTCATGGCTAATTGCAATCCTAAACGGACGATCAGGCGCCAGTTCCTTGCTTACCGCAGGTCTGCTCGCCTTTATAGGAAGCATTCCGGTACTAGCAATTTTTAGCCTTATCGGGCGAATAATCCCACTTGTTCCAACGCTGCTCATTGGCGTGGTATACCAAGTTGTCGGAACTCTCGGCGCTGAATTGCAATCCTGGACATACAATCCAGCGAGTTGGCCTGTACGATTGATGCTTCCTGTTCTTGGAGTCCACTCCAACGGGGTACCTCTCGACCCGGATTCGGACCTCAACTATGAATCGCCTGTCAAGGCCCTAATACTGAATTTTCTGCTGGCAATTGTGGCAATGGCATGTGTGATACTTTCGCCAGAAAAACGCCCGAAAGTTCCTTCCCGCTCACCCCAAAAGTCTTCGGGTTTTCAGCAAACCACAACTATTGATCGTGTACACGCCGACGATCGCACATCACTTTTAACCTTTGAACACCGACTTACAAGAAGGCAAAACACAAATCGTGTGGCGATATCTTATGCCGCGTTACATTGTTCTCTCTCAAGGAGCAGTGCAGTTTGGTTGACCTTCGTCGTTGGAGCAATTTTCTTGCTCATGGCAATGATCTATCCGCCTGAATACATCAGTGGGTTCTACACTTATTTTATTCTTCCTTTGGGCTCAGGGATTCTGCCAGTATTGACCTGGTCAATCCTAGCTCCAGCTTGGCAGTTGATGGTTCTTGAGTCTTCAAAAATGCGAAGCGGTTACATCTTATGGCAGGCATCTTTGATTCTGTTCCTCACTGTCATCACCGGATCCAGTTACGCCATATCTGGGGGTCAGTCGGCTGAAACCTTTAGGCTAATTGCACTATGGGTCATGACAGGAATAGCGCTAACCACTTTTAGCACAGCGGTTTGCATAACACACGGTTCCGGGGCAACGATCGCCTGCGCCATACTAGTTACTGTTATCTCCGCAACCCTTGGAGGGGATGTTCTCGGAGAAACAATACTTTGGATCATTGCCCTGCCGGCGTGGCCGGAAATCGCCAACACGCCTAACCGGCTTCAATTTGCGATCATTACACAAATACTTCTCATAACGCTTAATATTCGGTGGTCAATTTCGGCATTACGCCAATTTGAACGCACCGCATAGAAGAAAATTCCCAGGAATCATGACTGAGGTTAGATCTCTAAAACGCAGCTCACATTACCAACCTTATACACATTATGTACAAATAACAGGGGAATTCCGAATTAATGGAAAAAAGCTGGCCAGTATTCGAGCTGCCGAACTTTTACATTTAGTTTCCAATAACGGTAAGCGCGTGTCTCGATATGTCATAGAGAATAAGCTTTATGGGGGCTATTGTTCGCGCTCTTCAATTTGGTATCCGCTAAAAATCTGCCAAAAAGCTGGGATTGATATCCATTATAACAGGCAGGCAAAGACGGTTGTCCTTACTGACGACATTCAGTTTGATTACGACCTCGCTATGGACTTCCTCGCCAATGAGGACCTTCGTTCGGCAATTTGGGTGCTTAACGGATGGCCCCTTGCTAACCAGTCAAACTCATACTCAGACCTGCTGCTTGAACAGCTCAAGATTCAGTTGGAGTCCCACACATCCGACCACTATTGGAGCGAAGTTGAAGAAATCTTCGAGGCACTTGACCACAAACATGATCGCAACCGTAACCGAGACGCACGGGAACCCCATTATTCGCGCTGCTTCTACTTGCATCGACGTCCTCAACACGGCGACTAAAGCAAGCTCCCTCGATGAATTAGTGACACTTATCGAACAAGAGGAACTTCTCCAGATAGAACTCAAACTGTTCCATCCAGAAGTTCTAAGGCAAGTCGAAGTCATTTCCGCCGGAATTGAACAACGACCTAAGATCGCCCGCAAGACGATTCGTGCTCTCACCAGACTCATTGCTCGCGCAACAAGCCGTGCTACTCCTTCTCGCCTCATGGGTAGCGTCGGAAATATCAGTCTAACTTCAGATCCCGATAGTCTTGCCCTCGAGAATATCGTCGAGATCACGGCATCGCGCCGTAATGTACGTGTGAGTGATGCAGGCACACCGTATGATTTTCTTCGCTGGAACCCATCTATCGTAGTTTTCGGATCTCGCTTTTATGTCACAGCCCCACGCAAGAGCACAGTAGATCCTCTAAGTTCCGTGGGAACAAATCCCCTACTAAGTCTCGTCCGCACTCTAAGCATGCATCCAGTGTCTCGCGAACTTCTAATCTCTCACATCACAGCAACTTACGCGGACGTATCTCGGCAAGTTGTCGAGGAGATCATTTATCAACTCGTCGATAAAGAAATTCTCCTAACTGAAAACGATGAGAGTTATTACTCATTTCGGAATTCTCGCCAGTCAGTGCGCACGGAAATTGATCTCTCTAATCCGATCGTTCCAAATTTGGAAGATCCTTCTATTCTTGACGTCGATATGTATCGGCATGCTCAAGGGCAACTCCCTGGTGAAATGCATGAGACCATTATTTCGTACTTAAACCATGGTCTTTCCCACGGAATATTTGAATACAATGATTCCGGAATAGGCCAAGTGTTCGCCGAACTTTTGCTTGAAAAATATGGCGCAGCTCGCATTCCCGTTGCCCGTCTCATCCATCCAACCGAAGGCCTTCCGTGGAGCCGCATCCGTCGAGCACAGGGTACTATCTCAACAACCGTCACCGCATACCATCGCGCAGTTTACTCCGCTGGAATGGACTCAAAATCTGGATGGATTGACCTTAGAGAATTGGGCGAGGAGCTGCCACGCACTGATCGACGGTATCGCAACTTCGACTCGGTCGACATCATTGCATCCGTTCATGGCGACAAATCCAATCCTCTATACTCCATGGCTGACGCTATTTCGAATATTTCCGCGGGCGTCACTACTGCGCGCTTCGATCACTTAAACGGCGAAGCAGTTCCTGATCAGGATGGTGTTGACATTGATTGGGTATCCCCGCAGCAAGCTTTCAACAGCGTTCGTGAACATCATGAATCCTTTTCTCGCAGATTAAACGTTAATTGCTTCGAGCACAATGCCAGCGAGCTGACGGTCGATGATTTGCAAGTTTGGACAGATGGAATAAGCGTACACGTCTGTGACACCAAAGGGTCACCGGTTATTTTCCGGCCGACTTCGATGGCAGGACTTGGATGTTTGCCAGAATGGCTCATGCAAATTGCTATTTCTGGAACAGCCTTTACCCCTAACATCAACTGGTCCTGGAGTGGAATCGAGAATAGCGTTGATTACCTGCCCGGTGTCGTATATGGAGAGTTGATTGTATCCCGGCCTGCGCGCAGGTATACGGGCGACGTTGATTTCGAAAAATTTAATAGTTGGGCAGACAGGCACAATATTCCCGCCTGGATCAGGATTGGAGCTGCAGACAAAAAGATCCTTCTCAATCGCACAGCATCAATATTCAAGGAAGTCCTCCAGTCGGAACTTCATCGGGGTGACGGTTGGATTTACTATACCTTTGAAGGAGAGCTATCCCCCTATTCCATTGATTCGACAGGAAAAAGGTACTTTGTTGAAGTTAGCCAATCCTACCGTGTAGAAGCATTCCGAACACCCTCAAGCCAATTGAATGACGTAGCCGCCAAGCTGCCGGTAGTCTCCGCTCACCACGATAAGGAATTGGTCCCGGCAAGCAGCGAATATGTCAACCTCATCATCGTCCCACGGGAGGGTAACTACGATCGCGTGTTGGAAAGCCTCTTCCTCGAATCACGCCCAGATCACGAAATGTATTTCGTTCGGTACCCGCATTCCTCCGGAGGAATGTCTATCCGTCTGCGCTTTCGACGTAATACCGACGAAAACTACGGACTACATCAAGCGATCCGGGAATTGGCTGCCAACGGAACTCTTCTCGACATCGTTGAGGAGCCTCACAGCTTCGAATACGAACGATATGGGGGGAAAGAATCATTTTGCTTATTTAAATTGCTAGCTACTCTGGAAAGCAAACTTGTAATAGAACTCAATTCCTCCTCCACCGGACCCCATACGCATCGAGACTTCGGTCTCCTCGACTGGTGGTTAGACCTATTTCCAGACAACCGTCGGGAGGTCATAGCGTTTGCGATAAGTAGCGGCAGCCAAACCGGAGAGAGTATCAAGCAAGCATCACGTATCGCCCGAGAGTCAAGAGCTATGACCAGGCCCTCAATCCCTGATTCAATACATTCCGAAATCAGAGCTGTTGCCCACGAAATATCAAGAGCGCCCATCAATACTTACCAACTGCAATCAGCAGCCCACCTCTTCTGTAACCGTATCGGAATTTCGACTCAACGGGAGATTGTGCTATGGATAGCGCTTTCCAAAACCGAAGGAATGAAACACCATGACAACGATACACTCGACTGAGCCAACAATGATGGCCATCGACTACCTCTACTCAGGCCTAACCTCTCCAAAGCGAGTAAAAGTTGTCGGAAAGTCTCCATTTTCCATGATTGATGGAAACCTAGGTGACGCATACACAGCATCAACCATGTTCCACTACACGAATGATGAACGCTGGTGGGAATTTTTAATAGACCAAGTGTCATCGTTAACCAGCTTACTTCGAAAGAATCGCTTTGACCAAGAAGGGCTACTTGGTGGACTCAGCGGATTGGCTTTCCTGCTAAACCGCAGCAAGAGAAATGATAGTGACTTCAAAAGGGCCATTGACAGCCTACTTGGCCGAATAAATACTTTAACGGAACGCCGACTCTGGACAGTCCATAATAGCATCGGCGTTAAGCGTGAAAATTACGACTTTGCACTAGGTTTATCAGGAACTGCGCATTTCCTCTTCTCTATAGGAGAAAAAGGCCTACCACTTGCAAAAAAGATTTGTGACGAGATGGCCGATCGTTCCAAAGATTGCTTTCCAGACTGTTACTGGACATGCGCAAATGACCTCGACAGTAGCATGGTAGAAAACATCCCGGGACTAGTCTCGGGACTTCGAGACCTGGGCTTTGCTCATGGAGTTAGCTCCGTGATCAATACACTGAAATGTGGTTATCAAGTCTTCAACGAAAACCGTTATCTTCACGCAGCAGAAGAAATATGTGAAATATTCGTTGAAAATATCAAGCAAAATGACGGTCAGGGCATCTCCTACTATGAAATCCCTTCTCCGCTTCAAGAGACTCCATTATCATCGCCTCTAGCTCGGCAAGCATGGTGCTATGGGATCCCAAGTCTCGAAATCTCGATCGCCGGTCTGCGCACTCTCAAAGAAAATATTTACTCCTGCCTGGAATACCCTAATAGCTATTTCGATCCAATTGAAGGACATTTTGAGGACATGGGGCTTTGCCACGGTGTCGCAGGGCGCCAATACATCGCAGACAAACTTCAGCTTCCCGTGGGAGGAACCTGGCAAGTAGACATGAGAAAACACGTGGACTCATTCCTCACCCGACATCAAACAGAGACAGATCTTAGTTTTTGGCATGGAATTGCTGGCACTCTTGCAGTAACTGTGGCTATCGACTCCAAGATGAGTTATGCCCCAGCAATGGAAGTACTAGGAGTATAAATGTCTTCTGTTAGTAAATCATCAAGCATAAACAACTTAATGACTCCTCGTTTTAAGTTTCGTGATGTCACAGTAACTTATTCAAATAGGACGATTCTAAAGGACATCAATTTCACCATTGCTGGAGCAGAATTATGCAGCATTATTGGCGCGAACGGCTCAGGAAAAACGACGCTGCTCAGATTAGCTTGTGGCATTTCCTTGCCTACTAAAGGAGATATTTATGTCAACGGATACTCCACAGAAAGGCACTGGAACAAAATTCGTAGAAACATGGGGGTTAGCCTTTACTCGGAACGGGCCTTCCATTTCCGGCTAACTGGTCGTCAAAATTTGATCTACTTCGGGCGTCTCGAAGGAATGCGAAAGAGTGAGACGCTGTCGAAACTCACGAATATCTCCAACAACTTCACAATTGCCCCCCTTCTCGACAGGCGATTCTCTGAACTATCCCTTGGACAAAGGAAAATATTTGGAATGGTAGTTGCCTTCATACTATCCGATGACATCGTCATTCTTGATGAGCCCACTTCCACCTTGGACAATCAAAATTCTATCGCTGCGGGGGAAATGATTCGGTGGGCCATCGACCAACGCAAAACCGTCCTAATTACCACACACGACCCAAATCTTTTGGAAATCTCAGAACAAGTGATAAAGATATGATCAAGCGACTATTTAATCTCAACCGATTTCTGCTAGTTGTCTGGGGCGAAGTCCAGCGTACATTCCAGGAGAAGGTTACATACCGCACTCAGATGGTCCTCGGTCTTTTGACAGGTTTCGTAGGCCTTGCGCAATTTGCGATCCTCGCACACTACATTAATCTCGGCGGGACACCACCTGGCTTACAAGAATATGGCGGGGATTTAATATCATTTATGATCGTCGGTAGCTTATTCAGTGCGATAGCTATAATGATGATGAACTCTATCAAAATGCAGATTCAACAAGAACAACAGCGTGGAACGCTAGAAGCCATCGTTTGCTCCCGCGCCGGACTTTTTCAGTTTCTTCTTGCGGGAGGAATCTTTGGAATCACCTCTTCTCTTACTTCGTCAATTGTTATTTTTGCAGCATTCGGATCAATTTTTGACTTTGAAGTTATCATCAATCCGCTAGGCCTTATAATTTCACTGTCAGTAAGCATCATATGCATGTGGCTAATTGGCCTCTGCGCTGGAGCGTACATCTTGACATCAAAGCAAGGGGAGCCGGTCACATGGGTGGTGACCACTTTGCTTACACTTTTTTCCGGTGTCATGTACCCAATAAGTGTCTTTCCAGATTTTATTGTTTCCGTACTAAAACACCTTCCGACGGCCGGAATGTTGCACGCAATCCGCATCTCGTTATCGTCCGGAGCCCCAACAGACGAGGTAATTTCCGCCCTGACACCAGCTCTGATCTGTATTTTCGTACTCATTTTAGTCAGTGCCAAAATGTGGAATCACAATCTCAAAAAAGTAAGGCTCGACGGTACCCTCGGAACCTATTAGCCCTTTTACTACCTACAGATGTTCTACCTAAAGATACTTTCTCCCTTAGGAACCCATGCTAACCAATTTCATTTCGCTCACATTTAGCCTCTTCACAACTGTTGCCAGCAGCATTCCTGGTACGGACAGCTCAACCCTGATGCCAACGGCATCAGCAGACATCACCGCTCCAGTAGCCATCGTTGACAATGGCTACGACACCACTGTAGTGGACGTTCCCTCACATGTAGAAGACATCAATGTCCTCTCAAAGACCGCAGAGGTCGGCTTTGAATTTGATACCCCGGTGGCGAATTCGCCCGAAAAGCAAGAGCCTAGCTTGGATAACAACGATTTTCGCGAGAATTCATTTTCTCTAGCCGCTATCGCCATCCTGGATGACAATGAAATCTCCTCTTGCAATGGCATCACCATTAACGCACAGTGGGTTTTGTCGGCAGCGCACTGCTTTCTGGGGGACCGTCCCTTAAGTTCGTATTTCGTATTCACTGATGTTCAGTCAAGCGTTGAGGAGATCGTCTTTCTTGAGGGAGCCGACTTAGCCCTCGCCAAGTTGGCTGGCGCATACCCGAACGTGGGATGCACTCCACTTCCTCAAACAACCGCAAAAACAGGAGATAACGCAGACATCTTTGTTTTCCGAGACAATGCTCGCATTGAACGAATTCCCCTTATCATCGATGACTCCAACTACTTGGCAGATAATCCGGCTGTAGGGCTAGGCGCGCACGAGATGTTGTCTCTTGTCTCACCCGAAGGAGGGGAACTCACGCGTAGTGGGGATTCTGGAGCGGGAATTTTCATCACAAATGTCGACGGAATGCCACAGGTCCAAGGAATTGTGTCGGGAGTAGCAGTCATGAAACATGCAGTGCTTGCCGAAGATCTTGCACAACACTCTGATCACATTTATTCGATCGCAGGGTCGTGTGTTCCTGCCTATTCCCCGTCCTAGACTATTAGCTCTTAACCGCAAATTGCGGAGCCCTATCGCAGCTCTCGAGGTGTTTCTCCAACCCCAACCCCAGCCTCAGGCACCAAGGTCACTCAAACCCCACCTAACCATCCCCAGCCCAGATCACCCCCGGCGCGCACCCCGCCGTTAGACTGAGCAGGTGATGGATAGCAATTTCTTGGCGGTCGTGCTTGCCCTCGCCTCAGCACTGACCATCGCGTGGGGAACGGTGATCCGCCATGCAATTGCTGAGCACGCGGGCACCGGCAAAGTGATGAGGTCTGCCATCAAGCGCCCACAATGGTGGTTCGGTTCGGCCACAGCGATGGTGGGTTACGCATTGCAAGTGGCCGCGCTGGCGTTCGGAACGCTGCTGGTAGTACAGCCAATTCTGGTGCTCTCCCTGATGTTTACGTTGCCACTTGCGGCGAAGCTCGCACACCGCAGGATGCACAATGATGAGGTTTTCTGGTCCATTGTGCTCACCGTCGCGGTGGGTGTGCTGGTGGTGTTGGGCAACCCCACTGCCGGTGACCCCCAGCCGGACCTTTCGCGGTGGCTGCCGGCGTTGGGCGTCGGAAGTGTGCTGATTAGCGCAACGTTCTTTTGGGCGAAGAACCGCCGTACCAACACGTCGGCATTGATGTTGGGGATCGCAACGGGTGCGTTGTATGGCTATGTTGCGGTGCTTTCCAAGGCCACCGTGGATATTTTTGTGCACTTTGGCGTCCCCGGCCTGCTGAGGAGTTGGGAGGGGTACTTGCTGGTTGTGGGCGCGGTGCTGGGCACGGTGATTCAGCAGTATGCGTTCAATGCTGGAGCGTTGAAAAACTCGCTACCCGCGATGACTGTTGCCGAGCCCATCGTGGCATTTGCTCTGGGCTACATCGTGCTCGGTGAGCAATTCCAAGTTTCCGGTTGGAACTGGGCTTACATGGCGGTGGCGTTGGTGCTCATGGTGGCGGGCACGTTTGCGCTGTCACGCAGGGAAATCGGCGCGGCGTAGCTGCCAAGAGGCCAGACCGGAATGCGGGGTGCCGACCTGGCCGCTAAATAGCCCAAGTAAACGGGCCCACCATGTACGCGGAAATCCATGCGCCGAACACTACCCACAATCCACCGAGCAAAACCAGCCGCCACCTGTCGATATGCCCAGCAAGCCACACCACCGCCGGGATGGCCGCGAGGAACACGGGCAGAAGGAGCCGGGGGCGGGAGTGCATGATGCCGTCGGAAAGCAATACGTTGGCCGCAACCGCTGCCGCGAACAGCCACACCGGCCACCAACACCACTCGAAAAACGCCCCAACCGCGCCCCGCAAGCCGCCGCCCCGCAAGCCACCACCAGCACCAAACCCAAAGCCCCCAACACCCATCACCACGATCACCAGTGCGCCGATGATTGCGGCTGAGGAAATGAGGTAGCCGGGTTCGTCGGAACCTGCTCTGCTAACAATCCAGCGCAATGTCGCGGCGCCGAAGTCAAAGGAGCTGTGCCACCCGGCGCGTTGGATGCCAAAGTATCCACCCAGCTCGCGGGTGTGCCAGCTTGCCCAGCTCAGGTACCCAACCAGCGGCAGCGCGGAAACCACCGCGAGCCCCACCAGGCGCAGCCAGCGCAAACCCCCGAGCCCCAGCATCCCCACGAGCATGCACAGTACAAATACAACCCAGAGGTCAATAGCGGTGAGCCGGATGAATCCGGCCAGGAACACCATCAGCGCCGCCCGGCCCCACGCGCGTTGCAGCATCGCGAGCAGCGCCCACACAGACAGGCTGAGAAACAGCGCCTCGGTGTACACCATGTGAAAGGTCAGTGCCATCGGCGCGCCCAGCACAAACACCGCCGCACTTACCGCGGCGATGCCCACCACTGCCGCTCCCCCATCGGCCAACCCCGTCAGACCCACCCGCACGAGCCGCATGATCCCCACGCCCAGCGCCACGCAGGCCAGAGTGTTGATCACATGCGCCGCCGCAATCGCAGGCACCCCCAGAAGCTCCGCCAGCGCCAGCAACGCGGGAAAGCCGGGGAAGAACGCCAAACGTGTGGCCTCGTTGCCGCCGGCAAAATATCCTTCGCGCGCGATGGCCAGGTAGTGCTCGCCGTCCCAGGAGGCCAGCGCGTTGCCCAGCGGCCCCTCACCGAGCCAGTGCATCATGAGCAGTTGCACCAGCATGGTGGCGCCAACAATTACCGACGCCGCCAGCGTCTCCCCCACCCAGGGAGCACGGCCCTGCAAGGTTCTTGGGGAGAAGGGAGCGGTGGGGGTGTGGTCAAGCATGTGTTTACTGTAACTGCACGGGCAGACATCTCCACCCGAAGTGCATACGCACTCCACAAACTCGCGCCGCAGGGGCACCACCGGGGGATGGCCTACGCCGAAAACTGACACATTTGTGTGCACCCGCACAGTTTTCGGTGTATGTTGTTGCACATGCAGCGTGCGAACCTTCTCCTTCTTCGCCGCGGCGGGTCTTTGGCCTAGTTTTCGGCCGGCACCCCGTCGCGGGTGTAAGTATGCCGGCCGGACTCGACTTGTATGCGTCATACAAGCAGGCCAAATGCGCTGGTGGGGCACACATGTCGAGAATTTTCACTCACATTGACTTAAGGAACCCCACTCCCATGACCCCCACTGATGCGTTCATCACCGCCCCTTCTGAAATCACTACCCCTTCCGGTCCGCGCGGTGAGCACCAAGCCCCTTGGAATAAGCAGCGCAACTCTGAAATGCCAGTAGACCGCTACCAGCCGTTTGCGGTTGAGGTTGAAGACATCACCCTGCCGGACCGCACCTGGCCAGACAAGAAGATCACCCACGCCCCACAGTGGTGTGCGGTGGATCTGCGTGACGGCAACCAGGCCCTCATTGACCCCATGAGCCCAGAGCGCAAGCGCCGCATGTTCAACCTGTTGGTGAAGATGGGCTACAAGGAAATTGAGGTGGGCTTCCCCTCTGCTTCCCAGACTGACTTTGACTTTGTTCGCGAGATCATTGAAAAGGACATGATCCCGGATGACGTCACCATCCAGGTGTTGGTGCAGGCTCGTGAGCACCTGATCCGCCGTACCTTTGAGGCCTGCGAGGGCGCAAAGAACGTGATCGTGCACTTCTACAACTCCACCTCCATCCTGCAGCGCAAGGTGGTGTTCCGGAAGGATAAGGAGGCCATCAAGAAGCTGGCCACCGACGCCGCGGAGCTGATCAAGGAGATTGCAAAGGACTACCCAGAAACCAACTGGCGTTGGGAGTACTCCCCTGAGTCCTACACCGGCACCGAGGTTGCCTACGCCAAGGAAGTGTGTGACGCCGTGGTGGAGGTCATGGACCCCACCCCAGAAAACCCAATCATCATCAACCTGCCTTCCACGGTGGAGATGATCACCCCAAACGTGTATGCGGATTCCATTGAGTGGATGCACCGCAACCTGAACCGCCGCGATTCCATCATCCTGTCCCTCCACCCCCACAATGACCGTGGCACCGGTGTGGCCGCCGCTGAGCTGGGCTATCTCGCGGGCGCGGACCGCATTGAAGGCTGCCTGTTCGGCAACGGTGAGCGCACCGGCAACGTCTGTCTGGTCACCTTGGGCCTGAACATGCTCACCCAGGGCGTGGACCCACAGATTGATTTCTCTGACATTGAGCAGATTCGCCGCACGGTGGAGTACTGCAACCAGCTGCGAGTTCCAGAGCGCCACCCCTACGGCGGCGACCTGGTGTTCACCGCCTTCTCTGGTTCGCACCAGGATGCTGTGAACAAGGGTCTGGATGCAATGGCCTCCCGCGTGAAGCCAGGTGCTACCCATACCGACGTGAAGTGGGAGGAGCTGCGCGATGAGGTGTGGGAGGTGCCGTATCTGCCTATCGACCCCAAGGACGTTGGCCGTACCTACGAGGCTGTGATTCGCGTGAACTCCCAGTCCGGCAAGGGCGGCGTGGCGTACATCATGAAGACCGACCACGGTCTGGCGCTGCCACGCCCAATGCAGGTGGAGTTCTCCAGCGTGGTGCAGGCTGTTACTGACTCCGAGGGCGGTGAGGTGGACTCCAAGAACATGTGGGACATCTTTGCCTTGGAGTACCTGGACAAGGCCTCCCCATTGGAGCAGGTCAATGTAGTGATTGACGCCGCACAGAAGGAAGGCGATCCAGTTTCCATCACCGCTACCGTGGGCTACAACGGTGAGGAACGAGAGATCGCCGGTACTTCCAACGGTCCGATCGCCGCATATGCCAAGGCCCTGGAGTCCCTCGGTATCGACGTTGAGGTGCAGGAGTACGTCCAGCACGCCCGCACCGCCGGTGACGACGCCGAATCCGCCTGCTACATCTACGCCGATGTGAACGGGGAGAAGGTTTGGGGCGTGGGCATCGCAAGCTCCATCACCTACGCCTCCTTGAAGGCCATCACCTCCGCAGTGAACCGGGCACTGGCCTAAGCAAGAGCGCCGGTTACACTTGCTACCATGACCAACAAGCAGCGCAACAACCGCCGCAGGCACCGCCGCCCCTCTCAAAGCGCTGCCCCTTCACCGTCGC
This sequence comes from Corynebacterium kozikiae, assembly GCF_024580965.1. NCBI lineage: Bacteria > Bacillati > Actinomycetota > Actinomycetes > Mycobacteriales > Corynebacteriaceae > Corynebacterium > Corynebacterium kozikiae. The sequence goes on from NZ_JANIKJ010000022.1 coordinate 20,893, forward strand.
GTACCGACGCCGCCAGCGCCCCAACACAGCAAGGCGGCCAGGCGCCTACGCGGGAGCGTCGTTTCGCGGACGTTGAAACCGCTCCCTACGCAGCGCTGAGCGTGCAGTCCACGGGCATCCACCCCTCCACCTCACGGATGGTCTCCATCGATATTGTGACCTTCACCGAGGCCGGAGAGGTGGTGGATACCTACCACCAGGTGCTCAACCCCGGCACCAACCCTGGCCCATTTCACCTGCACGGGCTACAGCCAGAGCAGATTGCAAAGGGCAAGCAGTTCAGCCAGATTCTGCGCACCGTGGGCAAGGCCCTGGATGATCGCACACTGATTGTCCACAACGCGCCTCGGGCCTGGGGGTTTGTGGTGGCTGAGTCCCGGCGCGCCATGAGCAACGCCGCACGCCAAAACCGGAGCCGGAACCGGAACCGGCCCCGGCGTCGGCAGCGGGTGGGCCGCGTGCCCACCCCGGCGATGATCGTGGATACCCTCGCGTCTGCACGCCGGCAGTCAGTGCCCTTTGAAGATACGCGGGTGCGGGCGCTGGCGGCGTCGTTTGGCCTCGATGCTCCCCCAGCGCAGGCCTCGGTGGCGCGCGCCTCTGTGCCGGAAGCCAAGACCTCGCGGGAGGAAACCCTCCTGATCCGGGACCTGTTCTTAGCGCAGCGCGAGCGCGGGCCACTCAGCGAAATTTCGCCGGAGGAGCTACGCGGTGACCGCTTCCACCTGCAACGCAGCGAGATTCGCGTGGCCGCCCTGGATGCGCCGCGCCACTTTGAAAACCCCGGCATTTACACCCCTGAGCTGGGCCTTGTGCAGGGCATGGAGGTGGTGATCGCTCCGGAGGTCACCATGGACCCCGACGATCTCATTGAGGCGATCATGCGGGAGGGCTTGGCCTACTCGGAGAAGCTCACCCGCAAGACCTCCGTGGTGGTGTGCAACAAAACTGAGCACCTGCTGGGCAAAGCGATGCACGGGCAGCGCAAAGGGATCCCCCTGCTCAGTGACACCGCCTTTATGGAAGCCGTGAAAAATGTAGCCCAAGGGACACCGGCGCCTCCCACCTAGGGCAGTGTGCGTGAGTAGACTTCCCCTCATGAAGTTTGCTCCCCGTACCGGCCGTGGCGCCGGGCCGCTGAACCACCTCCGCACACACCTGGCTGTGGGTGCGGCAACGCTTGCAACAAAGGCCTCGCAGATTTCTGGGCGCGGCTCCGGCGGCATGATCGGCGGGCTGGTCGCAGAAAAAATTGACCCGAACATCATGGCAAACTTGGGCGGCGGGCGCCCCGTTGCACTGGTCACTGGCACCAACGGCAAGTCCACCACCACGCGCATGCTCGCCTCCGCCGTGCGCACCCAGCACCGCGTGGCCACCAACGAGGGCGGCGACAACATGGACGCGGGCATCATCTCCGCGCTGATGGCCGGGGCCAATGCCACACATGTGGTCCTCGAAGTGGACGAACTGCATGTCCCAGCAGTGGCAGACCGCCTCAACCCTAAGGTCCTGGTGCTGCTCAACCTTTCCCGCGACCAACTGGACCGCGTGGGCGAGATCAACAAAATCGAGCGCACCCTGCGCGAATGCGTGCGCAAGCACCCGGATATGACGGTGGTGGCAAACTGCGACGACGTCCTCATCACCTCCGTTGCCTATTCCGCCAAAAACGTCATCTGGGTAGCCGCAGGCGGCGGCTGGTTGGGCGACTCCGTCTCCTGCCCCCGCACCGGCGGCCACATTGTCCATGAGGGGGAGCACTGGTACGCCGCCAAGCCTCTCCCCACCGGTGAGCGTTTCGAGCGGCCCACACCGGATTGGGTGATCACCTCAGACGGAATCCTCTCCCCTCATGGGAAGACGTCTGACGAGGTGGCGTCGGCAATGCCAATCCCACTCAACCTGAAGCTGCCCGGCAATGCGAACCGAGGCAACGCCACGCAGGCTGTCGCGGCAGCGGTGGCCGGCTTTGACATACCTCTTGCGCAAGCTGTTCGCGCGGTGGAGCAGGTGGATGACGTGGCCGGGCGCTACTCCACGATCCAGCTTGGCGAGCACCAGGTGCATCTGCTGCTCGCCAAGAACCCCGCCGGTTGGCAAGAGGCGCTGTCCATGGTGGATCGCAGCGCGGAGGGCCTTGTGGTTGCCGTGAATGGCCAGGTTGCTGACGGTGAGGATCTTTCCTGGCTGTGGGACGTGAAGTTTGAGGATCTCAGCTCGTTGGCGGTGAAGGCTGCCGGCGAGCGCTCCACGGACCTAGCGGTGCGGCTCACGTACGCGGAGGTGGAGCATGAGCTGATCGCTGATCCACTTGCCGCCATCCGTGCCTGCCCGCCCGGCCGGGTGGAGGTTTTGGCCAATTACACTGCATTCCGCGATCTGAAGAAGGCGCTGCTCCAGGCGGCAAAGGAGGCTTAACATGCTCAGTATTGGACTCATCCTCCCAGACGTTTTGGGCACCTACGGCGATGACGGCAACGCGCTCGTCCTGCGCCAACGCGCCCGCATGCGCGGCATCGACGCCGAAATCCACAAAATTCACCTCGGCGACCCCGTCCCCGACTCCCTGGATCTCTACTGCCTCGGCGGCGGCGAAGACACCGCGCAAATCCTCGCTGCGGAACACTTGCTTTCCGACGGCGGACTCCAGCGCGCAGCCGCCAAAGGCACCCCAGTGTTGGGCATTTGCGCAGGCCTGCAGGTACTCGGATGGTCGTTCCGCGCCGGCGGACGGGTGGTTGATGGCGTGGGTCTGATCGATGCCACCACCATTGCCCTGGAAAAACGCGCCATCGGCGAAGTGCAGTCCACCCCCACCGGCGCGGGCATCACCGCCGAGCTCACCGAGCCACTCACCGGCTTTGAAAACCATATGGGCGCAACCATCTTGGGGCCCGACGCCCAACCCCTTGGCCGCGTGACCCGCGGCGTGGGCAACACGGACGTGTACGGAGCAGACGAGGTAGCGGCGGATCGCTCCCAACTCAGCGCCGAGGGCGTGGTCCAGGGAAACGTGGTGTGCACCTACATGCATGGCCCCGCGCTGGCGCGCAACCCGCAGCTCGCGGACCTGCTTTTGGCCAAAGCCATGGGCATCCCCCTCATGGAACTTGCCCCGCTCGACCTTGAAGTTGTGGAGAAGCTGCGCCGGGAACGCCTGGCTTAATTAGGCTGGTTTGGCTAGTTAGGCTGGCTTGGCTAGAGCTTCAGGCGGCCGCTGAGCGCGCGGGAGAGGGTGAGCTCGTCTACGAACTCCAGGTCTCCGCCCAGCGGCATCCCGGACGCCAGACGGGAAATCACGAGGTCTGGGAAGTCACGCAGGAGGCGAGCCAAGTAGCTTGCGGTGGCCTCGCCTTCCGTGTTGGGGTCGGTGGCGAGGATGACCTCGTGGATTTCGGGGGCGGTGTCATAGAGCGGTGCGTCGGGGGTGGAATCGGCAAGTTCGCGGTCCGGTAGGGCACCACCAATGCGCTGCAAGAGTTGCGCGATGTTGAGTTCCCGTGGGCCGATGTTGGCCAAGGGGTCCAGCGCGCCGCCGAGCACATGGTAGCGGCCGTTGTACTCCCCTGTCCGCTCGATCACCTGGATATCCTTGGGTTCTTCCACCACGCAGATGGTGCTGCGGTCACGGGAGGAGTCCGCACAGATGCGGCACACTTGCTCGCGGGAAATGTTGCAGCAGATGCGGCAGAAGGCCACGCCGTCACGCACCGCGCCCAGGGCGTCCTGGAGGCGAGTGATGTCTGCGGGTTCTACATGCAGCAGGTAGAAGGCGATGCGCTGAGCGGATTTAGGGCCGATGCCGGGCAGCCGAGAAAACTCGTCAATCAGATCCTGAACTGGGCCTTCAAACACTGCCTATGCATTCCTTCCCCGTGTATATGGTGGTCACCGGTGAACCAAACAACACCCCACTATATGCACAAATCCTTGTGAGCTCCCCATAGACTCGCTACAGTTTCCATTTAGGAAAACAAGCAAACTGTTCATGAGGGGATGCGCATGCGCGAACAACAAGAAGCCTTAGCTTTTGCCAGCACCGTTGAACAAGAAGCCACCCCGCGCTGGTGGCCCTCCGTGGTCTTCGCCGCATTATTTGCGCTGGCGGTGTACATGCTGCCCTTCTACACCCCGTGGCTCACGTGGGCCTTGCTGGCGGTTACCCTGATTTTCTATTTTGGTTACGCACGGACCCGTGGTGTACGCAATGCCGCACGACAACCGGTTGGGAATGGCCCCAAACTCTCCTGGTTCGGTGCCGCAGTCATCCTGGCGTTGGTTGCCGCCATGCAGCTCTCAGTAGAAGCACCGTGGCCGGTGCGGGTGGTGGTAGCCGTCGGAACCTTTGCCGCTGCCTTGTGGCTGGCGCGAGCTGAGGCCAGGCAGTGAGCTCCCTGGACCCAGTGCTTACACCCCTTGCACGCTTCAAGATTTGCGCCGCCCTCAATGCCTTCGGCGCCGTGGAGAGTGATCCAAAAAGCGGCGCGCCGAGCAAAGAAATGAAGTTTGCCAAGCTGCGCGACGCCACCGAGCTTTCGAACGCCTCCCTCTCCAAACACCTCGGCGCCCTGGAGCAGGTCGGCTACATTACCCGTTTCCGTGAATACGGCTCCACTCGCGCGAAAGACACCGTGTGGGTGATGCTCACCGCCGCAGGCAGCGCCGCCTTCCAGTCCCATTGGGCCGCCCTGCGTGAGCTCGTGGAACGGCCCGGACCCGGCTCCGGGGATCATTAGGTGTGTTGGGGCTGTGGGGGCTGTGGGGGCGATCGCGTTGGTCGAAAGGAGGCGTTGGTCGATAGCTAAAGGTCGATACCACGCCAATTTCCCCCAAAACCGCCGTCCTATCGACCAACGCAACGGCCTATCGACTTTAAGCCATCGACCAACGCCCAATCACCCCCTAAAAGCCCGCCCCGAAGACCCTCACGCAGGTCCACTGACGGGCGAAAACGCTAGATCAGGCCGTCAAAGCCCTGGGAAAGCGGACCCATCTTCTGCTCAGCGAGCTGCGCGAGGTTGGCGTGGGCGTCATTGAAGGCGCCGATCACGAGGTCCTGCAAAGTTTCCACGTCCTGTGGGTCCACTACCTGGGGGTCGATTCGCACTGCAACCACCTGGCCGTTACCCTGCAGTTCCACGGAGACGAGGTTGTTGCCTGCGGAACCGCTCACCACGGTTGCCAGGATTTCCTGCTGAGCTGCCTCAAGCTGCGCCTGCATCTGCTGCGCCTGGGCGAGGATCTGGGACATGTCCGGCTGAGTCATGAAGTACCTTTCACTGGTTTGATCATCAAGTGCCTTTGAGCTTACCCACACACCTAGATTTGTCCTGTCTAGGGACTTTTTGGACACGGAGTCCAGTTAGTTTTTGGACGGGGAGTCCATGGGGTTTGTGGACGTGATGTCTAACAGCTTTTTGGACGTGGTTCGGGTGGAATATGCAGATGGCTAT
>NZ_JANIKJ010000023.1:0-23825 GCF_024580965.1 Corynebacterium kozikiae
GAAGCCAGCGACTAGTTCCACTGTCCTTTCGGATGGCGGGAACGGACATAAACATAGCCCGCCCAATCGGGTGGACAGGCTATGTATCTTCGGTGCCCTGGGGTGGAACTGCTAACAACGTAATGGGGGGTGCCATTTCTCTGAGACTCTTCGGCCTTCAACGCATTGAAGGTGGTTTCAATGTTGACCACGGAAACGTAGTAGGCCAGCAGGGTGATTTCGGTTGCAAAGAGCTCCTGGGCGTACTTCCGCGCTAGGTCTGCCGGCTCGATCAGCCCCGATTGGAGCAGGCGAACCGTAAAAGTGGAGGTGCCTGCAAACGGGTCGAGGATGCACACGCCTTCGGCGCTAAGCCCCTTGCCAAAGTGCTTGATGGAGACGTCGTTGGTGGCGCGCAATATGAAGTCCACAACTTCAATCGGGGTGTACACAATGCCCAGGGCCTCAGATTGCTTCTTGAATGCCTTGCGGAAAAAGCGCTCGTAGAGTTCCTTAATTACCTGCTGCTTGCCGGAGGCGCTGGTCACCTCAGAGGCGCGCACACGCACCGAGGCGTAGAACTTCTCCAAGGATTCGGTTTCCGCCTCCAAGTTCTTGTCTGCAAGCGCATCCACCATGCGCTGCATCACCTGCGCCACCGGATTGTGCTGGGCAAAGTCGTACTCTGTGAACAACGCGGAGAACACCGGCGCGGTGATCAGGTGCTGGGAGAGCATGTTGATGGCTTCGTCCTCAGTGATCGAGTCATTGAGGTTTGCTCGGAGCCCGGCCACAAATGCCTCAAATTCATCGCGGATCTTCGGGTCCGCGCCAGCAATCAGGGCCCTGATGCGGGTGATCTGGGCTTCCGCGATCTTGGCAACGTCGTCAGCCCAATCCTCCCAGTACGTGCGTGTGCCCACCTTGTCCACGATCTTCACATACATTGCCTCCTGCCACTTCTCCAGGGAGAACAGGGCGATCTGCTGGGCAACCTCGTGTGTACTGTCAAAGGGTTCGGTCTTGGCGGTGTCAGCATCGTTGAGCTTTACCTGCGGGTTCTGAACGTGATCAACCTCAACCCCAAGTTCCTGAGCGGCGCCCTCGTTCAAAGCGATGGAGTTCACTTTCGCGTTGAAACGATCGTCGTGGGCGCGCAGCGCGTTGAGGATCTGCCACACCACTTTGAAACGGGTGTTGTCATTCAACGCCTGGGAAGGGGAGACGTTCGGTGGTACCGCCACAGGCAAGATGATGTAACCGTAGTCCTTGCCCTCAGACTTGCGCATGACCCTGCCTACGGACTGGACCACGTCCACCATGGAATTGCGGGGGCTAAAGAATACAACTGCATCCAGGGCGGGGACGTCCACACCCTCTGACAAACAACGCGCATTCGTGAGGATTCGTGTTTCCTGCTCACCCACGGGCGATTCAATCCACGAAAGCTTTGTGTTGCGCTCCATGGCATTCATTGCGCCATCGACGTGTTGGATGGCCACCTTGAGATCCACGTTGTGCAGCGATACGTCGTTGAGAACGGCCTTTTCCTTCAACTGCTGCTGGTACGTCTCAATGAGCAGTGGGTAGGACTCTGCGATTTGCTTGGACGTTTTGATGTCTTTAGCAAAGGCCACCGTGCGCTGCATGGCTTGGGCAGACTCTTCAAACCCGCCCCTGGCGTTCTGGAGCGCGCCGGAGCGCTTGGCCAAACCATTCCACGCGCCGATCATTGCTGAGGCCAACGTGAGGTTCATCCCCTCAGAATCAAAGGCGCCCAGGGCCTCGGCAGCTACGGACTCATCCACCGTCATCACCAGCACCTTGTAGTCTGTGAGCAGCCCACGATCCACAGCTTCACCGAAGCCCAGGCGGTGGAACTCGGGGCCGTAAATGGCCTCGTCATCCATGGAGGCGATCTCCGCGGAGTGCTGCTGGGCTTTGTCCTTCACGTTGTCGTCGAACAGGCGCGGGGTGGCGGTCATATACAGGCGCCTGGTGGCCTTGATGTAGTCCGCGTCATGGATCTTGGTGAAATTGGAGGCCTCCTCACCGGCTAGGGTTACGCCCGTGGTGCGGTGGGCTTCATCGCAGATAACTAGGTCAAATTCATCCAGGCCGTGTGACTGCGCATCGTGGACAGCGGGCAGCGACTGATACGTGGAGAACACCACAGTGAGCCCCTTGGCGCGCTTGCTGAAGCTCATGCGTTCGGCGATGGCGGCGCCGTCGGTAGATACAGGAACGTCCAGGTCATAGGACGCAATGTCCTCCGCCTTCTTGGACACCTTAGAGTCCGAGCACACCGCGTAGAGCCGCAGGTCAAGGCGCGACTGCGCGGCCCATTCTTTCAGCGACTGAGAGAGGAGCGAAATCGACGGCACCAGGAACAACACTCGAGCCTTCCCACCGTTGTTCGCAGCTACTTTTTCCGCCAAGCGCAATGCCGTGAACGTCTTGCCCGTGCCGCAGGCCATAACCAGCTTGCCGCGGTCATGGGTGTCAAACCCCTTGAGTACATTCTCAATTGCAGCCTGCTGATGCGGGCGCGGCTCAAAGGTTTCCTTTTGGGAGAGGTTGATTTGGATTTCCGAACCCGGGAATGCCACATCCCAGTTGATCGGGGACTCGGCAATGGAGGCCAGCCCAATGCGGCCGGTGGGGATCAACTGGTTTTCCAGGGCCAACTCAGCGTTGCTGGACCATTTGTCAGTGGTAGAGACGATCAGTCGATCCTTGAAGTACTGCTTGCCGTTTTCCGTTTCAAAGGCGCGGCCCGAGGCTTCAAAGAAGGAATCTAGGTGAGACTTCTGGATGGTGGTGGACTCTTTGTAAAACTTGCATTGGATGGCGGTCCAGGAGTCGTCTTCAATCCGGTGGGCAACCAGGTCGATGCCGGTATCCGCCTTTCCGCCGTTGTAGCGCCAGTCTACCCAGCGATACACCTCATCAAACTGGGCTTTTGAGGTCGGGTCAGTACGGAAGTAATTGACCATCAGCTCTTCAAAAGCCAAGCCGTACTTGCTCTGCGGCTGATTTTCACGAAGCTGATCGAGGACCTCAGAAAACTTAGACATGACGCCTATTCTTCTACAACTCGGCGGAAAGCGAATAAGAACGGGTGCACCATGGCTGGGAAAGTGGCGGGCAAGTAGGCGAGGGTTGGCTGAAAGGGGTGGCATGGTGAGGCGAAAGGGATTGGAAGCGTCGCAAAAGTGGGCGTGCATGTGGCGCTTAGGGGTTACGGAAAGTAATGCGCAACCACACATTTTGAGCCTGGCAAATCCGCGCGTTGGGTCTGGCAAATCCGCGCGTTGGGTCTGGCAAATCCGCGCGTTACCTTCTTGACGTGCTAGAATTCACCCATGACGCGCATTGAGGGAGAACTGCCAAGATTTGCAGTTGAAGTTGCGAAAGATGTGCTCCGATATTCTCCGATGCTTGTGGTGCAGGGCGCTCGTCAAGTTGGCAAATCAACGCTAATGCGTCAAGCTCTCAGTCCTGAACATACTGAGTTTGTGACACTCGATGAACCTACTATGAGGGATTATGCCTCGACTGACCCTCGTGGATTTGTTGAGCAAGCGCCAGGCAAAACGCTTGCTATTGATGAAGCCCAGCGAGTTCCTGAATTGGCGCTCGCACTCAAGGCAAGTATCGATGAAAATCGAGCACCCGGACGTTTTGCGATTACCGGATCAGCGGACTTGCTTAAAGTCAAAGGTGTATCAGATTCATTGGCTGGCCGCGCTGAGAGTTTGATTGTTTATCCCTTGAGTCAAGGGGAAATCGACCGGCGTGAAACCCCCGAAAACTGGATTGAATGGATCTTGGGAGGCTGTGAAGGAGACCTTCTCCCGGGAAATGGAGTGGACGTTCGCCATCGCGTCATTCAAGGTGGATATCCTGAACCGCTAAAACGTCCAACTGCACAAGCCAAGCGATGGTTCCGCAACTATGTTGAACGCCTTGCTACCCACGATGCTAAAGAGCTTGTAAACAGGAGTTCCTTTCCCCTCCATTTGGAAAACCTGCTCAAAATTTTCGCCTCAGATGGGCAGCAAGAGCTAGTAGTGGCTAAAAAGGCGCGCCAAATTCATATCTCTGAAGCAGCTTTTCGCGACTATCAAGAACTGGCAAGGATGATGTATCTTTCCGCGGAACTGCCGTCGTGGGGTGTGGGACTTTCGGGGCGTGTGGTTCGCCGACCGAAAGTATCTCTCATCGATTCTGGGCTTGCGTCCGCGCTTAGTGGGTTAGATGTGAAGAATTCGATGCAGTCCGGCGGCTTTGAACTGTTTGGTGCTACCCTCGAGGCGTTTGTTGTGAGTGAGCTTCGAAAGCAACTTTCGTGGATGCAAGACCCACCCCAGTTGTTCCATTACCGCGAACGTGAAGCAGAAATCGACGTTGTTATTGAAGTTCCCGATGGTCGCCTGATCCTTATTGAAATAAAAAGTGCGATGGATGTTCATCCACGAGCATGGAAACATTTAGATGAAATGTCAGCCAAGCTGGGGGACCGTGTTGCCGCAAAAGTAGTGCTCAATATGGGAAACAGGGTACTTAAGCTTAAACGGCCGCATGGCAAAGGATTTGTGGTGCCAATCCGCTCTCTGTGGGACCATCCGTGAGGAGATGGACAATGATGATCTCTGGCACCTAGTTTGGGCAGAATTGAGCTCCAAATCAATAACAGCAATGAGCTCATTTTCCGCCCTACCGCGGCGCATGGAATTCGAGCAAGAGCAGCAAGAGCAGCAAGAGCAAGGCATGAGTCTTATTTTGCAACGCCTCGACGGCGAAAGGTCCTCCCATTTCACACACTTTTTCCAAGCCTTAAATTTGGCACTCACTCAAAAATTCAGCAACTCGTGAACGAAGTCATTCAGTGGTTCAGTCGCATGTGCAAGGTAAATCTGAAAAGCCACTAGGCACACCTGTGGTCTCTGGACGGCATGGAAGAGTGGTGTCGCTGTAAGAGCAATTCGCCAACTACTCCTGCCTGCCAAAGCAGCCCTGCAGCTCGTAGTAGGACTGCTTCAGGCGCGATTCGGTTTCAAAATGCTCCCAGTTTTCCCAGGTGTAGCGCTTCATTGGGGGAATAATCTGCGTGCCTTCAGGTTGCGCGGGCAGGGTCTGCTGCACGCCGTCACCGTTGTTGAAGGTGAACGCAAGGCCGATGTCTTCCACCATGCGACCCTGGTCAATGGTCTGATTTGCAATGAAGTCCGTCATGATCTCTTTTCGGCTCGGGTCGCGGAAATTTAGCAAAAGCCATGGGATTCGCACTTCCAGGGTGCGGCCGTCGGGGGACCAGGCGTAATCGGCGAGCGAGTTGAAATCCGGGGCTTGTGGGTTCCCGTTTCCCTCAATAAGTGCGCCGGCTTCATAGTCCTCAAATGGAGTGGTCTCCCCGGTTTCCAGGTTGTCCATGGCCCGGTTGAGCACGTAGAGAATCGGCACAAAGTTGCCGGAATCCTTCTGTTCCAAGTAGGGGTTGGGGGTGGTGAACTCTGCCATACGCCCGTAGAGGTAACTGTGAATGTCGTAGTAAGCGTCCACGAGCAAGTGAGAGTTGCCGCGCTGCAGATTCAGCAGGAAGTCAGCCGGGTCGCTGGTGGCCACCTGGCTTGAGTTGATCACAGAGTTGCCCTGATCTGGCGCGGTGTCCAGTAACACCTCCGGGTGGCCTTGGGCACCTTCAGCAAGCTCCATCTTTAGGTATAGATAGCCGGCATCGTGCTCCACGAACACCCGGCGCAGCGGGTCAGAATCGTTCGCGGCCTCGTAGAATGCGGGCGCGGCCCACTCGCTGCCATCACCATCCACCAGAATTTTGTCTGGGTCAAAACCCAACATTCCAAAGCGCTGCTCGCTGGTTTGGACGTTGGGCCAAAATGGGCGGCGGTCGGGGTTATCAAAGTCCATGGTGTTCCATGTGCGCTTGAACCACTCGTCCTGCCAAGTGAACACTAGCCCTCCCATGTAGTTCGCATGCATGATGTCCTCATACATGCGGCACACATAGCGCCCTTGGTCTTGTTCGGACACCATGCCCTGGTGCATCCCATTCGGCCCGGAGTGGGTGCGGCCGCGGGAACTCGGGATACCGAACTCCGCAACCAACACTGGCATATCATGCACGGAACGTAGTTCTTGCAGGTAGGCGTAGTAGGGGTTGGTTTCGCCGCGCCAATCTTGCACGTTCAAGTACTTTTGATCGCGCTGCAAGAAGTCCGGGTAATAAGGGTAGACGTGATACGAGGCAAACTGCCCCACCTGGTTCATGATGTCCTTGGTGTGGATATGGTTTGGGTTGACTTCCGCGATGTCCTCCTGATTGGAGCCGTCGGAAGGGTGGTGCAGGATGTCAGTGGTTACCCAGTTGGTGAAGCTCATCGGACGGGTCTGTTTGTACCGTTCCACCTCGTATTTGGTGGTGTATTCCATCTGGGAGGCTAGCCAGTGCTCAAAGGGGCTTGCGTCTGCTGTCTCGTAGAACTGCCCGGAGAATTGGCCGATGTCCTGGTGCTTCGCGTTGGTGCCCAGCACCATGAACGGATTCCATTCAGTGCCGATTACCCAGCCAATTACGTAGTCAGACACATCCGTCACATATACACCGGAACTGTGCCCCGGAACGGGGTCCACCACGGCGTTTCCGTGCAGTGCATCCACAACGTGCTGGATCTCGGTTTGGAATCCGTGCACGGCTTGCTCGTGGAAGGCGTCGGCGTCATCGGTGATCCAATCCTCGTTGATCCACACGCCGTGCAGCACATAAATCGGCGTGTCATGGGTGGCGTTGTATTGAGCGAGCGCCCGGTAAAACTCCGGCGGGTGCAGGGTATAGACGCGGATGGTGTTCGCATTCATCTGTCCAATTTGCTCGAACCACTGGCGGTATTCCTGCAGCGTGATGGCCGCCTCGCCGGGGAAGTAGCCCGGCTTCGCCATTCCGATATTGACTCCCTTGATGGTCAGCGGCTGGAAGGTGCCGTCGATAAGCACTTCGATGCGATCCTTCTCCCCGCTGATCCTGGACGGATAGTTGATCCCCTCCGTCGGCGCGTGGGCGGTGCGTGCATAGAGGGCGCCCTCACCGCTGCGGAACCGCTCATAGGTTGCCAGCGATTGTTCGATGAGCGGGAAGAAGGAATTCCAATAGAAGGAGCTGGAGCTATACCGGCCCAGCGTTGCGTACCACGAACTGATGCCCCACACGCTGTAGATTTCCGGGATTGCTTCAGCCGCAGAGAAGCGCCCTGCCAGGTAAAAGCGGTACGAGGGCCCACTGCGGCTCAACGTGACTGCCGGCAGGGTCTCCGGGATGCCATGCTCACGGAACAGGGCCCGGCCTTCCTCTGAAAGCTCGGCGGAAAAATCATAGATTGCCTCGGTGCCTGCATTGGGCTCAACGACGTCGAACCAGCCCCCATAGGACGTAGGAAGGTCCTCATACCCTAGCGACTCGCCAAACGCGGTGGCCTTGAGCGCCAAAGCATTTCCGACGTCACCCTGGTTGAGCTCAACCACAATCGTCTTTTCCTCGTTGTTGTTGTGCAGCACCAATCCGGGGCCGGAGTAGTCCCACTGTCCTTCCACGCTGTTGTAGACCCTTTGGGGTATCACCGGATTGTTTTGCAGGGCGAGGTCTTGGACGTATAGCCCCGCCCAGTTGGTGGAGTTCACCCCCAGGTCCTCTGAGATTACCTGCGCCAAGTCGCCGTCCTCCGCGTTGTGGATCAGGCCGTACTCCGCGAACAGGACGCTTGGGCGGTTCTGGTCAATGTTCATCTTGACCTGGTTCCACTGCTGCAGCGTGGTGTGCTTACCGTCCTCGTTCGCTGCGTACACAGCGTCAAAGCCCTTCGCCTCGTCTATGGAATAGGTGACATCCTGCAAGGCAGTGACGGTGGGATTAGCCCTAGCATTTTTGAAAAAGTACTCTACGCCCGAAGCCTGACTGTTGCTGTCTTGGCTGTTGTTGAACACGAGCACCTGGTCAAGCTGTGCTGGTTTCACTGCCCACACGAACACGGGAAGCACGATCACCAGCACGGCAACCGCGATGAGAGAGAAAAACTTTTTCATGATGAAACTTCCTGCGGCTGATTGTGAAACCCACGTCTATCCATTGCGCCCCACTCCCGATTTTGGGTGAAAAAGCGGTAGAAGCCCTCCAGCCGGAACCACAGCATGAGCGGCTTGTACCAAAACGTTTCGGTGAAGGAAAGGCCAAGTACATAGGTGATTTCCAAGGGACGGGGGTACCTGCCCTGCATCCAAGCATTGATAGTGATGGAGAGAACATTCATCAGCCCGTTGAATCTGAGGAAAAGAACCACGAGGAACAGGGAGTATTCCAGGAAGATTTGGCCTGCAAAGAAACTCGCAATGATGAAGATGATGCCCAGCAGTTCGATCACGGGTATGAGTGCCTCACCGAGGATGAAGTAGGGGAATGAGAGCAGCCCCAAGGAGCGGTACCGCGGATTAAATGCCACCGTTTTATGTGTCCACAGGCTTTCCAACAAGCCCTGGTGCCAGCGTCTGCGCTGTTTTCTGAGCACTTCCAGTGTTTCGGGGGCCTCGGTAAAGCAGATGGCGTCTGGTACTTGCACAATGCGCTTCTTGGACTGTTGTTCCAGCAGAGTTCTTTGGAGGCGCACCACAATTTCCATGTCTTCCCCAATGACATTGGGGGTGAGCCCACCTTCTCTGAGCAGCAGTTCGCGTTCAAACACAGTGAACGCCCCGGAGCTAATGAGCATGAGATTATGTTGGCTCAGTGCAACACGGCCAATGAGGAACGCGCGGAAGTACTCCAGCGTTTGCATAGCCACAATTGGGTTATCAGAGAACTCAATGTGCTTTTCAGCAATGCCGTGTGCCACATTGTTTCCGTTGATGAGTTCCACCGAGCCACCGCTGGCAGCAACGTTGCCTTTTTCCACGAGGAATGGCCGCATCACCTTTTTCAGAGCGTTCTTCTCCAGCAGGGAATCGCCGTCCACGGTGCACACGTAGTTGTAGCTCGCAAGATTAATCCCGCAGTTGAGGGCATCTGCCTTGCCGCCGTTGTGTTTGCTCACCAGGTGCAGATTGGGAAACTGCGATGATCTATAGACGGCTTGCACGTCGGCGGTTCGGATGTGTTTCGCCTGGTCGGTGTGGGTACTTTCAGTTTGGAGGGCTGCAGGGTGCATGGAGAAGGCATCAATGATGAGCTCGGCTGTTTTATCCGTAGAGCCGTCATTGACCACGATAATCTCAAAATTGGGGTAATTGAGGTTCAGGAGTGAAGAAACGCTCTGTAGGATCCCGGAGGCTTCATTGAAGGCTGGCACCACAATGGTGACGCCAAATGATTCATAGTTGGAAAGGCTTAAGGAGTCGATCGACTCATTGAGCCGATTCTGCCTCCGGGAGTTGTAGAGGGCACTGCCCAGCATCACGGTATAGAGCAACGCCGTGCCAATTAAGTAAGCCGCCAGAAAATAGCCGAGCCAAGCAAGTGCTGTGAGAAGGGCATATGTCATTTGCTCAGACCTTCCTGTTTGGTGCCTGTTGTGGGGGCCGCTGTCGGCATTTTCAGGGTTGGGGAGAAGTGGTGGGGACTCCCGTGCGATGACCGTGCTGAGGGCAGCTGCTTGGGCTGCTTGGGCTGCTTGGGCATTGCAGGAAGAGATGCGGCGCCCTCCATCGCCAAGTGCTTAAGGGAGGCTTGAAATTGTGATGCCGGTTGGACTTTCTTGATTTCCTCGGTGAGTGCCGTCATACCGAGCTCGTGAATCACAGCCAGTGCATATTGCTTCCGGGTCCAAGACCGGGATTTGAGTTCGTTTTCCAGATAGTTGGTGAAAACGGCATCTGCCAATTCCTGAATTCGGCGTGAAACTGCTGCGTCCTGGATAGTGTGCGTGATTTCCAGGAAGCTTTGAATGGTCCACCTGTATTCCTTTGAAGAGGTGGGGAGATTGTGGAGGGGTTTTCTTTGAAAAATTGCCTCTTGCCAATGAGGGAAATGGGAGTGTACGTAATTTGCTTGCCTACGTTTTCGCCGTACATGGAAATAGCTATTCAGGAGTAAATACATGCACACAGCAAGCAAAATTGCCAGGAGAAACATCGTGGCGCTCACAACCACAAACGTATTAAGCACCGTCAACCTCCGCTCGGGAAACCGCTCCGGGCCTGGGTAGGTTCTCTGTGAACTCGAGGAGGCTCGGAACATCGATGGGATAGGTGAAGAAGGCAGCGTTTGCCAATGATGGGTAGGCCTGTGGTGACTTATCGGTGAAAATGGCCAGCGCCGGGCCGTGCCAGTTGTGGGGATCGTCTGTTGTTTGAAACCGCCAGCTAGCTGCCTCGCTGAGACTCACCGTGCTCTCATCGATGAAGATGCAAGAGGCTATGTTTGATACGTCTTTTGGCATGTGAGTAAGGGAAGGGAAAGAAGGGATGGAGGAGGTGGCGAGCATGCTTTCGAGGGTGAGCTTGAGAAGATCGTTGCGTGAAACCAATACGCAGTGGAGTTCTGTCACGTGGGAGGCTGGATCATGGGCGGCTACTGAGTGATCAACGGAGCCTTGTTGTGCTGAGTTTGGTGAGTTCATGTTCCTTGAGAAAAGCTAAATTTCCGGAATGAATTGCATTAGTTTGCCACCTTTTAGTCTTTTTACATTTAGGCTTAAGTTATCGGCCTGGAGAGTTTCAAAGAGGGCAAACGGGTGCTCAGAATAGTACCGCGAAAAGGAGATTTGTCCAGAGTCTTCGCGCGTAAATATGAGGTGGAACGCATTCTCGAAATTCGTTCAAAAGCGTGGTTGTGGCATAAATTGGCACGCTTTCAGGGCCGTAGAAATTCGTTATGATCTTCAGCACAAGCGATTTTCAGCTTGATCGCCTTAATGGAAAACTACAGGCGGGGTGCGTATTTGACCTTGAGTTCGGTTGCCGCTGTGTCAAAGGTGAACTCAGCAGATATGCCACCCGTGCGCGGTGAGCAGCGGGCAGTGCGCAGCGGGTAGTGGGCGGTGGGGTGGCGAGGCATCAGTCTTGGTGGTGCCGCACGGCGGTTAGGGTCTCCAGTCTTTCCCAAAGCGGCGCTCTACGTTCATTTCCGAGTTCGCGCTTTCCTTGCGAAATGTGTGTGGTGATCGCTCCTAAAGCGCATGCGGTGAAAAGTATGCCGGAGGTGGTGGTGGCAATGCTGCCATCAAAGCGCATGCCTACCTGGAGCATCGTGAACAAAACGCTCAGCAGCATTTACTTGCGTGCCGCTGGCTGGAGAAGCGCAGTTGTAAGAGCAATCGTGAAGAAGGCTGCGCCAATGCTCATGGAGAACGCGTCGGCAGGTGCAGGGTTTGTCAGAATCACCAGTTGGAGTAGGAGCGTTGCTATCGCGCAGCTCGCTTGCGGAATCACGCTGTGTTTCAGTATTCGCCAATCGTAATTATGAGTAAACCCGCCAATCCACAAGGATGTGAGGCTGTGGATTGGCGGGGAGGGGGAGTGAGTGACGTCGGGGGTGCCCTTAGCTCTTGGGGATCGGCGGCCCCGCGAGCAGCAGCACAATAAACAGCGCCGTGACAAATGCAAGGAGTAGCACGGCCGCGAGAACCGGCTTTGCGAGCACCCAAGCCTGCACCTTTTCGATGAAGCCGTTGGGGGTTTCGCTACCTGGGCCAGGGGCGAGGCGCCATCCGCCTGTGAGCAGGCCGCGGCGGTCCAGGTACAGCTCGAAGGGCACGGTGGCGAATGGAATCACGGAAAGCAGCAGGCCGGCGATACCTACCGGCGCCTTCCACTTCTGGTTGACCCAAGTGAACACCGTGACCACGCAGTAGCTCAGGAACACGAATCCGTGGATGCCGCCGGCGATGGGCACGATGTTGGTCACGCCGGTGCCGCGGAGAATGAGGGCGATGATGAGCAGTGCCCAAGTGACCATTTCAGCGGTAGCAAAAATCCGAAACAACGCCCTTGGTGTGGGCTGAGAATCTGTGCGCACGGTTCCTCAATTGGGGTCGGGGAGTAATGAGTACCCATGACGATACCGATCGGGTCCGCAAAAAGCCCGCCGCCCAAAAAGGTTGAGGTGGGATAGCGGGCGCGTGGTGGGGTGTTGGCCTGGGGAAACGTTTGGTGGCGCTTGCGGGTGCGGCTAGCGCGGCTGGCAGAACTTCTCGGAGTATCCCGCCAAACCGTGATCTCAATTGAAAAAGGTCGCTTTGACCCGTCGTTTCCCTTGGCGTTCACCATCGCGGGCAATTTTTGGAAAGCTCATCGAAGCAATCTTTCAGCCAGACTAACCATGGGCTGTGCTTTGCGCGTGCCCGTTGCCCGCACACCCTCCAACTAACTCCCCGCACTCCCAGCCACTCCACCGCTACTCGCCGGCTACACCTGCAATGTGAGGTCCTGGGCGGCGTCGTAACGCTGCCTGTTCGCTTCAACTTCGCCGACGTGCGTTTCTGCCCACTCGCGCAGCGCCTCGATGGGGGCCACGATGCTGTGGCCAAGGCTTGTGAGCTGGTAATCCACGCGTGGTGGGATGGTCGCGGTGGCGGTGCGGGTAATGAGGCCGTCGCGTTCCATGGAGCGCAGCGTCTCTGTAAGTACTTTGGGGGAAATTCCTTGTACCCTGCTGCGGATTTCTTTGAAGCGCACGGGGTGGCCGGGGGCGAGGACGGTGACGATCATTGGGGTCCAACGGTCCGTGAGATGGCGCAACACGGTGCGGGAAGGGCAATCTTTGTTCAGGATATCCGCAGCTAGATCGGCATTTGTAGTCATGGTGGGAAACTTTCTTCAAAAAACTTCTAATAGTTACGTTGAGGTAATCGGTTACTAAAACATACCATTGCAAGCGTAGCAAGTTCTTCAATCTCAAACACTCAAGGAGTGCTCACATGAACATTGCAATTATCGGCGCAGCAGGTCTGGTAGGCGCTCCCGTGGTGGAAGAAGCCCGTAACCGTGGCCACCAAGTGAGCCAGTACACTCGCTCCGGCACCGGCAACTCGCAGGCGCTTGACCTGGCTGATACTCAGGCAGTGGTGGAGGTCATCAACAATGCCGACGTCACCCTCATCTCCGTAGCCAGCCGGGACAACTACCAGGCAGCTATCGACGCCCACACGGCACTCATCGCAGCCCAGCCCACGGGCCGCTTTGTGGTGGTCGGCGGCGCAGGTGCGCTCAACGCTGGTGAGCAGCGCCTCTTCGAAACTCCGGAGTTCCCCGCCGAATACCTCCCAGAAGCCAAGGCATTTGGCCAGGTGTTCGACGCCTACGTCAACTCCCACGGCCTGCAGTGGACCATGATCGCCCCCTCCCCAGTGATCGCCCCTGGCGTGCGAACCGGCGAATACGTAGAAGCCCAGGACACCCCAGCAGGAACCTTCGTGTCCGCCCAGGATTTCGCCGTGGCAATCGTCGATGAGATGGAAGCGCCAAAGCACGCAGGCCGCCGCTTCACGGTTGCATCTGCCGACGAGCCCGCCGCCCAAGGCGCATAAGGTATCCAAGGCCTGCTGCTGCAGGCTCGGAACTCATGCAGCTACAGTGGGGCGCATGCATTTTTCCAATCGTCGAAAATTTGTGTTCGCCACCGCTGTAGCAGGGCTGGGGATTGCGCTCACTGCGTGTTCCTCCAACGATTCCCAGTCCCAGCCCCAGGTCACCGCAACGGAAACTGTCACCGTTGCTTCTGAGGTGGCGCAAGCCCCGACCAGCTCCTCCATTGCAGCCGCGCCCGCTACCGGAACCGGAACCGGAATCCAGGGCGAGGTTGCCTCGGGCCTGCGGGCCATTGAAGCCGCACTCGCCGCCCACCCAGGCTCAACCGCATATGAGCTGGACTGGGATGACAACCAGTGGGACGTCCACCTGCGCACCGCGGAAAACACGGGCCTTGACGTGAAAGTCAGCGCCGATGGGGCAGTAGTGGCCTCCGAGGCTGAGGACCTGGATTCCGATGACGCCAACAAGCTTGCCCAAGCAACCATCACGCTGGCGCAAGCAATCGAGACTTCTGGTGTGCAATCCATCGACGACGTTGAATTGGAAGAAGAAAACGGCCTCGTGATTTGGAAGGTTGATCCGGACAACAATCAGAACGAGGTTCGGGTGAACGTGGCAACCGGCGCAGTAGTCTAGCCAAGTTCCACACCCCGCACACCATGGCGCACACCCGCCGTCATGCCCTCCACCGGCACGTCTTTGGGGTCATAAAGATTCAGCGAGTAGCGCCACTTCGCGCGCACCTCTTGCGTAT
Source organism: Corynebacterium kozikiae (assembly GCF_024580965.1). Lineage (NCBI taxonomy): Bacteria > Bacillati > Actinomycetota > Actinomycetes > Mycobacteriales > Corynebacteriaceae > Corynebacterium > Corynebacterium kozikiae. The sequence continues at coordinate 14,267 of NZ_JANIKJ010000023.1, forward strand.
CCACCTCGATGGCCAGGTAGCCGTGGCGTTCAAAGTCGATCGCGCGGTGCCACGGGTTGATCCGCTGCAAATGCGCCGCCACCTCATTCAATAACGCGCGGGTGGCGGGGCGCAGCACCTCGTTGCGGTTGATGGTTTCAAACAGGCCAGGGGCAGTGAGCGAAGGCGCCACAAACTCCACCGCCGCCGCTCCACCTGCTGCACCCGCAGCGCTGCGCGCGTCGGAAATGCTCGTGGGGATGTTGTTTGCCCAGGATGAGTGGATGTCGCCGGCGAGAAACACCACGTTGAGCTGTGGTGATCCTGCTATCAGATCCACAATTTGTTGACGTTCGTGGGCAAAGCCATCCCATTGATCGGTGTTGAGGGGGATGCCCTGTTCCGGGAGGCCGAGTTGGTCCACGAGCCATTGGTGGACCTCGGGATCCAAGGAAAAAGGCAAGGTCATCGGAGCAAACATGATTTGTGTGCCTACAACCTGCCACCGGGCGGAGGAAGCCCCCAGAGCACTACGAAACCATGCGAATTGTTCCTGGCCCATCGCGCTGCGCTGCGGTGATGCTGCTTGGGTGACAAAGTTAGGGTCATTGCGATGCGCAGCGTCGGCCGAGTAATGCAGCAGGCTTTGATCGCGGAAGCTACGTAAATCTGGCAGCAGCAGGTGCATCAAGTTGCCATAATGCAGCTCTCGGTGCGGCGCGGGGGCGCTCATGCCCGCAGCTTCACGGACCGGCATCCACTCCAAATACGCTTGCGTGGCTGCGGCTTTTAGCTGCGCAAAATCCACCCCGGGGAAGGAATCCTGCCGCTCAAAGCCCTCGCGCCAGGTGTTGTCCTGAATCTCGTGATCATCCCACATAGCGATGAGTGGCTTCGCGGCGAGCATTAATTGCAGGTCCGGGTCCAGGTGGTAGGCGCCTTGTCTGATGCGATAGTCGGCAAGGCTCAGCGTGCGGTGCGGTGGCTGCACAGTTCGCGCCCGCGGGGTGTGCGGGGAATCGTATTTGCCAGACTCGTTTTCATAGGTGAAGTCCCCCAAATGCAGCACAAACTCCAGTTCATCGCGGGTGGCAATGTCCCGGTAGCCACTGAAAAACCCGGTTTCAAAATTAGAACAGCTCGCCACCGCAAACTGGCAGTTCACTGCAGTCTCACCCGGCGAGGGAAGCGTGCGCGTGCATCCAACAGGCGAGTATTGCCCAACCTCGGAATCCAACCGAAAGCGATACCACAGCCGCGTACTCGCCGGAAGCCCTCCTGCCAGCACTTTTACCGTGTGATCCCGGGAGACGTCGGTACGCGTAGCCCCCTGCGCAAGCACCCCGTGAAACTCCGGGTCTGCCGAAACCTGCCAGCTCAGCTCCACTGGCCTGCCCACGCCGCTGCCAGGAGTCGCGCCGGGCTCGGGTGTGATGCGCGTCCACAAAATGACACTGTGGGCGTCTGGGTCCCCGGAGGCGACACCATGCGCAAACGCCTCACTAGCTGCACGCGCCGGTGGGGGAGCGGTTGCGCCAACGACGCTGCCAAGGGCCGCACCCTGGAGGAATCTACGGCGGCTCACGGTTCGAAAAGGGAAGCTCATGGCCCCGAGGCTAGGGGCGCAACATGAAAGGCAGATGAAATCAAGCAGTTTCATTCATGAGAGAAGCTAGCGTAGTGGGGTTAGGCGCTGTGGGGTTAGGCGCTGTGGACACCCACACCAATCGGCTGCCCTGGTTCTGGCTGACCCTCCAGCTTGGTGCGCTGGAGAGTGGTAGTTTCTCGCCGGCGGTCCGCGATGGTGATGGCCAAGCCGATGGTAAGGGTTGTCAAGATCGCCCCGAAGGCCGCCGTGGCACCCACGTTCCAGTGGAACCCACCCTCCACCAGGGCAAACATGATGCTCGGGATGGTGGCCGTGCCGATCGCCGTGCCCATGCGCTGCCCCAGGGAAAGCACACCGCCGGCAGTCCCAGAGATCTCGGGGGAGACCGACGCCAACGTAAGCGTTTGGTTCGGTGAGATCACCATGCCGCTACCGATGCCCAGGCCAAACAGAGTTGCCGCCAGTACCCACACGCTGATTTGGCCGTTTTCCACCGGGGTGATTGCGAGCATGGTTGCTGCGATGGACACGATGGAAATGGCGAAGCCCCAGATCACAATGCTGCGGCCCATCCCCAGCACATGCCGGCCCGCCCACGGTGCAGCGAACGCGGAAATGAGGGATGAGGGGATGGTCAGTGCCGCCGCGCCGAGCGCACTCATGCCTAGGTGGGTTTGGGCGTAGATCGGGACGATGAGCCACACGCTGGTGTTTCCCAGGAAGTACAGGGTGACAATCAAAATGCCGTTGCGGAAGGCAGGATCGCGGACCATGTCAATGTCCAGCATCGGTGGGCGCTTGCGAGCCTTGTATCGCTTCTCCCAGTGCACGAAGAACCACAGCAAGGCGAGGCCGCCCAAGAGTACAGCCCAAATCCACGGGTTACTGCCACGCTGCACGAAAGGGAACAGGATGGCAAGTGTTGCCACCGCCATGGTGGTCATGCCGATAGGGTCCAGATCCAGTTGCTTCCTGGTGTTCTTGGTGGTGGGCTGGTCTGCTGGGATCCAGCGCAGGGAGAAGAACATTGTTGCCAGGCCAATTGGGACGTTGATAAGGAACATCAGACGCCACCCGAGTGCCTCACCGAACAATTGGATGAGGAACCCACCCATCATCGGGCCGAACACGGTGGCCACCGCAACGGTAGTACCGAACATTCCATAGGCGCGAGCGCGGGCCTGACCCTGGAAGTTCTGCTGGATAATGCCGGTGGTCTGCGGGTTAAACAAGCCGGCGCCGAAGCCCTGCAGCACGCGCGCAGCAATGAGTACCGCAATGCTCGGAGCCAGTGCGCTCAGCAGTGATCCCAACGTAAAAAGACCCACGCCGATGATGAACATGCGGCGCCTGCCGGTGGCGTCGCCAATCCTGCCCGCGGCCACCAGCGGCACACCGAAGGCCAGAGCGTAGCCTGACACGATCCATTGGGCTTGGCTATTCGACGCCACCAAGGATGCTGCAATCGGAGTCAGTGCCACATTCACCACTGAGATTGCCATCAACGCCATGAATAGCGGCGCGAGCAGTGCCGTCATCAGCTTCCGCGGAGAAATGGCGCCCTGTTTGGTGTCTTGAGTTGCGGAGTGTTGGTTGCCTGAACGGTTGTTCATGAGGGGCCGCCTTTCTTGCAAAACCATCTTGGGGGAAAAACTTCACAGCACCCCGAAAGGCGCTGTGAGGTTTGGGCGATGGCGCGCGAGCGGCCTCATGCTTCGGTTGCTGCTCAGGCAATCGAAGGAGAAGCGAAGCTGTGCTCCTTTGCGGGGAGTATCGCTTGGCGTCTGCACCCTTGACACGTACCATACCCCAAATTCTGGTGATGTATCAACAATAATTCTGAAAGTGGAACCCAGTGATCACGAGGGCAGGAGCAATAGCGCCGCCACCGCAACAAACAGCAGGCCAAAGGTTACGTTGAGCGTCTTTTGGCCACGCGGATTCGCCGCAAGCCTTTTAAACGACCTCGCCAGTAACGCAAATCCGCCCCACATCACCAGGACATCACCCACCACCAGCGTCACCGCAAAAATCAAGTACTGCGGAAGCTGCGGCGCGTGAGGTGAGATAAACAATGGCATGAAGGCCAGCAAAAACACAATGGCCTTCGGGTTGCTCATGTTCACCCAGAACCCGCGCCGCACCATCGCGGCGGGTGAGCTCCCAAAAGCATGCGCCGCGCCCCCTGCTGCCTCTTCCGGTGCGGCGCTGGGGGCGTCGGAAACCCTGGAAAACATCATCCGCAGCCCCAGAAACACCAGATATCCTGCGCCGATGTATCGGATCGCCGTGAACAGTTGCGGGTTGCTGGCCACAATTGCGCCGAGGCCCGCCGCAGTGATCGCGATTTGCAGGAGCAGTGCGAGTTGCTGGCCGAGGATCGTCCAAATGCTGCGCCGCCACCCCACCAGCAGGGAAGTGGTCATGGTGTTGACGGCACCCGCGCCGGGCGTGAGGCTCACGACGAGGCACGCGGCGGTCAGCGAAAGCCAGGTGGATAAAGGCATGCAGGGATCCTCGCTTGAAAGTTTTCGGGAAAGGAGGCTAGTCGCAGTCGAAGTCCCCGGCTTCGGCACGAGCTGCGAGGGTTTCGCTGTGTGCCGTCTCATAGACCTCCTTGGCGGCGGTGGCATTGAGGAGCAGGATGAGAGCACCCAAAATGATGTCTGGCCAACCAGAATGAGTCCAGGCTGTCAGACCCGCCATTGCGATGATGGCAATGTTTGCAAACACATCGTTGCGCGCTGCCAGAAACGCGGCCTTGGTGAGTGCCCCGGAGCCTTCGCGGAAGCGAGCCAAGATCAGGGCACAGATGAAGTTCACTACAATGGCGCCACCAGCGGTGATGAGGAGCGTGAACCAATCCGGGGCATCTGGGTTGGGAAACTTTGCGATGATTTGGGTCACCGCCGCAATCGCCGGCAACAAAATGATTCCAGCGGCCACCTTGCCTGCGCGTGCCCGCCACAGCGCCGACCACCCCAAGGCCAGCGCAATGAGCATATTCACCGCAAAATCCTCAAAGAAGTCCACCGAGTCCGCGAGCAAACTCACCGAACCAATAGAAAGCGCCACCACACCCTCAACAAAGAAGTACGTAAGGTTAAGTAGCGCAACAATGATGACGGTTCGGCGCAGCAATGCGCGATGAGCTGGACTATTCACGCATTTGAACATACGCCGAGGCGAGAGGCGGGTACAAGGTGGCATGGGGTGTACTGGTTGCCTTGCATGTCCGGGCAAGTCATAGGCTTTTTGCTTGCCATTGGCGAAAAAGAACAGCACACCTGCCGTAATGGCAGGTGTGCTGTAAGAACTTTAATTGGCGTTGGCGCCTAATTGGTGGTGCGTCCGCGTGCGACCAGCACCAAGCCACCCAGTAGGGCGGATAGCGCCAGGGCACCCAAGACGCCTACACTCACGCCGGTGTTCGCCAGCACGCGCTTGGTTTGTGCGGGCTGTGCTGGCTTTGTGGCCTGTGCGGCTTCAGTGGTAGGGGAGGAAGGCACAGCTGGTTGTGTGGGTTGCGCCGGAACCGTTGGAGTTGTTGGAACAACCGGGACTACAGGAACAACAGGGATCGCTGGCGTCGGTGGCGTCGGTGGAACCGTACTGGATGCCGTGGAAGTGGATGGCTCAGTGCTGGATGCCTCAGTGCTGGATTCGGTGGTGCTGGACTCGGTAGAGCTGGAGGTTACGACCACTGGTGGCACGGAGCTCGATTCCGTAGTGGAGGTCACCGGCGTTGTGGATTCAGAAGGTGTGGATTCAGAAGTGGTGCTCACCGCAGTAGTCTCCGAAGGTGTTTCAGGGGTCGTCTCCACTGAAGTCTCCGGGGTAGTGGTCTCACTCGTGGTTTCCGGAGAGTAGGTATTGGTGAACTCAGCTAGATTCTTCGTGCCAATCACTACCTGTGCCTGCTGAGGGGAAACGGTGAGTTTGTAGCCCGAAGCTGCGGCTTGGGTTTCATCCTCAATGACGGTGCACTTGGTGCCCACGGTGAAGGTGATTGGACTGTACACAACGGTGCCATCGCCTGGTGCTTCCAGCGTTCCCGAGCGCTCGCCGCAGGTGTAATCAAAGGTGAACGTCCTTGCTTTCAGCTCTGCGAGCTGTGCCTCGGTGAGATTCTCCCCGCTCACGGTCTTCTTCACAGCAACACGGCTTGCAGCATCTGCAGTTCCAGATGCCTGGGCAACGCGAGCAACGGCGTTCTTGGAAAAACTTTCGCTTCCCGCCACCGTGAATTGGTTATTAAATTGCTCATTGTTTGCCGGGATGAAGTTCTCTGGCAACTGGGTGCGGTAGAGGATTTCGTACTTGTACTCCTTATTCCAGCCGCTCGCAGGTTTGGGGAAAGTGGCGGTGAGGGTCTTCCCATCGTCTGAAACGGTGGGGTCAGTGGCGTACTGGCGAACCCCTTCGCCAAGGGCATTGGTGCCGTCAGCGTTTCGGGTCACCATATAGAGGTTGAGCTTGTCAGCAACGAAGGTATGGTTGCCCTCCACGGTGTCAACAATTTTGAGGTCCTCAATCTTGTTGTCCACAAGCAATGGCCCGGGGATGGTGATGGACCATTGAACGAATCCGGGGTTCGTACGCAAATCCACGCTCCCGGACTTGCTCACCACACGGCCCAAGCCCTGAGTGCGTGGACAGATTACACAGGTGCCGGAATTGGTTGCGGGATCAAAGGTGCCCGTCTTGAGCTCTCCGTTCAAGGTAACGGGGAAGGAGTTTTCGGTGTACTCTTCCTTTGCTACCAGCCCGACCTGAATGGCGCCGCCAATCGCCTCAGCGCCAGCGATCACGGAATTGCTGAAGGTACACACAATTTCGTCTTGGGTGACCTGGCAGGTTGCCACTTCGGCGGCGCCTCGCTTGAGAGGAAAGGACCCAATGTTGGAGGCGAAATCCAGTGGTGCCTTAGGCTCGAATGCGATCCTCATGACGTCGCCGGCTTTCACCGTTTCGCCTGCTTTGACTGCCCAGTCTGCGGTGAACGTCAGGGAGTCATTCACCGTTGCTGGCCAGGAACCAGTTTTGGTCACCTTCACGTTGGAAAGTTCAAATTTGTTGGTTTCCTGCGCAGCAGCGGAATGGCTGCCAACGCTCAGCAGTGTGAAACCCAACGCAAGCACTGCAAGCAGTGCCGCGAGTGGGAAAAATCGATTGCGCAACTGCGCCTGAGACCAGGTGTGCGAGTTCAAACTGTTCACTAAAGCCCTTCAAAACTTTTAGTTTCCCGCGAAAATGGGGCTCTGGACACAGATTCACTTCGCAGAAAAATTGTTGATCAAAAGCACCTTAGCTACTTAAGCCGGAGTTAAGAAATCGCCAAAGGTTTTCACCAAAGGGTGGCGTCGGCACCGCCCTTTGACGCGCTAACCTAGCGCCAAGAATTCATCCAGTGGCAGGCTTGCGATTACCTGGGGTTCGCCGGTGCCGTCGGGGGAAAATACCAAGGTCCAGCCTGCATCGGGGTAGTAGCCCCAAGCCTTGTCAAACTTGCCCTGGTGGGTAAAGAGCACGGTGTTGGTGCCAGCCGGTGGAGCGGTGACGGTTCGATTGCGCAGCCCCTGCAACGACTCCTCAAGCTCATTCGGGTCCTGGAAATTCAGGGATCCGGTGAGATCGCGATTCACAGTGACCTCCTGGCCGATCACTCCCATCGCCTCAGAGGCGTGCTGGTACACAAAGTAATATTCGCTGGATAGCGCCTCATTCACTGGGATTCCCAGCGCCTCATATTGCTGCCCGAGCGCGCGCATACGCTCTACGCTTTGTTCGGAAATGCGCTGGCCGTCGTCAATAAAACCTTCCGGCGCGGGATCAGGGTTGCCCGGCCGAGTGGCTCCGGTGTAGCGGTGCACAATCACCAGCCCGCCCTGCTGCAGCCGCTCAGCGAGATCCGCCGGCGTGTCTGGGGTGGGGTTGGCTAGGGTGGTTGCGGTTGCCTGAGTCAACCCGGCGCCTGTGGCAGCGCTTGCCGACGTCCCCGCGCCCGCACTCGCCGAGGTGGTAGGGGAGCTTCCAGCGGCAGGTGCCGGAGAGGGGGCGGAGGAGGGAGAGGGTGAGTTGCAAGCAGCAAGGATAAGGCCAACGCCAAGACTGCCAAGGCTCAGGGCGGCAGTTTTCAGAGATTTGTGAGTTCGCATTGTTGATACCTCGCTCCTTGATCAGTTTTGTGGACGTGTCATCAATGCTAAGTGTGGGAAGTTCCTCATGCACCCATTTATGCTAGGAGGGCAACAATCAGGATTCCGACGGGCAAGAAAAATAGGACGCCCATTGCAAGCTGGGCCTGCCACCTTGCGTAGTTGAAGTCAATGCCCACACCCACGCGTTTTTCCACCACCACCGCCGGGTCATCCGGGTTGTAGTAGAACATTCCCCACTTGTAGTGGGAGTCGTTGTCCGGTGACTCCGCCGTGCCATCGGTGATCCCTGCTTGCGCGATGGCCGCGTCGATACGCTTGACCCAGGCGATGCTCAGCCCCGAGATGCCCACGGTGAGTACCAGTACCGTGCCCACGATCGCTGCCAAGGGTGCCGCTTTGTTGCTGTTGAGTTCAGGGTGGTACAGGAGAAACTCAAGGCCGGAGAACATTGCATTGATGATGAGGGCAACGAGGCCCACCGTGAACGCGCTGAGGCGCATCGCCGCGTGGTTGCGCAGCATTGTTGCTGGCCCGCGGCTGGTCCGTGGGTGGATTTCGCTGTGGAGCATCGCCAAGGTGATCGTGGCCATGAGTGCCGTGGTGCCCAGGCCTACGAAGCTCAGGGCAAACACGGAGGCCACTGACTTTGCCGCCCATGCATCCGGCTCACCGCTCGGGCCCCAGTGGGTAGGGATGGTGTTAGGGAGCTGGGGATAGAGCTGCCACAACGCCACCGCGCCGGGGATGAGCGCGAGCAGTGCTACCACAAACACCGCCCAGGATGCCCGCCCGCTGGGCGCCCACACTCCGAGCTCGATCGGGTCGGTTACTTTGCGGGCGCGCATGAGCTCGCCTTTGAGCTCCACTGGGACGCCGGCGAACCAGTCCTGCTCGCGCTTGGCTGCGCGAATCGGCTGGCCAGACCACGCAAAGTTGGCCACACACAGCACAAAGCTCAAGGGTACAAGCAATCCGACGCCCGCAGGTATCCACAGTCCCAGGGCCACTCCGGCGGCGCCGGACAGCAGGGCGAGGGCGATGCTGCGCACCTTGAATGCTTTGAGTGCCTTGGTGACAACCCGGTCATTGAGACGGCTTTTCGGTACGCGCACGCCAAGCGGGGCGACGTCAGCGGTGACGCTCGATCCCCACAGGACGGCGATCGGAATGATGGCGAGGGTGAGGCCAATTGTGATGGCGAAAAACGTCATGATAGGTCACCTTTCTGCTGGTTGGAGGAATGCGGTGAGGTTTCGTTGATGAGGGTGTCTATGAGGGTGCGCAAAGCGTCGGGTGGCATGCCTTGCGCAAGGCCGAGGCGAACCTTTGCGCCGAGGGACTGGGCGAGTTCCTGTTGGGCTTGATCGGAGATTCCATCTGCGGGGATTCCCGTGATGGTGGTGCCTGAGCGTTGGCTGGTGGTGACGAGACCATTTCTCTGCAGCAGGTCATAGGCCTTCTTGACGGTCGCGGGGTTGATGCCAAAACGTGCGGCCACCTTGCGTACCGAGTCCAACTGCTGACCGGGCTGGAGTTCCCCGGACAGGATGCGGGAAACGATGGCGTCATGGAGCTGTTCGAACAGGGGTTGGGGGGAATTGGGGTCCAGGGAGATATACACGTGACCTCCTGAGGTGATGGGTTCGTTCCAGGACCGTGCCTGTATTGGTAATGCTAATGCAGATGTGTATTAGTGGCAATAGTACAGATTTCAGGTGGTGCAGACATTGAAGAGGTGCGCGACAACTGAAACCCCGAACCCTGGTCCTAGTCACCCCCAAACCCCGAACCCCGAGCCCTGGCTCTCGCC
>NZ_JANIKJ010000024.1:0-22938 GCF_024580965.1 Corynebacterium kozikiae
TCGGAAAGTATTTTCCACGATGCTGGAATGCAGGCAACAGGTATTTAGATTCTGCGTAAGGTACAACACCAAAAGGCGTCACTCCTGGTGTGGATACCTGTCACCAAAAGAGTTTGAAGCCAAGACCACGTGAGCTAACATAATCCCATCATATTGACCACCCGATGTGTCTACTTTCCGGGGGTCGGCCCCGGAGGCTTGCTGGCGGTCGGCTGCGCAGCCGTAGACTTCGGCTCAATCCACTCGAGAAAACGCCCGGTACAGCCTCTCTTCTCGGTCCTCATCAGATTCAGCCATGTCTTGGCACGCATGGATGAGGTCCAATCCGGAGTGGAATCCATAGTGATCAGCCGATGGATCTAAAGCCTCGGCGAGAATCCGCATGCGTACACCCTCTTTGCGAAGTGCCTCAATGACGAGAGTCGCTAAGTAATTGAGCTCAATTTTTGCAGAGGCTAGGTCTGCAACTGTTCGCTCGACAGAGGTCACAGGGAGCCCATTTATCAGCACCACTTCTTCGGATCGCACAATCCGGTTGCAATACAACTTGATGTCTTTTTGCCCTGTTTGTTTACGCAAGCTGGCTGAAAATTGGTGCCTTTCGGGAATGAAGTCACCAATCTGGTGGACAAAGGCGGCGGATTCGTGGGACACAGCGACGTTGTTGTGCGAATCAATGCGCTCCACCGCAAGTTTTTCCTGCTCCAAAGACACCCAAGCGGCACGCAGATCCGTTACTGGCCCAAATTGCGCGGACGGAAGCAGGTAGACCCCTCGTCGAACCCGCGTAAGGATTCCCCTTTCGGCCATATTGCTCATGTGCAACCTCGAAACACCTGCACGTTTAGCTTGGGCAGTCGTAATGATTCCCCACTGATCCGAGGCCAAGGATTCTAAGAAGCACAACACTTCAAGTGACTTCATTTGCTCCAACTCCTCAACGACCAAGAACGCAACGTTTCTTCATTTGTATCATCCTAGTCCATACAAATAAAGAGCCTTTGAGGCGCCATTATTAAGAGCCCTCAAGACCGACCTCGATTCTGGCTGGCCCAAACTCCCCAAATCCCGCCAAAGCCCAGCACCTTTCGATGACGCCCCTCAGGTGGTGCTCATGAGCGTTGAGTATAGGATCGAGAGCGTGTTTGAGTTCCTGAATCGCATCGCTGCACGTTTCCGCAAGACGCCAAATGCCCAGGCCGCTGGGCCGCAGCCAGACCCCCAGTGGCTGATCGTAGGCCTTGGCAACCCCGGTGGAAAGTACGCCCAAACCCGCCATAACGTGGGCTATTGGGCAACGGACGCAATGCGCACCCTTCAGTGGCAGCCAGTGTCCGGCACCAAAGCCCTGGTGGTGCGCCAAACTATCGGCGAAGTTCCCGTGGCGCTGGTCCGTTCCACCACGTTCATGAACAATTCCGGCGAGGCAGTGGCGGCTCTGGCACGCAAGTGGAACATCCCCGCGAGCAACATCGTGGTGCTCCACGATGAGCTAGACATCCCGGCTGGCACCGTGCGGGTGAAAGCAGGCGGAAACGAGAACGGGCACAACGGCCTCAAATCCACCAGCGCAGAGTTGGGCACGAGGGACTACGTGCGGATCAAGATGGGCATCGGGCGCCCGCCAAAGGGTGAGCCGATCATCGACTGGGTGCTGAGGGAAATCCCTCACGACGCCACCCTGGTTGCCCGCAGCGTGGAGGCCGCAAACATCGTGGTTACTGAGGGGTTGCAGCGGGCGCAGCATGTTATTCACAGCATGCGCTAACCTTATTGGCTATGAGTAACCTTGCCGCTGAGGCTTCCCGCCGCCGTACATTTGCCGTGATCGCCCACCCAGACGCCGGTAAATCCACGCTGACAGAGGCCCTGGCGCTGCACGCCCATGTGATCGCAGAGGCTGGCGCGGTGCACGGCAAGGCTGGGCGCAAGGCCACGGTTTCTGACTGGATGGAGATGGAAAAGGACCGCGGTATCTCCATCGCTTCCTCCGCCCTGCAGTTCGAGTACGCCCCCGAGGGACATACCGGCGAGCCCTACATGATCAACCTGGTGGACACGCCAGGCCACGCCGACTTCTCTGAAGACACCTACCGCGTACTCACTGCAGTAGACGCTGCGGTGATGCTCATCGACGCCGCCAAGGGCCTCGAGCCCCAAACCCTCAAGCTGTTCCGGGTGTGCAAGGCCCGTGGCCTGCCAATCGTGACGGTGATCAACAAGTGGGACCGCCCTGGCCGCACTCCCTTGGAGTTGGTGGATGAGATCGTCTCTGAAATTGGCCTGCAGCCCACCCCGCTGTATTGGCCAGTGGGTGACGCCGGCGATTTCCGCGGTCTCGCCCACATCAACCCGGATGGGGAGACGGACCAGTACATTCACTTTTTGCGCACCGCGGGCGGTTCCACCATCGCCCCCGAAGAGCACTACTCCCCCGATCAGGCTTCGGAGCGGGAAGGCGAGGCCTGGGAAACTGCCGTTGAGGAGGCTGAACTTCTTGCTGCCGACGGCGCCGTGCACGACCAGCAGCTCTTCCTGGAGTGCGTGACTTCCCCTTTGATTTTCGCCTCCGCCATGCTGAACTTCGGTGTGCACCAAATCCTCGATACCCTGTGTGAGCTCGCACCCGCACCCGCGGGGCGCGCTTCGGATGAGGAAGCGGTGGCCGCGTCGACAAGCGCCATTGATGAGCAGCGCGAGGTCACCGGTGACTTCTCCGGCGTTGTGTTCAAGGTGCAGGCCGGCATGGATAAGAATCACCGTGACTCGCTGGCGTTCATGCGGGTGGTGTCCGGAGAATTTGACCGCGGGATGCAGGTGACGCACGCGCAGTCAGGGCGCAGCTTCTCCACAAAATACGCGCTGACCGTGTTCGGGCGCACTCGCTCGACCGTGGAAACCGCCTACCCGGGGGACATAGTGGGCCTGGTCAACGCCGGATCGCTGGCTCCTGGTGACACCATCTTTGCAGGCAAAAAGGTGCAATTCCCGCCTATGCCGCAGTTCGCCCCCGAGCACTTCCGGACCCTAAGGGCCAAGAGCCTGGGCAAATACAAGCAGTTCCGCAAGGCACTGGATCAGCTTGCGGCGGAAGGCGTGGTGCAGATCCTGCGTAACGACGCCCGTGGTGACGCTGCTCCCGTGATGGCAGCGGTGGGCCCCATGCAGTTCGAGGTCATGATGGCGCGCATGGAAAATGAATACAACGTGGAGACGGTCGCGGACCCAATCCCCTACTCCGTGGCCCGCAAGACCACCGCAGAAACAGCACCAGAGCTGGCCAAGCAGCGCGGGGTGGAGATCTTCACCCGCACCGATGGGCAGCTCGTGGCACTGTTTGGCGATAAGTGGAAGCTGGCGTTCATCGAAAAGGAACACCCCGAGTTTGAGCTGTTCCCAATGGTTGCTGACTAGCTGAGCCCCGGGATCACCGCGTTCAGCCCCAGCATGATGAACAAGGTGGCCAGTGGGATTGCCACGGTGACCATGGCAACGTCCTTGTAGCTTAGGCGGTGCGTCATGCCGCACACCATGAGCATGGTGAGCACCGCACCGTTGTGTGGCAGGGAATCAAAGCTCACCGAGGCCATCGCGGTGACCCTGTGCATAAGCTCCAGGCTAATCCCCTGTTCGGTGGCCAGTTGTGCGAGCTGCTCGCCCAGGGTTTGCATAGTGATGGACAACCCACCGGAGGAAGATCCGGTGATACCGGAGATGACTGCGGTAGACACTGTGGAAACTACCAGGGCGTTGCTGCTGACTTCCAACATTCCAGACTTCACCATCGACCGCGCGGCAAGCAAGTACCAATGCTCCAAATCAACGATCTACAGCCTGGGAAACACGAAAAACGAGATCGTCTACCGCGTCTTGGTGAGCTTCTTCAAGGAGCTCACCCAGCGCACACACTTGGCGCTCGGTGGAAACAAACCGGCGCCTGCAAAGCTGCAGGATTATTTCCAGGCAATCAACTCCGCGCTGCAGCCGGCATCACCAGCATTCATGCAAGATCTCATCGCTACCGAGGTTGGCAAGAAAGTCTACGATCACAACACCAAAGCAGCTATTGAAACCATCCGCAACCTCTTGGAAGAAGGCGTGGCCCGCGGAGAGTTCCAGGCCGTAGACACTCGCCTTATTGCAGCATTCGTTGGCCACACAATGGAACACATCCAGCAAGGCGATTACCTCCACTTGGCTAGTGTCACCGAGGCATACGCGGCGCTCGACACCCTCATACGCAACGGATTAAGCACGCCGCCAGCACCCTAGGCGCTCTCATTTCCGCCGTTGAATCCTCTTGAGAGCAGCGCGGAAAACGCCCAACTTTTTGCCCTACTCAACACCATTCGCGCCGCCAATGGTGACCTCGTGGAGTTCTCTCAGGAGCGGCGCGAAGAATCAAACTGAGCAGCAAGCAATCAGCGATGCTGGAAATCAGGATCACGCTTTTCCACAAATGCCGCCATACCTTCCGTTTGGTCTTCAGAGGCAAATACGGAGTGGAACAAGCGGCGTTCAAACTGCAGCCCTTGGCCGAGTGTGGTCTCAAAGGCAGCGTTCACTGCTTCTTTCACCATATAGGAAGCCACCAAGGACTTGGATGCAATGAGCGTGGCGGCCTCCAGAGTGGTGTCCATGAGTTCGGCCACGCCCACCACCCTGGACACCAGCCCTGCGGACTCTGCTTCTTCCGCGCCCATCATGCGCCCGGTAAGGCACATGTCCATGGCTTTGGATTTGCCCACGGCTCGGGTGAGCCGCTGGCTACCACCCATCCCCGGCAGCACACCCAGGTTGATTTCTGGTTGACCGAACTTCGCATTATCTGCAGCAATGATGAAATCACACATCATCGCCAGCTCACAGCCCCCACCTAGGGCGTAGCCGGAAACAGCGGCGATCACCGGCGTGCGCAGGCGGGTGAACTCATCCCACTTGGCAAACCAATCACTCACAAACATGTCCGTGGCAGATTTGGAGGCCATCTCTTTAATGTCCGCGCCCGCGGCGAAGGCCTTTTCGGAGCCGGTGAGGATGATGCACCCAATGCCTGGGTCTGCATCAAAGGCGCGGCCCGCTTGGACAACCTCATTCATGATTGCCTCGTTGAGCGCGTTGAGGGCCTTCGGGCGGTTGAGGGTAATAATGCCCACTCGGCCTTTGGTTTCGGTGAGGATGTTTTCAAAGTTGCTCATAATGATCCTTTCGCTTGGTGCTCGCTTGAGGCTTGCTTGGTGCTTACAGCCTGAGTGGCTCAATGTCTGTGGCGTGCAACGGCCCGAGGAGGCGTTCGATTTGCTGGGCATCCACTTGTTCCAGTTCCGCGGGGGTCCACTTGGGGTTGCGGTCTTTGTCAATGATCTGGGCACGCACCCCTTCCACAAAATCTAGGTGGGCGTGCATATCGTTGGACACCGCGAATTCATGCTCGAGCGCCTCACGCAAAGTGAAGTTGGTGGCACGGCGAATGTAGGCCAAGGTGAGCACGCAGGCAGTGGGGCTGTTCCAACGAATCCGCTTGGCAGCATCCGCAGCAAAGTCAGCTTCCTCCGCATCCAGCGCCGCCAAAATCTCGGCCACGGTCTGACCTTGGTATGCAGCTTCAATGCGGTCCAGTTGACCCGAGAACGCCTCGCCGGGATCGGCAGCATACTCTGCCAAGATAGCGTCCACCTCTGCCACGGATTCGGCCAGCGAATTGAGGGCTTTCGGGCGGTTCAACGTGATGATTCCGGCGGTTCCTCGAGTTTCCACCAGTACTTCTGCCACTTCTGCTTCACGTGCTCGCATTGCTTCTCCCCTTTTTTCAGAGCTATCCGCAGCTATCCGCCTCAAGGAGCAGGGCTTCTCCCTGCCCGCCGCCGCCACAGAGTGCAACGGCCGCGCGGCTGGCTTTGCCCGCACCGAGCTGCAATGCGGCGTGAAGTGCCAGGCGCGCACCGGAGGCACCAACCGGGTGACCAAGGGCAATGGCGCCGCCGCACATATTCACGTCTTCAGGTTCAAGGCCGAGCATTCGGGCGGAATGGATGGAAACCACCGCGAAGGCCTCGTTGATTTCCACGAGGTCGAGGTCACTGACCTCCCAACCCTGGCGCGTCAGCGCCTGTTGGATCGCCTTGGCGGGCTTGTCTTGCAGCGCGTGGTGGGGTCCCGCAATTTGTCCAGGGGCACGCACCACGGCAAGGATCGGGGCGTTCCGACGCTGCGCCTCCTCGCGAGTGGTGAGCACGAGGGCCGCGGCGCCGTCGGTGATTTGGGAAGCGTTTCCCGCGGTGATAGTGCCCTCGGGCGCGAAGGCTGGGCGCAGGCCGGCGAGGGTTTCTGCGGTGGTGTCTGGGCGCACGCCTTCATCGGCGGACACGGTCACCGTCCCCTTGCGGGTGTTTACGCTCACTGGGACAATCTCCGCGGAGAGGTCTGCGGCGGCGGCACGCTGGTGGGAGAGCGCGGCAACGTGGTCTTGTTCTTCGCGGGTGACGGGAAATTCTTGGTTGTAGTGCTCGCTCAGAGCGCCCATGGAGTTGCCCATGCTGGCGGAGGTGAGGGCGTCGTATTCCATGTGGTCCACCAGGGAGGCGCTGCCGAATTTCACCCCGCCGCGCACCTGGGCCAGGTGTGGGGCGTTGCTCATGGATTCCATGCCTCCTGCAACCACGATTGTTGCCTCGCCGCAGCGGATCATGCGCGTGGCATCAATCACTGAGGTGAGCCCCGAAAGGCACACTTTGTTCACCGTGTTGGTGTGCGCTTCCTCGCGTACACCACCGGCGAGTGCCGCCTGCTTGGTGGGGTTTTGGCCAACGCCAGCCTGCAACACCTGCCCCATGATCACCGCGTCTACTTCACTTCCCTCCACGCCCGCGCGCTCCAGGGCACCGCGGATTGCAAACCCGCCGAGTTCCGTTGCGGGAAACGAGCTCAGCCCGCCGAGCAGACGCCCAAAGGGAGTTCGTGCGGCGCCGATAATCACCACATCCTGCGGTGATGCGCCATTTGTGTGCGGGGAGGTGTGCTGCGCCATCGTGGTGGGGTCCTTTCCGTGCAAAAGGTGCGGCACCCCCAAGATGTGTCACAGGGGATGGCACACAAAACCGTTCAGTACGTTTAGTGTTTGTATCGTAAAGCCACATAGTGACCTGCGCCACCTTTTTCGCGCGGAAACCCCTTACAGCGAGCCGATCCCCATCGCCACCAGGAACACCGAGACGCCGTAACCCGCCAGCTTTGCCATGAGATCCCCGTTGCGCCGCGCCGCGTCGAAAAGCCTACCAAACACACTTTCCGGGAACGCCCGCACTACTCCCGCTAGCACCGCCACGAGCGCAGGGAGGCTCAGCGCGAGGCTTGCATAGACGACGAGGCCGGCGTAGCGCACGAATGCGGAGAACTCGCCCGTGGAGAGGTGGGCGAGCCCAAAGAAGAACGGAAGTGAAGTAATTGATTGCACGAATCCCAGCACAAAGCCGGCGAAAACGGTCTGTGCGGAGGGTGCTCGTAGCGGCCCGAGGAGGCGTTGGATGAGGGCGGAGTTGTCGCCGCCGCGCCACGTCCCGATCGCTGCGAGGAGTCCCACCAAGATCAGGAGTATCGCAGCCCAAGGGGATTCGAGGAAGGCTTGGACGTGGGACTGGAGGCCGTCAAACACCAACATGGTGAGCACGGAGAGGAAGAACACTCCGGACCAGTCCCCGGCAATGAGCAGGCCGACCGTGCGCCAGTATTTTCCTTGTTGCGGCAGGATGACGGCACAGGCGAGCACCACAGCAATCAGCAGCAAGTTCACTGAGTCTGCGAGCGCATAGCTCACCGCATGCAGCATTTACGTTCCTTCCCATGAGTACCGTGCAAGTCTACAAGGTTGCAGCCTCAAGCCAATCTCGCACATTTTCCCCGCGCAGCCGCTCCCCCGCAGCCATTCCCCTCATGGACAATACAGACCCCAATTTGGGGGCAAATAGCTGCCAAAAGCGGTAAAAATTGCCCCCATTTTTCACTAGAATCAACGGCGGGTTTTCTTGAAACGCCCGATATTTCCGTGTCGGGTTTCCTAGACCCACGCTAAGCCCACGCTGGGTTCACGCGGGGATTGCGCGGGGATCGCGCGCTGCTCGGCAGGACAGCGTCCCAAGCCTTAAGACCCAAGCCCCAAAACCTAAGATCCAAGACCAAAACCCACGATCTTTTACAGCAGATTTTCAACCGCAAACCGAAGGAAAGAACGTCTCCCATGGCCAAAGACTGGAACGAGAAAATCGAAGCAGCACAACAAATGCTTCCGCTGATCGGCAAGCTCCACCGCAACAACAATGTGGTGGTGTCCGTGTTTGGCCGGCTGTTGATTGATGTGACGGACATTGACATCGTCAAGGCCCACCGCTACTCCCGTTTGGCAACCCACTCTGAGCTCACCCCCGCCCAGACGCTCCCAGTGCTCCAGGCGCTCACCGAGCTGGACTTGGGCACCGCCTCCATTGACATTGGACGCCTCGCGGTGGCACATGAGGAGCGCGGCGGTGACCTCAACGACCCCGCCGGGCTCAAAGAGTTCCTCACCGGCGAGCTGCAGGAAGTGATCGGCACCGAGAACACCTTGGAATCCAAGGACGTAGTGCTCTACGGCTTTGGCCGCATTGGTCGCCTGCTCGCCCGCATCCTGATTGCCCGCGAAGCAGCCTACGGTGGGGTGAAACTGCGCGCCGTCGTTGTGCGTAAAAACGGTGACAAAGACCTGGTCAAGCGCGCTTCCCTACTGCGCCGCGATTCCGTCCACGGCGCGTTCAACGGCACCATCACCGTGGATGAAGAAAACAACGTGATCTGGGCAAACGGCACCAAGATCCAGGTGATCTACTCCAACGATCCCGCCAGCGTGGACTACACCGAGTACGGCATCAACAACGCCATCGTGGTGGACAACACCGGCCGCTGGCGCGACCGCGAAGGCCTCTCCCAGCACCTCCAGTCGAAGGGCGTGTCCCGCGTCCTGCTCACCGCGCCGGGCAAGGGCGACCTGCTGAACGTGGTGTACGGCATCAACCACGAGGCGATCACCGATGAGCACACCATCATCACCGCCGCCTCCTGCACCACCAACGCCATCACCCCAGTGTTGAAGGTGCTCAATGACCACTACGGCGTGATCAACGGTCACGTGGAAACGGTGCACTCCTTCACCAATGACCAAAACCTCATTGACAACTTCCACAAGGGCGAGCGCCGTGGCCGCGCCGCCGGGTTGAACATGGTGCTCACGGAAACCGGCGCCGCAAAGGCCGTGGCCAAGGCGCTGCCCGAGCTCGAAGGCAAACTCACCGGCAACGCCATCCGGGTGCCCACTCCCGACGTCTCCATGGCGGTGCTCAACCTCACCCTCAATCAAGACGTGACTAGGGATCAGGTCAATGAGCTGATGGACAAGGTGGCGCTGCACTCCGATCTGCGCCAGCAAATCGCGTACATCCACTCCCCAGAGGTGGTTTCCACGGACTTTGTGGGCACCACCCACGCGGGCATTGTGGACGGCCTGGCAACCATCGCCAACGGCAACAACCACCTCGTGCTCTACGTGTGGTACGACAACGAGTTTGGCTACTCCAACCAGGTGATCCGCATCGTGGAGGAAATCGCCGGGGCTCGGCCGAAGGTGCTGCCAAAGCGCACCCCGAGCGCGGAAATCTAAAGCAATTCAGAAGGCTGCTTGACCTCACGCCCCAAGGCCGCCGAGACGATGGGTGCCCACGGCACCTCCAGACCGGCGGCCTTCATGAATGCGTGATCAGTGATCATTTCCACCCCGCCGGAATGCAGCTCACCATCGTGGAGCACCACGAAGCGGGTAGCTAAGCGCCAGGCAGCGTTGACGTCATGGGTGGAAAACAGCAGCGCAGTACCCAGGTTTTCCAGGGTCTCAATCAGGGCGCTGGTGCCCTCGGGGTCCAGCCCGGCGGTGGGTTCATCAAGGAGGAGCACGCTCGGGCGCATCGCAAGCGCGCCGGCGAGGGCCACCCTTTTGCGCTGGCCAAAAGAAAGTTGGTGTGGCACAGCGTCAGCAAGATCGGCGATGCCCAAGCTCGCGAGTACCTCCTCGACCCGCTCCTGCACTTGCGCAGCATCCAGCCCCATGTTGGTAGGTCCGTAAGCTACGTCTGCGGCCACTGAGGTGGCAAAGAGCTGGTCGTCTGGCTCCTGCAACACCATTTGCACAAACGCGCGCACCTGATTGCGTGCCTTCCGCGACGCCGCAACGGGCGCGCCGTTGATCAGCACCTGGCCGGCGTCGGCACGCCAAGACCCCGCCAGAATCCGCATGAGACTGGACTTGCCCGCGCCATTTCTACCCAGCAAACAGATACGCTCACCTGCGGCGATGTTGAGGGTGACGCCGCGCAGAATGTGCTGCTCACCGCGAGAAAAGTGCACGTCTGTGCACCCGAGCAACGACCTCACCACAGCAAGCCTTCCTGCATCGCACCAATACCTGCGATACACACTAACAACGCGAGCGTCACACACAGGAATCCCGCCCGCCCATGCGCGCCGAGCTCACCACCAGCTACAAGCGTTGCTTGGGGGTCCGCGCGCAGCTCCAGGCCCTCGGCAAGGCGGCGGGCCCGCGCAAAAGAGGTAACAAACAGGCTCGCCCCCAAAGAAGCTGCCGACGCCACCCAGCGGCGCCTACTCGAATACCCCAACCGGGCCTGCTGGGCCAAGAAGACGCTGCGTGCGGTGGCCACGAGCAGCGCCACCATGCGATACATGGAGACCATGAGCTCGATGATGAACCCTGGGATGTGAAGGCGATACAACAGCGCGATTGTCTGCGGCAGCGGCGTGGTGAGCGCGTAGAGCACAGTGGCCCACGTGGCCAACAAGCTGCGCAGAAGCAGTGTTGCGGCGTTGCGGACACCGCCGTCGATGAGTACCAGGCCATCGCCGGTGATCGCCACCACCAGTGGGAGCACGCCCACCACCAAGAAAGCGATGGGCGCTGCTACCAGCGCGAGCAGCAGTTTCAGCGGCGGCCGCGCGGCGATCACAGTTGCGGTGAGCACCCCAGCGATCAGCAACCAGGCGTAGCCGAAAGGGAGCGCCACCACCAATACCAGCACCCCCAGCAGCAGGAGCGCCTTCTCCGCCGCGGGGCGTGGGGCCCAACGGCTGTGCAGCGCGGCGTATTCGAGCTGATTCATGTACTCACAAAGTCTTAGGGGGCTGGGGTGTTGGGGTGTTGGGGTGTTTTTCGAGGAGGCAGGAAGTTATTCCTGAGTGCGCTCCTGCTCTTTGGTGCGCCCGCGGTACACGCCGATGGCGTAGCCCAGCACGCTCGCGCCGAGTGCCGCCTGGAGGGCAAACAACCCGGACTCTACCTCGCCGGGGAGTTCCCCGATGAGGGGGTCAAACCACGGCTCGTATTCCGGATTGACTTCCTCCACCAGGCCTTCGGCTGCGGCATCAGTGCCTGCGAAGGGTTCTTCGGAGTCGCGATTACCAAGGTTGATGAACATGGGGAATGCGGCCACCACGATGGCGATTCCGGCGAGCAGCAAGGAGCTGCCCTTGGAGCCTTTTTCGCCTGGGGTTGAGCCGGCCTTTGTGTGCTTGAGTGTGTCTGCCATGGCCTAGATCCCCACTTTCTGTGCCACCGGCTGCGCTGGCTCTGGTAGGAAACCGAGGCGTTGCAACTCAGGTACGGCAATCTTGCTCAGTGCACGAACAATGAGCACCGTGACAATCGCTTCAATCACCGCGATGGGAACCTGGGTAGGCGCATACAGCCCCATAAACGTAAGCCACGCCTGCACCAGACCCTGCGCATGGTGCGCCAACGCCAACTGGGTGGCGGTGACAACGTATGTGGCAAGGTTGCCCAATAGCGCCGCAAGAAACACCGCTAGGTCCATGCTCGCCCCGGCGCCGCGGCTTGCCCGCCACACGCCATAAGCCACCCACGGGCCCACAATCGCCATTGCGAACACATTGGCCCCTAGGGTGGTGATGCCTCCGTGGGCAAGCAGCAGCGCTTGGAAGAACAACACCAAGGTGCCCAAGAGAGCCATGACCGGTGGTTTGAACAGCACTGCTCCCAGCGCCGTACCTGTTGGATGTGAGGAAGATCCAGTGACGGAGGGGATTTTGATTGCGGAGAGCACAAAGCTAAACGCGCCGGCTGCGGCGAGCAGCAGTTTGGTTTCCGGCTGAGCCTTGAGCTGCTTCTTCACAGCCACTGCGCCGTGTGCTACAAACGGCGTTGCTACCGCTGCCCACGCCACACAATGCGTGACGGGGAGGAACCCTTCTGCAATATGCATAAGTTTTACACTTCTTTCCGTATGAGCCCAGATCCCCGTGGGCTTGCGCTATACCTTTGGGGCGCAACCGGTCTCCTGGCTTCCACCCGCAAATCCTTAGTGGTTTCCCCTTCCCGCCCGAAAGCAGTGAGGTCACCTGCGTATTTGGTGGTGACAGTGGCGGGGCCCGCTGCCGGATTTACACCGGCATTCCCGTTGTTGCGCCCTCGGTAATGACCTTATCACTCAGCTCCTCACTCGCCACCCCACAGAACCCCCCCGGTCAAGCTTCCTCACTTTCATACCGACGGTCATCGCACGTGCCGCCGGCCTCCGCAACCAAGGAGCCAAGAGCTACTACGCTGGTACTGGCCCCTATACGCGGCCCACATTCGGACCATGCAATTCGGACCCTGCACTGCGAAAGTGAGCACCCTGTGGATGTTTCAGACCCTACCCAGCTCAAGGATGTCCTCACCGACGGCTTTTTCCACCAAATTGAGAAGTCCTGGGCGTTCCAACACAACCTGGGTCAGATTGAAAACGTGCGATTCAACCCCGTAGGTGGCACCCCCAACTACGAGATTATTGCCGACAGCGCAGCGGGCCCCGTTGGCTTCCGTGGCATCGTGGTTGCCCACTGCACGCACAACTCTTGGACATGGGCACACAACAACCAAACCTGGAATATCCCGGAACTCAGCGGCACGCACCCCTTCCACCCTGATCTGGTAGCCGCCGCGCGCACGCTGCATGGAAACGGTCCCGTATTCCAGGTACCTATCACTGACCCCACACCAGAAGGCACAGAACACGAAGCTTTTCACGTAGTGGTGATGGTCGGTGATGCCCTCGCACTCACCCCACGAGCTGCAATCACACTGGGACTGGGCCAGCTACCCAAGGACTTGGATCTGGAACGTGCGCTCACCTCTTATGCCGCCGCCCGCGGCCTTGCGGTGGCCAAGGGAAACCTCGATAAGGGTGCAAATGGGGGTGCAATCGAGGCAACGCCAGAGCAGGCCGCTCACCAAATAGCTGATTCCGCACACCTATTTCACCTGCGTGATCAGAAAGGCACCATCACCACGGTCAACCTGCAGACGCAGCAACTAGTCTCTGCGATCACCACTGCGGAGGTGGCGTCGGACGCCTTCTACCTTGCCCACGAGCACAAGCTGTTCGCCGAGGCCACCTTTGGGGCGCAGGATTGGCAGCAAGGCGTGGGCGATGTCAGCCTTACCCACAGCATGGTCCGAGTGGGCGAGCACGAACTGCAGGCATTGCTGCTCGCCGTGGACGGAACTTGGTCCTGGTTTCACCCCGGGTTTTCCCAGTTCCCAGCAGCAAAGCTCGCACGCGGGGCACTCG
This sequence comes from Corynebacterium kozikiae, assembly GCF_024580965.1. NCBI lineage: Bacteria > Bacillati > Actinomycetota > Actinomycetes > Mycobacteriales > Corynebacteriaceae > Corynebacterium > Corynebacterium kozikiae. The sequence goes on from NZ_JANIKJ010000024.1 coordinate 13,665, forward strand.
ACTTCGCCCTCGAGCACGGACTCAAAGAGTTCACCACGCCGCAAACAAGCCCCCTCGCGGTCAGCGCCGCAAAGTCCATCCTCCAAGCCTGGATTCTCTGGAGCGGACCCATCGGGGAACACCAAGGCACCTTCCTGCTGCGCTCCCCAAGCCTCCAGCTTCCGCCACTCACCTCGGAGGTGATGCAGGCGGTAGAACGCACGCCGGTGCCGGAGGGTATCGACGCGGCCCGGGCGTGGCGCTTCTACATGCAGTCTCGCGGCGGTGGCGTCGAAGCAGGCGCAAGTATCCCGGGGAGCAGCGCCTAGGCGATCGCTGAAGATTACTGCCGAAGCGCTGCGCGAACCTCCGCGACATCGACTGCTGGTGGGAAGTTGGGCTGGCGGTCTTTGTCCACCAGCACCGCGCGCACGCCTTCAACAAAGTCCGGAAGGCGGCGGACGTACTCACCCAAGGTGATCTCAAGGTCCAATTCTTGGCGGACCGTGGTGCATTTCGCGCTGGCTGCCATGAGTTCGGCCGCAGCCACCAATGCGCTCGGGGAGGCTGCTGCGAAGTGCTGGGCTACGAGCTCGCGGAACTTCTCATTGGGATGCTGGGCAACCGCTTGCTCGATTTCGGCAAAGCTGGGGCCGGCAAAGGTGGCCTCGATGTCCTCGGCCCACTTGGCCAGCTCGCTTTCCTCCTCCAGTTCCGTGCCGTAGCGCTCCAGGGCGTCATCGATGTCCTCCGCAATGAGCATCTCCCGGAACAACTGCATGTGCTCGGAATGCACCACGTCGGTGGCGATGCCCGTCCACAGCAAATCAGCGGCGCTCAGGCGCCAGCCGGTGAGCACCACAAAGTTAGCGAGCGCAAGGGACGCCTGCCCCACCCGCTGCAGCACAAAGGGCACGCCCACGTCTGGGATGTAGCCGATCGCCATTTCCGGCATTGCTCCGAAGGCACGCTCGCTGATCACACGGTGGGAACCATGCACGGACACCCCAAGGCCACCGCCCATCACCACGCCGTCAATCAACGCCACATAGGGCTTGGGGAAGGTGGCAATGCGGTTGTTCATGGCGTACTCCTCCACAAAGTACGCATCAGCGCGCTCTTCCTCGCCCGCCAGGATGTGCTCGCGGGCTGCGCGAACATCCCCGCCGGCGCAGAAGCCTTTGTTGGACTCCGTGTAAATCACCACGCGGTGGATTGCATCATCGGTTTCCCACTCGCTTAAGGCTTGGTCGATGATGTCCACCATCTCGTGATTCAACGAGTTCAACGCCTTGGGGCGGTTGAGTTCCAGCACGCCCGTGGAGTTGAGCACATAGGCGCGCACCGGGGAATCTTTGTGATCTGCATGTTTGAGAGCCATGCCCTCATTCTTACCATCAGCGCACACTTCGGGTGGCTCAGATCACCATAGAAATGTGGATGTGAGGGGCACAACTACCCCCTTTGGTTTCACGCGCAGAACTGCGGGCCCATGCTGTCCTCCCGAACTGGCACAATGGGTGCAGCACACATGAATCCTAGTGAATAACTTGAAAGACCAATTTGGCATGAATATCCCCACCCCCGCCCCAACTTCTGCACCCCGCCGCGGCACTTACACCGGCCTGATTGCAACGGACATGGATGGCACCCTCTTGGATGGCAATCACCAAATCCCAGATGACTTCTGGCCGCTGCTGGACCGCCTCCATGCGCAGGGGTGGGCTTTCGCCCCGGCGAGTGGGCGCCAGCTTTACACCCTGCTGGACCAGTTTGATCGGGTTGCAGGCAACCAGATCAGCGTCATCGCGGAAAACGGCACTGTGGTGTACCACGAGGGCGAGATCGTCTCCACCACCACCCTTGCCCCCAAGGACGCCCACGCGGTGATCGAAACCATCGAGAACACTGACTTGGACTGGGGCGTGGTGCTCTGCCGGGCCGACGGAGCTTTTGTGAGCCGCACCGACAACGAATTTCTGAAAGAGGGCATCAAGTACTACCACCGCCTCGAGCGGGTGGAGGACCTGCACGAGCACGTCAATGACCAGGTGATTAAACTTGCCGTGTTTTCTTTCCCCGATGCGGAAACCGTGGCCGCTCCCCTGCTGCGCGGCGTGGCGCCGGACCTCAGCCTGGTGATTTCCGGTGCGCACTGGATTGACCTCATGGCACCGGAAGCCAACAAGGGCGTGGGTTTGCGTCTGCTCGCACAGGCACTGGACATCCCCATGGAACGCACCATCGCCTTCGGGGACTTCCTCAACGACCTCGAGCTTCTACAAGCCGCGGGGACCGCGGTGGCAATGGAAAACGCACACCCCAAAATCAAAGAGGTGGCCACTCGCATCGCCCCGCCAAACACCGAGCATGGCGTGCTCACGGTCCTTGAAGAACTCCTCAACTAAAAACCCCAGCACCCCACAATCTTGGGGGCCCTGGGGCCTTTGGAGGTGCGGCGTGGGGGCGTCGGAACGCTTCCCTCAAGCCCTCAGCCTACTTGCCAGACTTTTTCGTCTTCTTGCCCTTCCCTGACTTTTTCCCTTTCTTTTCGCCCTTTACCTCCAACTGCGCCGCAACATCGGGCACGTAGCGGAAGTCTTCGCGCGGCGGGCGCTCGTAGTCATTGTTGGACTCGGGGCGCTCCGGGATCTCCGGCAGCTCGCGCTCAATGTGCTCATAGGGGATGGTGGAAAGCAGGTGGCTGATCACGTTAATACGGGAACGCTTCTTATCCTCAGACTCCACCGTGTACCACGGCGCGGAGGGGATGTCCGTGTGGATGAACATTTCATCCTTTGCCCGGGAGTAGTCCTCCCAGCGGGTGATGGACTGCAGGTCCATCGGGGAGAGCTTCCAACGACGCAGGGGGTCATTGCGGCGGGACTTGAAGCGGGCAATCTGCTCCTCATCGGACACAGAGAACCAGTATTTGCGCAGGATGATGCCGTCTTCCACGAGCATTCGCTCGAAAATTGGTGCCTGGTGCAGGAAGCGGCGGTACTCGGCAGAGGTGCAGAAGCCCATCACGCGCTCCACGCCCGCGCGGTTGTACCAAGAGCGGTCAAAGATCACGATCTCACCAGCGGTTGGCAGGCGCTCAATGTAGCGCTGGAAGTACCATTGCCCCTGCTCACGAGAGTTCGGTGCGGGCAGCGCCTCAATGCGGCAGGTGCGCGGGTTGAGGTATTGGGTGATGCGCTTGATGGCGGAGCCCTTGCCGGCGGCGTCGCGGCCCTCCATCACGATCACCACGCGGGCGCCGGTTTCCACCACCCACTGCTGCATCTCCACGAGCTCAGCCTGTAGGCGCTTGAGCTCTTTCTCATAGGCCTCTTTGGCCAGCTTCTTTGGTTTTGCCACTGCTACTTCACCTCAAATTCCACGAGCTTATCCCACTCCGTCTTCTCTGGAATGAGCGTATTGATCACGTCTGGGGTGCGCTCAAGGTACTTGGGCAGCTCCTCCTGAGCACGCTTGAAGTGAGCGGAATTGACGTGAGCCTCAGCAGCATCATCCTGGAATGCCTCGATGAGCAGGAACTCACCGGGGTTGTCTGGGCTGCGGTACCAATCGAAGAAGATGTTGCCTTCCTCAGCACGGGTGGCCTCGGTGAACCACGCCGTTTCTTCAAGGAACGTCTCTTGGTATTCGGGGCGGACTTGGTAGCGCACGTTAATCAAAATCATGGTTTCCAACGTAGGCGAAAATCTGCCCGCCCGCAGCTAGTTATTCCCAGCCGCGAGCGCCCGCAGCCAATCAAGCTCCTCCCCTTGATCCTCACCCACCAGGCGTATTGCCACCCTCGCGAGCTCCTGGGGGTCCGGAAGCTGCTCCAGGACTTGGGCAATTTCCGACGCCGCCAGCGCCCGATCCCCCGCCGCATCCCGCGCGCTAATAAGGCGCTGCATGGTCTGACGGGCTAGGTCCACGCGGTCCAGTGAGGCAAAGAGTTCCAGTGCTTCCATGAGGAAGGACGCAATGATGTCTTGTTTCTCCTCCACGTTGGCCTGTTCCACCAGCTCCACACGCTCGTTGATTAACCCGTGGAGCTGCTCATGCAATTCAATGTGCTGCGGAGGCAGGGCCGCGAGTAACAGTCCCATCTTCTGGTGGCGCAATCTGAGGCGCATCGCGAGCATGGCGGCGGGGTCAATAGTAGCGGCAGCAGCGGCGATGGTGGCAGCCTCGGATAAGGCATCTGCTTGCCTGATCACCTGATCAACCACCTCCAGCGCGCGTTCCAACTGCCCCGACTCCCCGAGGTAGTTCGCGAGCTGGCTGCGCATTTCCAGTTCGATAGCGCCATCCTCGCCATCTGCCAAATCGCCATGTGCCAGGAACTCCTCCAGCACCGCTGCCGCCTGCTGCGCCTGCCCGAGATTGCCCAGGGCGTCGGCGTAGATCTGCGCAACTACGCAACCGTCTGCGTTAAAGCGATGCTCACCTGCGATCATGCGCGCGTTTTCCGCCAACGCACAGGCTGCGTCCCACCGCTCCATGGCCATCAGCACGCCAAGAACCCTGCGGGCAGTGTTCAGCGCGTAGGGGCCTAGGCCGGCATCAGCGGCCAGATTCATCGTTTGCTGGACCATCCAAAGACCTTGAAGATATTCCTCCTTTTCAAAGTGGACGTTGGTGAGCACCATTAAGCCGCTGATCCGCAGGCCAATCGGATCACCCGAGGTGAGTGCGCTCTCCCGAAGCATCACCGCCATAGCCTGGTTGTACGCCGCATCAAGATGATCACTGCGCAGCAACAAATGCGCCTTGAGCATGTCCAAGCCATCTGCGTAATCCTGGACCTCCACATAGGGTGCGGGAACACCCAGGTGTTCCAAGCGCAGGGCGTAACTGTTCAATGGAAAACCAATACGCTTGTGTTCTTCCAACAACTGCTCCACGGTGAGTTGCTGGCGCCACGGGTCTTCCACCACGTCTTTGAGGGAGGGCAGCTCCTCAAGCTCCTCAAGCTCCGTGAAACCCGCCAACACTGTGGCTTTGAGCCCCGAGCGATCCAAAGACGCGGCAGTGGGCTGCGGCAATCCCTGGCCAGATGCCTGTAGATTGCGCTCAAGGCGGGCGACGGCGCGGGGTTGGAGGATGCCCGGGCGGGCGTCGAAACGCCGCGCGAGTGTGAATGCCAGGTCAGCACACCACTGTTTCGCCTGCTCCACCGTTGGGCTGTGCAGCGTTGGTGCCTGCTGCCAAGGAAGCTGCTCACCTGGCAAGACCACGTTCAGCACCTCCCCGCCACGTTCGGTAGGCAGGTGGCCGAGCGCCACCGCACCAGCGCTGGCCAGGCCCAGCAGCTCGCGCGGCTCGCTCGCATTCATCCACCACGGGAGGTGGGTGCAGAACAGCTCCACGGATCGCTCCGTGCACCCAGGCATGCCAACCGCCCCAAGCTCCGCGAGCACCCGAATGTGGACGGCGAGTGCGCCGAGCATCGCGGGGTCATTCTTGATTGCGCGGTAAGACTGCACATGGGCGTTCCAGGCTTTGTCGAACTGCCCGGTCATCGCATAAGGCTCGATGAGGTGGGTAAACAGTGAATGCGGCTGCGCGGAACAAGTCATCTCCTCCGTTGCCAGCGCCTGCTCCGCAACAGCGATCCCGTGTTCCCATTCCCCGCGATCAAAGTGGTAGCTGGCGGCCACTTCCGGGTCGCACGCGGGGCAATTGGAAATTGGGGTGTGCTCGGCGTTGAGCCAGTTGCCGTGTGCTTCCTCGGCGGCTTGCTCATCCCCGATTGCTTCCGCCAGGGTGTACTCCAACTGGAAAAGTGCCCGGCGCGAATCACCAATCTGCTTATACAACCCATGGGCTTGGTCCAGCAGGTCGCGCAACTGGTTCACCGGCACTTCCGGTACTGCCAACAGGGCGCTGAAGGCGTAGCGATACCCCCAGGCCAATCCTTCAAGGCGTTCCTCATGGAACAGATCAGGGCGGGTCTCGTAGAGTTTTTGCGTGCGCAAGAAGGGTGCCACAACCCTGGTGGCATCCCCGCTGCTGTAGTAGGAATACTGCAGTTGGATGAGGCAATACAGCAGCTCTTCAGCAACATCCACACCCGAATCCAGCAATTCATCTGCGGTGACCACAGCTTGTGACCACAACTGCGAAGCAGCCTTACTGTAGGGAACCATCTCCGCGCGTTCGATGAGCTCATCCAAGAAAGAATTGTTCCTGCTGTGTTCCATGCTCAACTGTTTGATCCTTGGGGTTGTGGGTTGGGTGCCTGTTTTACGGGTTGTTGCGTTTTAGAGTGCATGGGCAATGAGCGTGCTGAGCAGGCTCACCGACCACCTCCGGGCCTTCGGCCCGAGTTCTTGGTGCGCGGAGATCAACGCCTGCACATAGAGCGCTCTGATGCCTGCCACGAGCAGTTCTTGCCCGGTGGAGTCTGCATCCAGACGATTGCCGGGCGTGTTTCTACTGCTGACTCGCTGCAAGTCCGCGAGCTGCGCGATCACAGGGCTATCCGCATTCAATACCAGCTGCGGCATTTCAGCCTCCGCGCCAAGTGAGTTCGGCGGCTGGTTTCCGTTCCCGGACCCGGGCCGTTTCTGGGGGCGAGATTCCAGGAGGCTCATCAGGGCATCGATCTGTTCATCTTCCTCCCGAACTCGCTGCTCAATGCGGCGCCCCGCACTGTCCGGCTGCGGGAGGTACACCGCGGGTAAGTCTTCCGGTGAAAACCGACGCAGCACCACCTCTACATCCTCGCCCTCCAAGGCTTGCTCGCTGGCATGAACCACCGGCATGAGGTGAATCCTTTGGGTGTGGGTTGGCAGTTCCAGATCGTCCAAGAGGCTGGTTGCGCTGAGCTCCTCGATGAGGATATCCGGGTAGTCCAGGCGCAGGAGGTCCAGGATTTCCTCATCAAAGGCGTAGCCGGCATTTACCACCAACACCTCACGCGCCTGAGCCACCGCGGCGATGGCCTCGAATGCCTTAGTTGTTCGGGTGAACCGGATGCCGTTTTTCAGCCCGATTACTTCATCCAATGTCATTGGCCCCAACGTGGTGGGTACGGGCACGGTGCGGGCAACGAGCCTGCGGGTTGGCTCATCCACCAACGCAAGGGATTTCAACCCAGCCAGGTGCAGGGACACGAACTCCGCGAATTGGTGCGGGACCAGCTCGGCCAAGGATTGCAGCCACTGGCGGATCTGCGAGCCGAAGGACTCCCTGGTCTCTGCAAGGGCTTCATCATTGGCAAGCGCCTCCCGGGACGCCGTGGGGCGCAGGTGTTCCACGTCCACCACCACGCGGGCAAAATACGCCCACTCAGGGAGCAGGTCACTGATCCGGTCCCCCAGCATCATTCCATGCAAGTACACCGTGTGCTTCACATGCTGGCCAGGGTGTGCGCCAGAAGGAATAATGTACGCCACGCCGCGAGCACCGGAGAGGATGTCATTGAGCGGCACACAGGCAAAGGGTGTGAAACCGAAGTGCTGCTCACACCACCGCTGTTGGCCTTCCTCGTCTTGCAACCACGGGGGCTGCTCGCTTTCCAAAGGCTCACCATTGATCACGATTTCCGCTGGCAAGTAGCGCCCGTAGTAATCCACCAAGCCGGGGATGCGGCCAAAGTCAAAGTCCGTTCGACGCAGCTCTACCGTGGTGCCGGGGCCAGTTTGCAGCACTTCCGGCAATTCATGGGGCTGTACCGGGCGGGTGGTCCAGGTGCCATTGGAATTGCCCTCCCACCGGATTGGCTGGTCCAGGGCGTCAATGCTTCGGGAGTACACCACGATGGAGGGCGACACCATAAGCGCGCTCAGCAGTCCAATACCAAACTGGCCCAGGTAGTCACTGCGATGAAAACCGAACTCGTCACGCTTGGAGCTCGCACCTATGGTGGCCAGCAGCTCCCTTGATTCCTCCAAGGTGATTCCCTTGCCGGTATCACTGAAGCGAACGAGATCCAGCACACCGCTCGGGTGAGTGGAGAGAAGCTCAATGTTGATCTGCGCGGGGCAATCGGGGTCTTCCTCCCGGCGCGCAGTGATGGCATCGATGCCATTTTGCAGCAACTCCCGCACAAACACCCGGGGCCCCGAATAGAGGTTGCGGGAAAGCAGAGAGACCATGCCACCGAGGTCAACGTGGAATTGTTGTGGTGAATCCATTACTTCCTCAAGTTCATTACACGCAGGGCCCGTTTACTGGCCCGATCCCCTGCGAAGCCATGTTTGGCCATTCTCCCACGTTCCGCAGCCTCCTGCAGCCTTAGCCGCGCCGGAGTTGCCTTGCGTTTTGTGGGTGCTGGGCGCGTCGGTACGCCACCTGATTTATATGCGTGGAACGGAGGGCGGGATGTGGAGAATTCTCACACTGACACACGGGCGGCAACATACTACCGAGGCGAAAACACACAGTTCAGACGGGATTTTCGGTGCGAGTGTGGGTTTGGTGATGACCCAGAGCACATAGACGGCGCGGCGTCGGCAATTTTACTGTGGCACTGAATGTTTCTTCCTTATTTCTTACCTGTAGTCACCCCTTCTGAAGGATTTTCCATGGCTTTGCATCGCCTACCCGCCCAGGCAGCCGCGGCTGTGCTCATTGGTGCGCTCGCGCTGAGTGCCTGCACACCGGACAACGAAACCCCATCCTCCGCCTCCGCCGCTTCCTCCGCAGAAGCAGCCGCCGCAGTCAGCGAAGCCCCAGATGTGCAGTGGCTCGCCGAGCATCAACTCGCTGGGTTGGATAGCCGCGAGATCATCACGCTTCTGGACGCCCAGGCGCTCGACGATCGCCCGACGGATCTTCGCGCGTCCATCAAGCCGGAGGTACTAGAGCTCAGTGATACCTCCGGCGAAACGGTGACGCTGACGATGCCCGAGGACGAGTTCTATGTAAGCATCGCCCCGTACTTGGACAAGACTCACGACTGCTTCTACCACAGCCTCACCACCTGCAAGGGTGAGCTGGGCAATAGGGACGTTGATGTAAAGGTCACGGACAGCGCCGGGAACGTGGTGATTGAACAAGCCACCACCACCTTTGACAACGGCTTTGTGGGCCTGTGGCTGCCGCGGGACCTGCAGGGCGAGCTCAGCATCACCCTTGCTGGGGACACCCCGGAGGGCGCGAAAACCGCCACGGTTCCCCTGGGCACGAGCGCAGATGACCCAACCTGCGTGACCACGGTGCAACTAGGGCGTGTCTCTTATATGCGTAACCAGACCAGAATCGCCGCAAGCACCACTCCCGCGCGATACGTGACCGCGAGCTTGTCATAACGCGTCGCAAGCCCGCGCCACTGCTTCATCAACCCAAA
>NZ_JANIKJ010000025.1:0-22510 GCF_024580965.1 Corynebacterium kozikiae
TGGTTCTACGGATTCTACGACCGCTCCGTTCCAGTTGGACACCGATGGCGATAAAACCCCTGATGTCACCGATGAGGACGACGATGGTGATGGTTTCACCGACGAGGATGAGAAGAAGGAGGGTACTAACCCGAAGGATCCAAACTCCAAGCCGGATGGAACTCCGTCGACTTCCACTGGTACTCAGGCGGATGACATCACTCCTACCTGGGATAATTCTTCTACCAAGCCTGGTGAGCCGGTAACTGTTCCAAATACTGGTGAAGCATTGCCAGATGGTTCTGATGTTGTTGCTACTCCTGGGGATCCAGCGTGGGATGTCAAGGTGAATCCAGATGGTTCCATCACGGTGACCCCTCCTGCGGATGCCAGCGTTGGTGATAAGACCACGGTGACTGTTGAGGTGACTTACCCTGATGGTTCTAAGGACACTGAGACCTTCACTGTGACGGTGGATCCTTCTGATAAGGATGTCTACACCCCGGATTGGGATAACAAGGTGACCGATCCTGGTGAGCCGGTAACTGTTCCGAACACTGGTGATGAGTTGCCTGATGGTTCCGATGTGGTTGCTACTCCTGAGGATCCGACGTGGGATGTGACGGTGAACCCAGATGGTTCTGTGACGGTGACGCCTCCTGCGGATGCCAGCGTTGGTGATAAGACCACGGTGACTGTTGAGGTGACCTACCCTGATGGTTCGAAGGAGACTGAGGACTTCACTGTGACGGTTGGGGATCCAACCGGTGCTGGTGATGATGCCACGAACACCACTCCGAACTGGGATAGCACTGAGACCAAGCCAGATACCCCTGTTGAGGTGCCGAACACTGGTGATGAGCTGCCTGATGGTTCTACCGTAACCGCAACGCCTGATCAGCCTGGTTGGACTGCTGAGGTTGATCCAAATACCGGCACTGTGACGGTGACGCCTCCTGCGGATGCGAAGCCTGGCGATAAGACCACGGTGACTGTTGAGGTGACCTACCCTGACCCTGATGGTTCCACCGATACTGAGACCTTCACGGTGACTGTGGGTGACACTGATGCGAATTCCACCACTCCGGATTGGAACAACTCTGAGGTCAAGCCTGGTGAGTCTGTGACTGTTCCAAATGATGGTGATGCGTTGCCAGCTGATGCTACCGTGACTGCGGAGTCTGATAAGGGTTGGACCACTACGGTGAATCCTGATGGTTCTATCACGGTGACGCCTCCTGAAGGTGCGAAGCCTGGTGATAAGACCACGGTGACTGTTGAGGTGACCTATCCTGATGGTTCGAAGGACACTGAGACGTTTACGGTGACTGTGTCTGATTCTGCGAACAACACGCCTTCTACCCCTGGTGATGGTGGTTCCAACAATGGTGGTTCCTCTAACGGTGGTGGTTTGTTGCCGTGGATTATCGGTGGTGCGATCATCGGTGGTCTGGCTAATGGTTCCTCGAATGGTTCCAGCAATGGTTCTTCCAACGGTTCTTCCAATGGTTCTGCTGGTGCAAACCAGAGCAACCAGGGTAACCAGGGCAACCAGAACAACCAGGGCACTCAGGGTGAGCAGGGTCAGCAGCCTTCTAAGGGTGTGCAGCCTGGTCAGTCCGCGCAGTCTGCTCAGCCTGCTAAGGGTGTGCGTGGTGCGTTGGCGAACACCGGTGTGTCTGGTGTGGTAGCTGCTCTTGCCGCTGCGCTGCTTGCTTCTGCTGCTGGTGCGTTGCTGTTGGTGACCCGCCGCCGCAAGGAAAGCTAAGCACCAACAATCAGGTGGATGAAACACTCCACCTGTAAAAGCCAGAGACTCAGTGGATCGGGTACAGCGATGGGTCGCTGCACAAGATCCGCTGAGGCCTCACAACGTTGAGCGGAGGCGGTGAGCTTTACCGCTCCCCCTCGCAGCTCACACACTTTTGGGTGACAAGGGACACGCGCCGAGTACGGCCACACAACGTGGCTGCACTCGGCGCACTTGTATATACAAAAGCCGCCAACCAAAAGTTGGCAGCGAGGAAGAACAACAAACTTATTCAGTGGCCAAGGCTGGTGCAGTGGCTGCCGGGCGCGCCTTGCGGCCCTTGAAAAACTCCACAACCAGTGGGAGCACAGACACCGCGACAATGCTCAACACAATTACCTCAAAGTTGTGCTGCACAAAGGGGACCTCACCGAGCAAGTAGCCCACCACCGGCACACCACAGCCCCACACCAGGGCGCCCACCGCGTTGATGAACACAAACTTGCGGTGATCCATCTTGTTCACGCCGGCGAGCACCGGCACCACCGTGCGGATTACCGGAATGAAGCGACCCAGGAACACTGCGATGGTGCCACGAGTAGCAAAAAACTCTTCTGCACGGGCGATGCGCTCCGGGCCAATCTTGCGGCCTGCCCAACCCTGCAACGCCAAAGGCCCGAACTTGCGGCCAATGATGTAGCCGGTTTGGTCGCCAACAAACGCCGCAACACCCACCGTGAACATCACCGCCCATAAGGGCGCAAATGGTTGCGTGCTTGCTGAAAGCATGCCTGCTGCAAACAGGAGGGAATCCCCTGGGAGGAAAAAGCCGATCAGGAGCCCGGTCTCGGCAAAAACTACAAGAGCCAAACCGATCAGGCCATACGCACCGATGAGGGCCTGGACGTCGGTGAGCATTTGGATGAAGGATGTCATTCGCAACACGCTATTTCGCCTGCGTATGAGCAGCCCCCGAGAAGGCTGCGAAAACCCTGGCAACCAGCCAGATGTTGGATAGCAAAAGCGGTACCAGCTTCCCTGCAACCGCACCGCCCACTGTGACCGGCGTCCTGTTTGCCGTGGGGGCGTCGGTAAGCGTGAGGAGAGTAGAATGATTCCCCGTGGCACAAAGCAAAATCCTCTTGTATTACAAGTTCACCCCTATCGCTGACCCCAAGGCGCTGATGCTGTGGCAGCGGGAGCTGTGTGAGCTGCTCGGGCTGAAAGGCCGCATCCTCATCTCTGAGCACGGCATCAATGGAACCGTGGGCGGGCCGATGGATGCGTGCAAGGCGTATGTGCGGAAGTTCCGCGAATACCCAGGGTTCCGCGGCACCGAGTTTAAGTGGTCCGAAGGCGGGGCGGAGGATTTCCCCAAGCTCAGCGTGAAGGTTCGCGATGAGATCGTGGCCTTTGGCGCACCAGGGGAGCTGAAGGTGGATGAGCGTGGCGTTGTTGGCGGCGGCGTACACCTCAAGCCGGAGGAAGTAAACAAGCTGGTGGAGGAACGCGGCGATGAAGTGGTGTTCTTCGACGGGCGCAACGCAATGGAGGCGCAAATCGGCAAGTTTAAAAATGCCGTTGTGCCAGACGTGAACACCACCCACGATTTCATCCGTGAACTGGAATCCGGCAAATATGACTGGATGAAGGACAAGCCGGTGATCTCCTACTGCACAGGGGGCATCCGCTGCGAGATCCTTTCCTCCCTCATGAAGAACCGCGGCTTCAAAGAGGTCTACCAAATTGATGGTGGCATTGTGCGCTACGGCGAAAAGTACGGCAATGACGGCCTCTGGGAAGGCTCCCTGTACGTCTTTGACAAGCGCATGCACATGGAGTTCGGCGCTGGCGTGGAAGACCCAGGCTTCATCCAACTCGGCCACTGCGTGCAATGCGGTGCGGCCACCAACAAGTTTGAGCACTGCATCAATGAGGACAACTGCCGTGAGCTGGTCCTCATGTGCCCAAGCTGCTACGAGAACGTGGAAACCCGCAACTGCGGGCGGGAAGATTGTAAAGAAGTAGCCCGCCAAGCAGCGCTTGCTGGCTAATTTGTAGCTGGCCTGTGCTGGCTCGCGCTTGGGCGCTTGGGCGCTTGGCGGGGGCTGGTTGGCGGGGCTTTGGGAGATGCCCTCGCACGCATCGTCGCAGGCCACGCAGTGGTTGGGGGCAACGTAATTCATGGAAGCCACCGTGCCCACTGGGGAGGAGATGCGGGTAGGTGGCGCAAGTTGAACGGTGAAATATCTTGACCAAAAGCGCCAAAAGGGTAAGATTGAGGCCACGACGAGCCGGATACCGGAGCGTTGTCGCCTGGAGCCGCGTGGGCTCCAGAGCTTTTTCTTGATTAAGGAAGCCACTTCCGCTCATGCACGAGGGCAGGGCCGAGCGCATTTCTGAGTCGCGTGGTGGTTCTACGTATCGGCTTACTAGCGTACGTTTCTTCTCGGTGGCGGCGTAGCACGTAGGCACACATGTCTGCCGCCTGCACGCCCCTACTTTCCCTAGAGTCAACAAACTGAATGTCGCCGTCAATGCAAAGTAGCTTTTGGCTACGATTGCCCGGGGTGCCAACTCGGGTAAATCTTTGAATTGCCTCGTTAAAGTCGTCTTGTTGCGGCACCATGTCGGCGATGACCTTGCGCATCTTCCCTTTGAGTGCGCAATACTCATTGACACGCTCGAGCGTATGACGCAGCGCCACCTCGTGAGGACTATCCGGGTACTTGTAGCGTGCATTGAGCCGATTAACATCAACGCCTTCAAGGTAAACCCTGGCACCCGAGTTCTGTATAGCGTGCAATACCTTTTGATAGATGGACACACGCGCACCAAAATTGCCATTGAGGCTCTTCCAGTCGTCCAGCCCATTCATCAGGGCATGGCCATGGAATTCGGGCGAAGTAAGCCAACCGTTCCGCTCTCGCAGACCATCGGCAAGCACATCGAGCCTGGTCAGCAGGGTCTCACATTGTTTTTCGTCAACTAGGACGCCCGCCACGTAATAGTGATCTTTCTGATAGGACTCGTCAACGAAGAGTTGATACATGTGGGGTGTACTCCTGTCGCCTGGGTACTAATGACCATAACCCACGCGCCGATGACACAACGAGACATGGACATCGGAGTTCTCTTCGTAGGTGGCATCCCTCACCAACAGACCTCACTCCACTGTCGGTACACCAAGTACTGTCGGTGCACCAAGAAGAGGTGTGGATTGTCATTGTTCACCGCCCATGCGCGGTCGGTGGCGTCAAAATCCACGCCGGAGAAATCCTCGCCGCGAAACGCGGCGGCGTCTGCCTCAGGGCCAAACTTCGCCGGGGCGAACTACAAGCCGGCGGGGTTGCCTCCTGCGCACAAAGCGACGGAAAGAGGAACTGCAAAGGCAATAGCAGTAACAACAATGCCGCGAAGTAGCTTGGGGCGCTAGGAACTCCCCCTTAATGCCACCCCTCCCCTTTAGTGCCCCACAATGAGCATCTGCCCCACGGTGGTCATCCACAGCATGGACCAGGGCACCAGAATCCAGAAGGCGCCCATCCAAGGCCGCCACCGGGTGTAGTTGATGTATTTGCGGTACAGCATGATTGCGCAGCCGATCACGCCACCCACGGGAACTACAGAGGTGGCAAGTGGCCACCAGATTTCCGCTGTGCGGGAACAGATCCAGGTGGCGGTTCCGGCCTCGCACAGCTCACCACCTGCAAGGCGAGCCGGGATGGCCAACAGGAACGCCACCACAAAAGTGCCAAGGATCGTGCCGGCAGCCCACCAGATTGCCTGGCGGGTTGAGGCCTGGTTGCGGCGTGCCTCCTCGAGGGGGTCGGGGGCGTCGGCAAGCTCGTCGAAGTCCCGCGGAAACGGGCGGGGGAGGTTGGCGGAGTCGGCGTCTGCACGCAAATCATTTTCGGGGTGTTCGCTGTGCGAGCGGCCAAGCGCCATGCGCCCTCCTTCAAAGGTTAAGCGTTGGGGCGGATGGAAAGATCCTCAACCACCGCATCCGAAGCCGTAGAGATGATGCCAAGAATGTGGCTCGCCACCGTCTCAGCACGCAGGTACTGGCTTGGATCATACTCCCCGCCCTCCTGCTTACGAATCTCCTCCTGCATCACGGTGGCAATACGTCCAGGGTAGATGCTGCTCACCCGCAGCTCCTTCTCCTCCTGGCGCAGCGCATCCGCCCAAGCTCGGGCGGCAAACTTGCTGGCTGAGTACGCGCCCCAACCGGCGTGGGTGCGCTGCCCCGCACCGGAGTTCACATAAATCACCATGCCCTGGGCCGCGCGCAGAGCCGGAAGCAGCGCATTGGTGAGCGTTGCGGGGGCAACCACGTTCAGTTCAAAGTGATCCCGCCACGCCTGCGGCTCAATGTCTGCGGTGGCGCCGAGCTCACACATGCCTGCGCAGTGCACCAACACATCAACATGGCCAAGGTCCGGCGGGTACGCAAAGCCCTCCTCCGTGAAGTCTGCCTGCCACCAATTCACCTCACCCAATGGCACCTCACCAGGTTCCGTGCGGTACTGGGCGTACACGGTGTAGCCCACCGCGGCGAGCAACTGCGTGGTTGCCAAACCAACGCCCCCACTAGCGCCGGTGACTACTGCAATGCGGGGTTCCTCCATGGGGTCCTCCATTCATGGGTTTGTCTGCGTAGATTGAGCCAGGCAAACCCATGTGTGGGAGAGCCCTTGTCAGCGGCCTTGGCCCCCGTTGGGAATCATCAGCACTGGCACTTGGACGTGCTTGAGAATTTCCGTGGTTTGGGAACCCACGAACACGCGCTCAAAGGCGCCCAGCGGTGCGGAACCTAAACACAGCAGGTCCCCTTTCTTCCACCGGACGGCATCGAGTGCGCCCGCCCACCCCGTGCCGGAGCCCAGGTCTGTTTCCAGCCCAAGTTCGGGGAAGGCCTTTGCCACTTCATCGCGTGCACGATCAAGGGCCGCTAGTGCATTTTCCCGCCACTCATGCGTGAAGTCCACTGGGAGCTTCAAACTATCCGAAATCGGGGGTACGCCAAATCCATTTGGCGAAATTGCAAGGATACGCAAACCCACATTCCACCGGGTAGCCAACCGGGCGGCGCGCAGCAGCGCAGCAGGGTCCGTCTCCTGGCCAATGTAGGCAAAATTCACCCTGGTCACGCCACGTTTCGAGAGCCTTGGGGCGCGCGGCGCGAGGGCGAGGGGGCGCGGTGATCCGTGCAGCATGGCGTCGGCAGTTGTGCCCGCCATAAATTTGCCTTTCGGCGCGGTGGCGGCGGCCCCCATGATGATCATGTCTGCACCAAATTCGGCTGCAGCCTCGCTGAGCATTGCTGCCTCATTGGTGCCGTCGGAAAGCACCGCTACCTTCTTGTCCCGTGCCCCCGAGCCAATGCCTGCTTCCTCGAGCGCGCGAGTTGCGGCGTGCTCGTAGGCGGCCTGCTCCTTTTTGATCCACTTTTTGTATTTACTGCCCAACTTGGCAATGGAGGTGGATGGCCAGGGGCGCAGTAAGGTGGTGATGCAGCGAACGCGCACGTCAGTGGTGCGCGCCAGCCACGCTGCACATTCCAGGGCCTCGGGGCCGGGCGCCGTTGGGCTCCACGCAACGAGGAGTCGAAGCGGCTTTTCACTCATGAACAGTGCTACTCCAAGCCCTCGGCGTAGGCATCGCCCAACGCCTGAATCGCTTGGGTGATCCGCGGCAGGTCATCCGCGAACTCCTCTGGCATGGCGTCCAAGAGTTGCGCCAGGTAGTGGATGCGCTCCTCCCCTACCCGCTCCAGCTCCTCGGAGCCCTTCTGAGTCACGCGAACCTGGACGCCCCGGCGATCCTTCGGGTCACGCACGCGCTCCACTAAACCCCGCTCCTCCAAAGTGTGCAGCAAATTCGATGCGGTAGGCATACGGATTCCCTCAGCGGCAGCGAGCTGATTAATGCGGGTGGCACCCTGGTTCTCTAGGCGAGAAAGCAGGCTGAGCTGCGGCCCAGTGAGATCAGACTGCTCCGCCAGGCGGAAATACAGCACGTAAAGGCGGGTCATTGCGGGGCGGATTGCCCGCGCCCAGTCCAACGCAGCCTGAGAAGGCTGTTTTTCCTGCTGCTGGGGAGTGATACTCATGCCTACCACTATAAGCAAGAGCAGAGGTGAGTTACTAAAAATTGGCACTCCTGCCCAACCGCGAGACTGTTGGAGTTCCGATTACACTCGCGGTGATGGCAACATTTTCCACCCCGGTCTCCCACATGCTCCAACGTGCCCAGGCGCTACGCGGACTCAAGGCAGGCGCCCGCAGGCAAGAGGAGCTTTGCGACGCCTCATTTCTCCTTTCCACAGCCGCGCAGTTCCATGGCACGCAGGCGGGAAGAACATGCCCTGTGTGCGCCTCGGATGAACTCAAAGAAGTGCTCTGGGTCCACGGGGAGGAACTGGGGCGCGCCTCCAACACCGCGCGCACCCATGAGGAGATTCTGCGCATGGCGGATGCGGGCGCACACTTTGAGGTGCACACGGTGGAAGTTTGCCCAGCGTGCCGGTGGAATCACATCTTGGTAGCCCGCAGCGTAGGCCCTGATGAAAAGCCTGAATAATGAGGTAAAGTAGTTACACACCTACGGCCGCGCCGCGCCTGCCATACCAGCAGCGTATGCGCAGGCCACTTCATTGTATGCAGCGTGAGGAACAAACACCGTGGCAGACCACTCCGCCGAACACTCCACCAACAGCACCTCTGCCTCTTCGGCCAAAGGCACCACCCGCAGCGGTGGGGCGCGCAGGTTGAAGAAGGCGGAAGGTGAGAAAAGCTGGGTCAAGCCCACCATTTGGGGCACCCTGGCCGCAGTGATCGCCGCACCTCTGGTGGCGTTCATGGTGGCCTACATCGTGGTGGACGTGCCCCGCCCGGGGGAACTCGTGTCCAAGCAGGTCTCTCAGATCTTCGCTTCCGACGGCACCACGGAGCTGGCCCGCGTAGTTCCCGCCGAGGGCAACCGTGTGGAAGTGCCGTTGGAAACCGTGCCGGAGGTGACCCGCAATGCGGTGCTTGCCGCGGAGGACCGCGAGTTTTATGAAAACAACGGTTTCTCCTTCACCGGCTTTGCTCGCGCGGCGATCGGTCAGATCACCGGCAACACCTCCGCCGGTGGTGGCTCCACCATCACCCAGCAATATGTGAAGAACATGCTGGTGGGTAATGACTACAGCTACATCCGCAAGGCCAAGGAGCTGGTCTACTCCGTGAAGATGGCCAATGAGTGGGATAAAGACACCGTGCTGGAGTCTTACCTCAACACCATCTACTTTGGCCGTAACGCTTATGGCATTGACGCTGCCGCCCGCGCCTACTTTGGCATCGGGGCCAGCGAGCTCAATGCCGCACAATCCGCTGTGCTGGCTGCATCCATCCAGCGCCCCTCTCAGTTGGACCCCTGGACCAACCGCGCCGAGGCTGAGGACCGCTGGAACTATGTGCTCGACGGCATGGTCTCCATCGGCGCTCTTACGGAGGAGGAGCGCGCAGCCCAGGTTTACCCGGAGGTCCAAGACCCAGCCCTCTACAGTGCATACACCGAGGCCACCGGGCCTAACGGCCTGATTAAGAACCAGGTGATCGCGGAGCTCGGCACCCTTGGCATTACAGAAGAAGATTTGCAGACCCTTGGCCTGCGCATCACCACCACCATTGACACCAAGGTGCAAAACGCCACCGTGGATGCCGTGGACGCCCAGATGCCGCAGCAGCAAGAAAACGTGCGTGTAGCAGCCGTGACCGTGGACCCCAACACCGGTGCGGTGCGCGGCTACTACGGCGGCGCGGACGCAGCGGGTTACGACTACGCCAATGCCGGCATCCCCACCGGCTCCACCTTCAAGATCTTCGCCGTGGCAGCCGCCCTCCAGCAGGGCATCCCAACCTCCGCGTACTACTCCTCAGAGCCTTTCCAGCTCTCCAACGGCGAGTACGTGGAAAGCGTCAATGGCGCCTCCTGTGGCACCTGCAGCATGAAGGAAGCCCTCATGAAGTCCTACAACCCCACCTTCCTGCGCGTGCAGGAAGACCTGGAAAACGGCACCCAGGACACCGCGGATATGGCACATGCACTGGGCATTGCACGCTCCATCCCCGGTGAGGCGCAGACGTTGACGGAAGGCGGCGCGCAGCCATACGAGGGCATTGTGTTGGGCCAGTACAACTCCCGCCCAATCGACATGGCTCACGCAGTGGCAACCCTTGCCAATGACGGCGTGTGGCATGAAACCTACTTTGTGGAGCGCGTGCAAACTGCCTCCGGCGAAACCCTCTACGAGCACCAGCCAAGTGAGGGCGAGCGCCGCGTCTCCGTGAACGTGGCCGCCAACACCATTGACGCCATGATGCCAATCGCCGCCTGGTCCGGTGGCAATACCCTGGCCGGTGGCCGCGTCTCCGCATCGAAGACCGGTACGGTGCAGCTCGGTGACACCGGCATGAACCGTGACGCCTGGATGGTTGGCGCTACCCCACAACTGGCAACTGCAGTGTGGGCCGGCACCAGTGACAACACAGCGTTGCTGAACTCCTGGGGCGGCTCCATGTACGGCGCTGGCCTACCCGCCACCCTGTGGAAATCCATCCTGGACGCTTCCCTGGAAGGCCAGGAATTCCAAACCTTCACCCCCGCTGAACCCCTTGGTTACGAGTCCAGCAACTACCAATACACCCCATCCTGGTCACCATGGAGCGGCTCCGGGCGCGGCAATAGCTGGGGCACTTCCGGCAACACCGCCACGGAGCAAAACGCGCCGGCAGAAGTAGTCCCAGAGGTTCCTGCCGCACCGGCGGTTGAGGTGCCCGTAGTGCCGGCAGCGCCAGAACCCGAATACATTGAGATCCTGCCGGGGGTCACAGTGCCGATTGGGTAGCGCTGCTCTTTCTTCAGGCTTGGTTTCGGCGGGGGTGCTGGCGCGTTGGTCGATAGATAGAAGTCGATATCACCTCAATTTTCCGAAAAAGGCCCGCCCTTTCGACCAACGCCTCGAGCTATCTACCTTGGGCTATCGACCAACGCAAAAACCACAACCGGGAATGGCTCGGGAATGGCGAGAGTGCAGTTCTGGAACCAGTGAGCCGCTAGAATCTTCAGATGTGTCTAGCGTAATGATCGTAGTAATGGCGTCCGTGGCCGTGGGTTTCCTCATGATTGCGGGCGCCTTTGCCAGCTTCAGCTACGGCAAACCGGCCGCGCTCACCTGGGGTCTGGGGATCGGTGCGCTCATCACCGTCACGGTTATCCCAACCGTGCTTGCGGTGTTCGTTGCGGCTTAAGGGCAAATCGGGGGCGTCGGAACGCAGCCGGAATCACACCGCTGTAATTCTTTTGCGTTGGCGGGGGAATCGACTTTTCGCAGGCGATGGGGTATCTTGGAACGGTTGCTGACGCAACGATCCTCCTGCCATATCCAGCAGGGGTATGGCCGAATACGAAATCATTACAAGACCATAGGAGGTGATGAGGTCCGTGCGTCACTACGAAGTTATGATCATTCTGGATCCTTCCCAGGATGAACGCACCGTTGCCCCGTCCCTGGACAAGTTCCTGGAAATTGTCCGCAAGGAAAACGGCAC
This sequence comes from Corynebacterium kozikiae, assembly GCF_024580965.1. Lineage (NCBI taxonomy): Bacteria > Bacillati > Actinomycetota > Actinomycetes > Mycobacteriales > Corynebacteriaceae > Corynebacterium > Corynebacterium kozikiae. The sequence continues at coordinate 11,329 of NZ_JANIKJ010000025.1, forward strand.
CGTGGAAAAGGTTGATATTTGGGGCAAGCGCCAGCTCGCATACCCAATCAACAAGAAGGAAGAGGGCATCTACGCTGTAGTGAACCTCAACTGCGAGTCCGCAACCGTTCTCGAGCTCGACCGCGTGTTGAACCTGAACGACGGCGTTCTGCGTACCAAGGTTCTGCGCGACGACAAGTAATACCGCACAAGGTATTGCCGATTCCCCGGATTGAATCACCGCGAAACTTCGCACCAGCCCAGAAAGGCACACCATGGCACAAGGAGATGTGAACATCACTGTGGTAGGCAACGTTGTTGCTGACCCAGAACTCCGCTTCACCCCAAGTGGTGCAGCAGTTGCCAACTTCCGCATTGCCTCAACCCCAAGGCGTTTTGACTCTCAGACGAACCAGTGGGTTGACGGCGAAGCAATGTTCCTGCAGTGCAACATTTGGCGTCAGGCAGCCGAGAACGTCGCGGAATCCCTCACTAAGGGCATGCGCGTCATCGTGACCGGCCGCCTGCGTCAACGCAGCTATGAAACCCGTGAAGGTGAAAAGCGCAGCGTCATGGAGATTGAGGTCGAAGAGGTCGGCCCATCCCTGCGTTACGCATCCGCAACGGTGAACCGCAACGCCCGCGAGGGTGGCTTCGGCGGCGGTCAGCAGCAGGGCGGCTTTGGCGGCGGCTCCCAAGGTGGGCCTCAGGGTGGCTTTGGTGGTTCGCAGGGCGGCTTCGGTGGCGGCGCCCCTAACTCCAATTCCGGTTCCGGTTTTGGTGGCGGCGCAGGCCAGCAGGCACCTGCAAATGATCCGTGGAACAGCGCTCCCCCAGCAGGCGGGTTCAGTGGCGCTGATGAAGAACCTCCGTTCTGATCACACCCACTACCGCAACTGCAGTAGAAGCAATCACTTTTCATTCTTTGCCGGGGCATGAACTCCGTTCCCGGTACCACACCACGAAAGGCAGGGATCATGAAGCTGATCCTCACCGCCGACGTTGACAACCTCGGTGTCGCAGGCGACATCGTTGAGGTCAAGGACGGCTACGGACGTAACCTCCTGCTTCCTCGCGGCCTGGCCATCGTCGCCACCCGCGGCGCAGAGAAGCAGATCGAGGGCATCAAGCGTGCACAGGAAGCTCGCGCAATCCGCGACCTGGACCACGCGAAGGAAGTTAAGGCACAGCTCGAGGCACTGGAAGGTGTTTCCATCGCCGTGCGCACCTCTGAGAAGGGCAAGATCTTCGGCTCCGTTTCTGCCGATGACCTTGCAGCAGCAGTCAAGAACGCTGGCGGCCCATCTCTGGACAAGCGCAACATTGAGCTGAAGAAGAACCTGGTACAGGCTCTTGGTTCTTACTCTGCAAACGTGAAGCTGCACGATACCGTTGCAGCAACCGTAAACTTTGAGGTCGTTTCCGCCTAAGCGGCACACAGAAACGACGGCCCACCGATAAATGGCGGGCCCAACGACAACAGCAACCAAGCGGCCCCGCTGCCTCCTCGTGGAGGTGCGGGGCCGTTTGGCTTTGGTGGGCACCGGGCTGTTTGTGGGAGGCGGGGGCGTCGGAAGTTGCTCCGTAAGGGGTGATCCGCGCGCCGGCGATGGCCCCGCCTGGACCCGCTGTGGCCGGAATGTCCGTTTGAAAATCACCCCTCCTGGCACTCGGGGTGCCCTGTGGAAAACAAACGTGCAGGTAGTGGAATTTCCCTGCTTGAACAACGATTTTCGCGCTGTCAAATGCCCAGTTCAGGCCCTGTTCACGATCAAATTGCACAGTTGAAAACAGGCGCTGAACTGCATTTTTCTCGAGTTAATCCGCACTTTATCCACAGCCCTTGTGAGTTTTCACCAGCGATCCTCACACATTTTCCACAACCCCTGTGGAAAACTCGCAAAATCTCAATGTGAGATTAAGGGGTACCGCGCCGATCCCCCCACCGCCAAGCCGCTCACCAAGCCGCGCCGCCCCTCAGCAAATTCGCCAGAGAATCCGTGCGTGTCTGGGGGTGCATGTAAAAAGGAACCTATGGAAAACCAAATGCAACAGAACCAGGCCCAAGTGCAGGCGGCGCGGCATCGCTCGGTGCCGTTGGAGGAATACGCGCTGCTTTCGGATTTGCAAACGGGTCCGCTGGTAAGCAGAGACGGCAGCGTGGATTGGCTGTGCCTGCCGCGCTTCGACTCCCCCGCTATCTTCACCTCCATCCTGGGCACGCCTGACGACGGCCGCTGGAAGCTGTTTATCCGTGGTGCTGCCGTGGTGGAGCGTCGTTACCGGCCAAAGACCTTCATCCTGGAGACCATCTGGGAGAGCCCCTCGGGCAGGGCTAAGGTCACGGATTTTCTGCCGCCGTCTACGGTGCAGGCTGACCTTGTGCGCCGGGTGGAATGCCTGGAGGGCGAGGTGGTGGTCTCGCATGACATGCGGGTCCGCTTCAACTACGCGCGTGCCCTGCCCTGGTTCCGCCAAACCACCCTTCCGCACACCGGCGAACCAGCCCTGCTGTGTACTGCGGGCCCCGACGGCCTCCTACTCAGTGGCCCGATGTTGTATGACACCCAGGAGCCCGAGCAGGAAATTCCCGAGCAGGCGCCAAATGCCGTGGTGCCGCGCTTGGTGGGTGACTTCGTGCTGCGCAAGGGTGAGCGCTTGGACTGGCAGCTCACTTGGTTCCCCTCTTGGCAGCCCACTCCCCAACCGGCAGACGCCAACGCCGCAGAGGCAGAGACTGAGGCCTTCTGGTGCGACTGGCTGGCAAACCTTGAGGTGGCAAGCCCCTGGGCGCAGCAGGTCACGCGCTCCCTGCTGGTGCTGCGGGCGCTCACACACTCGGACACCGGCGGAATCGTGGCCGCACCTACCGCGAGTCTGCCGGAGGACTTCGGCGGCGTGCGCAACTGGGACTACCGCTACACCTGGTTGCGCGACGCAGCACTCACCGTGGAAGTGATGGCCGGGCATGGCTTTGCCGACGGCGCCCTCGCCTGGCGGGACTGGCTCCTGCGCGCCGTTGCGGGGGATCCGGAAAACCTGCAGATTATGTACGGTCTTGGCGGTGAACGTGAGCTCCCTGAGCAAGAGCTTGGCCACCTCATGGGCTATGAGGGCTCGCGGCCCGTGCGCATTGGCAACGGTGCGGCCAGCCAATACCAGGCAGACGTGGTGGGTGAGGTGATGCTTGCGCTGGCTAAGTTGCGCGACGCTGGCCTGGCCGAGGACGAGTTCTCCTGGGGCCTGCAGCGCACCTTGCTGGACTACACCGTTGCCAACATCCACCGCAAAGACCACGGCATTTGGGAAATGCGCGGCGATCTCCACTACTTCACCCACGGGCGCGTGATGATGTGGGCCGCGTTCAACGAGGGCATCCGCGCCGTGGAACAGCACGGCCTGGAGGGTGATGTGGAGTCCTGGCGCTACCACCGTGACATGCTCCGCGAGGAAATCCTGCACAAGGGCTTCAATGAGCAGCTCGGCAGCTTCACCCAGGCATATGGCTCCACAGAGGTGGACGCTTCCCTGCTGCAACTGCCGCACACGGGGTTCATCGAGGCCACCGACCCCAAGATGCTGGGCACCGTGGCGCAGATTGAGCGCGACCTCATGGACGAGCACGGCCTGGTGTACCGCTACCGCACCGAGCACGGCGTAGACGGCCTCGCCGGCGACGAATACCCCTTCCTCATCTGCACCTTCTGGCTCATCGAGCAGTACGCCGCCTCCGGCCGCCTGGAAGAGGCGAAGCAGCGTATGGAGCAACTGGTGGGCTACGCCAACGAGCTGGGCCTGCTCAGTGAGGAATACGACCCCGCCTCTCAGCGCCTCGCCGGCAACTTCCCCCAAGCCTTCAGCCACCTTGCGTTGATCCGCGCGGCGGACGCCATCGAGCTTGCGCAGGCCCAAAGCGAGGCCTCCTAAAAGGCTATACTGACTGGGCAAACCTCCAAGGAAGGACTCAATGAGCACGCCGAGCTTTGATGACGCCTACGTCCCGCCTACCGACGCGGACGCGCCGGCACCCGATTACGGGGACCTTCCCGCGTCGCCGTCTGGTGGAGGTGGGGGTTCCAGGCGTGGGCGCGCTAAGCAGGAGTTCCCCACCAGCGAGTTCCGCCAACCTCCGCATGACACCAAGGCTGAACAAGGCGTGCTCGGTGCAATGCTGCTCAGCTCCAACACAGTGGTAGAGATCGTGGAGCTGCTCAGCCCGGAGGACTTTTACCGCCCTGCCCACCAGCTCATCTACAACGCCATCCTGGGGTTGTTCTCTGACGGCAAAGAGATTGACTCGGTTATTGTTGCTGGCCGCTTGGACCGCAACAATGAGCTGGAACGCGCTGGTGGCGCGCCCTACCTCCACGACCTCATCTCTGGCGTGCCCACCGCGGCGAACGCCCGCTACTACGCGGAGATCGTGGCGGAAAAGGCCCTGCTGCGCCAGTTAGTGAACGCCGGCACCCGCGTGGTGCAACTGGGGTATGAAGGTTCGGAGGGCGCTGAGGTGGAGTCGGTGATCGACCGCGCTCAGCAGGAAGTGTTCAACATTGCCAAGAAGAACACCAGCGAGGACTACGCGGTGCTTGCCGACGCCCTGCAGCCCACCATGGAGGAGTTGGACCAGATTGCGCAGGCCGGTGGCCTTGCGCAGGGTGTGCCCACGGGTTTTGCTGACTTGGACGACCTCACCAATGGCCTGCACGGCGGCCAGATGATCATTGTCGCTGCGCGCCCCGGCGTGGGTAAATCAACCTTGGCGCTGGACTTTGTGCGCTCCTGCTCCATCAAGCACGGCAAAGCCTCCGTGATCTTCTCCTTGGAAATGAGCAAGTCGGAAATTATCATGCGCTTGCTCTCCGCGGAGGCGGAGGTGCTGCTTTCAGAGATGCGCTCCGGCAAGCTCAACGATCAAGGCTGGCAGAAGCTGGTTTCCAGGGTGGTGGAAATTGAAAACTCCCCTATCTTCATTGACGACTCTGCCAACCTCACCATGATGGAAATTCGCTCCAAGGCGCGCAAGCTCAAGCAAAAACACGACCTACAAATGATCGTGGTGGACTACCTCCAGCTTATGAGCTCCGGGCGCCAAGTGGAATCCCGCCAACAGGAAGTTTCCGAGTTCTCCCGCCAACTCAAACTGTTGGCCAAAGAACTCAACGTGCCACTGATCGCCATCTCCCAGCTCAACCGTGGCCCCGAATCCCGCACCGACAAGCGCCCCCAGCTTGCCGACCTCCGCGAATCCGGCTCCCTGGAGCAGGATGCGGACATGGTAATGCTCCTCTACCGCCCAGACTCCCAGGACAAGGACTCAGAGCGTTTGGGTGAAGCAGACATCATCTTGGCCAAGCACCGCGGCGGCCCAATTGACACGATCCGCGTTGCTCACCAACTGCACTTCTCGCGCTTCAAAGACATGCCGCGCGGATAGCGGCTCGCCGTAGGGGTGGTGCCTATTCGGGCGCCACCACGCTGTAACCGGCTTCTTCTACTGCGGCGGTGATGTCGGCGTCGGAAAAATCCTCCCCCGTGACCGTGACCCGGCCGGATGCGAGGTCTACTTCAACGCCTTGCGCGCCGGGGATTTGGGAGATTTCTTCGGTGACGGATTGGGCGCAGTGTTCGCAGGTCATGCCGGAAACCTGATAGTTCTTGGTCATGGTGAAGTTCTCCTAAGCTCGCGGGCGCGATTGTGGTTTTGGGAATATGCTGGGGTGAATGCCTGTTGGCACCCATTAGACAGCTATTACACCTAGCAACCGTTTTAGAGGAGATATTTCATGGCAACCATTGATGTGACTGAAGACACCTTCGAGCAGACCGTGACGCAAGACGGCATCGTTTTGGTAGACGCTTGGGCATCCTGGTGCGGGCCTTGCCGCGCATTCGCCCCGACCTTTGAGAAGGCGTCGGACAACCACCAGGACGCCGTGTTTGCAAAGCTGGACACCGAGGCCAATGAGGGCCTTTCCGCCGCACTGCAGATCCAGTCCATCCCCACCCTGATGGTGTTCCGTGACGGCATCATGGTTTACCGCGAGGCCGGCGCCCTCCCACCAGCCGCCCTTGAAGATCTGATTACCCAGGTCAAGGGCTTGGACATGGACGACGTCCGCCGCCAGGTAGCCGAGGCTAACGGCGGTAGCGCCGAGGCTTAAGTCTCACAAGGCGCTTGTGCTTGGTGCGGTCAGCTACCGCCCAAGGTGCCCCCAGTGAGAGAAACCGTGTGCATTTATTCAGTTTGCGCACGGTTTTTCCGTATGCTGGGGGCAAACCGTGCAAAAGCTAAAGGATTACTATGGCTAACCCATTTTCCAAGGGCTGGAAGTACCTGACTGCCTCCCTGGACCAGAAGATCGACGAAAACGCCGACCCAATGGTGCAAATCCACCAAGCCACCGAGGCGGCCAAGCAGCAGCACGAGGCGATTGCTCGCCAAGCCGCGCAGGTGATTGGCAACCGCAATCAGCTTGAGATGAAGCTCAACCGTCTGCTCGCCGAGCAGGAGAAATTGGCGGGGAATGCGCGCAGTGCGCTGCAGGCCGCTGACTCCGCCGATTCTCCAGAGAAGGCGCAGCAGTTCAACGGCGCCGCGGAGCTCTACGCAACCCAGTTGGTGAGCGTGGAAACCCAAATTGAGGAAACCAAGGCTCTGCACGCCCAGGCAGTTACCGCTTCTGAACAGGCAACTTCCCAGGTGAAGCAGTCTGAGGCGAAGCTCGCTGAGCAGCTTGCGCAAATCGACGAGCTCCGTACCCAGGTGCAGCAAACCGGGATGCAGGAAGCCACCACCCAGGCGGTGGAGCAGATGGCTGGCGTGCAGACTGACCCGAGCGTTCCCACCCTTGACGCTGTGCGCGAGAAGATTGAGCGCCGCTACGCCAACGCGCTTGGCCAGCAGGAACTGATGCATCACACCATGGGCGAGCGAATCCACGAGATCGAGGCCGTAAGCACTGACACCCGCGCTGCCGCGAAGCTCGACGAGATCCGCGCCCAACTCGCTGCGGGTGGCGGTTCCGCGCAGAAGGCGCTGGAGGACGCCGCCGAGAATGCCGGGGATACCGGGGATGCCGGGGATGCCGAAACCGACTCCACTTCCGCTTCCAACGAGCAGTCCAAGAACTAACCGGTTGCGCCAGAAAGAACCCCCAAGACCTCTTAGCTGCAGGTTTTGGGGGTTTTGTGATATCTAGCCGCGTTGGTTGTTCACGAGGACGCCGCGGATGCCGGAGTGGAATCCGTCGCGCAGCGCCACGCGCTGGCTTTCCGTGAGCGTGTACTCGTGCAGCGTCTCGCAGGCGAATTGCAGCAATGGTCTGTCGATCTCTGGCGGTAGGCCGCCGCCGGAGAGCAGATGTGCGGAGTCGCGTTGTTCGGGGGTGGCGGCGTTCTCGTACCACCAAATCGCGTACTGTTGGCCCACGTCAAACGGTGATTGGTAGCCGGCGGAGGACCACACTTCATTTGGCAGCGGCACATAGCGCGAACGCAGCTTGCGCCGGGGAGCCATCATGGAAGGGTTGGGGGTTGCCTTTGCGACGCTGCCCGGCGTCGGCATGTTCCCCGGAGAAGTGGCAGCGCTCGCGCCCGTAGGTGCGGCTTGCGTCGCTTCATCAGATTGACCGGTGGTTTTGGTAACCGTGACCTCTACCGATTCCTCAACCCTGGAGGTCACCCGCACGGTTTGCGTCTCAGATTGAGGCGCTGCCTCTTCTTGCCCAGGTTCAGGTGCTGGTGCTGGTGTAGAAGCTGGAGCCGGAACAGGCCGCCCGGAATGTCCGGATATTCCGGACATTCCGGACGTTCCGGACGTTCCGGAGTCTCCCGACATTCCAGCTTTCGCGACGGAGGGATTGACGGAGGGACTGGTAGTTGGGGTTTCCGCGTTGTGCGCCTCCACCAATTCCGCTTCAATAGTTTCCCCTTGATCCGCAGCCCCCAAGGGAGTCTCCGGGAGATCTGCGGCGCTGGGGGCGTCGTGAAGCTCCCCTTCCCTGGCTCCATCTCCGGACGCTGCATCCTCAGAAGTGGCATCTGAATTTGGGCTTGGGCTTGGGTCTTCGTCGTGCTCCTCGCGCTGGTGGACCACCGGCGGTAGCGGGCCTTCCAGGATTTCGAGTTGCATGCAGTCTGCAAAGTCCTCGCGAGGATCCAGGATGGTGGTGGAATCACACGCGTGGCGCAGGGCTGAAGACATGGAATCCCAGCCAAAGCCGTAGAGGTGCACCCGCACGCCGTGATTCACGGCTTCCTGGACACCCGGAATCATGTCGGCATCGCCGCTGACCAGCACGATGTCCGTGGTATCGCGCCGTACACCGGCAAGCACAAGATCTGCTACCAGGCGGGTATCTACTGCCTTTTGGGTGCGGCGCTCCCCCCACTCAATGAGTTGGCCAGCGCGAAGCTGCACACCATCGCAGGTGCGCAGGGCACGCTGATAGCGGTGCGGGCCAGATTCTGGAATGCCGTCATACCAAAACTGGCGATGAACCGGCTGGTGAAGATGTTGTTGAACCATCTGCCCGAGGGTGGACACCACCTCTGGCAGGTCAATTTCTAACTGTGCTCGTGCTCCTATTTCCCAAGAATTGTAAAAACTTGCCAACAAGTAGGAGGTGTCCACAAAGATTTGTGTGCGCTCAAGCATGGCTCCTGAAGTTTCCGTTCGTTAATCATTGCTAATTTGCTCAATTTCTCAGTAACTGACCGAAGTCACTGCTTATCACTTTGCCCCATTTTGGCCTGAGAGTCGATATTTTTTCGGTATTCCCTGGTCAATGCCCCTCCTTGGGTCTCAATTTTTGGAAACCCTTGGCGGTTGGGGCTGCCTCTGCTAGTGTAGTTGATTAGTTGAGTAACGAACACCCTTACCCCCAAAAGTCCACAACGTCCCAAACGGGCTTGGCTTGTTTGATGCTGCAGGGCCCATCCATGCTGGTGTGATGTGGCGCTGTGAGGCTTTGGGTTTGAAGTTTTCTGTGATGTCTTTGAGGAGGCTTTATGGATGAGACCGCTGCCCCACTGTTTCGGCAAGTGGCCTCGTTGGTGGAGGATTCCATCATTGACGGCGTGCTCGGCCCCGGTGCTCGCGCCCCTTCCACCAATGAGCTCGCCGACTTCCACTCGATCAACCCAGCCACCGCCCGAAAAGGGCTCAGCTTGCTGGTAGACGCCGGCATCCTGGAAAAGCGCCGTGGCCTGGGCATGTTTGTCACGGAAGAAGCGACGGAGCTCATCGCCAACCGACGTCACTCCGGGTTTGCTGCCAGCTACCTGGCGCCGCTCGTCGATGAAGCGATGCGCCTGCAAATCCCCCGCGATGAGCTCCACCTGCTCCTCGACAAAGTCTGTGAAAGCCGGGGGCTATATATGTAGGCCCACAATGAGCCCGCCTCGTGCGGGCGCGCAACCCGCCGAGATCTGCGCGTGCCTTGGCGTCAAAGGTACGAGGCCGCAGCTACACTGAAATGCATTACCGCAGGCAGACCACATCTTTGGAGCTCACAATGACCGCCCTTCAACGATTCGCACAACTCGCGCTTCGCCCCCACTGGTTCCTTGCTCTGCTCTTTGTGGGCCTCTACGCGGCCGTACTCAAATATGACGCGCCCCAAGCCGCGCTCCTGCTCCTCCTGGCGGCCGCTCCCCTGCTGCTCATCCGCACAAACCCCGTAACGTACGCGCGCCACAACTACGGGCCCGAATTCGCTCGTACCGACGAACAGCTCCTCCTATTCACCTATCTGCTGCTCTTCCTCGGTGCCGCCGCAATTTACCTCCCCAAAGGCGACGCCCTCACAACCGCCGCCCTCATGTTCCTCGCTGTCGCTGTAGTGGCGTGGCGTATCTGGCGCCTCAACCAACGCCCGCCCGCGGCCGTGCCAAGCGCTGCAGCTCGTTCCCGAACCACCCAAAGCAAAATCCGAAGCCAAGCCCCGCACGGCGGCAAGTTGAGCGCATACGACATCATCACACGCCCACTCCTCCAAGGCTGGATCATGCAAGTGATCTCGCTCAGCATCCTCATGGCGCTCATCAACGTCAGCATCCTCCTCGGATACCGGCCCACCAACAGCCCGCAAGCAACGGTCTTGGTGATCCTACTGGTCACCGCTGCAATCGGGGCCGCCGTCCAGCCGCCAGTGCAAAACGACGTGCGCGGCGCCAAACTTCCCCCCGTCTTCTGGCTGCGCCAGGCCGTAGCAATGGCGGTGGCTGTAATCCCAATCGTGGCACTTATAGTCACCATCGGCGTGTGGCCAATGGCGGGCACCTTCTTCTCCCTCTACGGTTTTGCCCTCGCGGTGGCGGCGTTGAGTGTGCCGTGGCAATTGGTGCTCCAGGTGGCGCATAACATGGTGCAGGTAGCAGTAATAATTCTGCTTCCTGCTGGTGTGCTTGCGCTTACTCAAATGACAGACAACAAACTCCACATCGGTATCGGTGCAGTTGTGATTGCACTGCTGCTATTTGCCTTGTTCCGTTACTGGGGCCAGGCCATCAACCAAGCGGTGGGCCTCAACGAGCTCCTCGGAATGAACGCAAATGCCGGAAGCAGCAAAGAAGGTAAAGAAGGTGTTGTGGGTTCTGCGCGGTGATTGTTGCAACCGATTGCTAAAAGCCACCTAAAGTTCATCAATTTTAGGCCTGTGGCCTGGGGGTTTGTGTTGTTGGTTGGTTGTGTGTAACTTTATGTGGGTCGCCGCGACCGACAGCGCCCCTTCACCTTTGTGTTTGGTGGAGTGTTGGCGGGAGGAAAACATGCGGTTGGCAAACACCTTTTTCACCGCTTTCGGTGGCTTTCCCCTTTTTGTGGGTTGGTTGCTGGGGTGTGTGGTGGTTGTTTGAGAACTCAATAGTGTGCCAATGTACTTAAAATATTTTTGTACTTTGTTTTTTTGGTTTTGTGTTGTGGTGTTGACCGGGCAAGTGTGGCTTGCTTGTGAAAATACTTATAGCTAAAAACTGTTTTTGTGTGTGGGGTTGTTCCTCGTCGGAGCCTCACACGCTTTTATTTTTTGCCAGTTGTTGGGCTTTCCAGCAATGTTGAAGCAAGGGAATTTGTTTTTTCTTGTTTTTTGTGGAGAGTTTGATCCTGGCTCAGGACGAACGCTGGCGGCGTGCTTAACACATGCAAGTCGAACGGAAAGGCCTAAAGCTTGCTTTGGGTACTCGAGTGGCGAACGGGTGA
>NZ_JANIKJ010000026.1:0-20814 GCF_024580965.1 Corynebacterium kozikiae
CGTCTGCACTCGTCGATCGGTGACGTTCCCCCGATCGAATACGAGCAGGACTACGAGGAATTCAACACCACCCGAAAAGCCCAGTAAGGCTTTTACCTGTAGTCTCCGAAAAACTCAGGCCGATTCAGTTTCCTCGAACAGGAACCACCCCCGCTCCCGCGCTTTGTCTCCAAAATGATTGAGTAATACGGTCTTTCCAATTCCTCGTGTACCCGTAATGAGGGTAGTTCGCTCATGTGTCCCCGGACCGTTGTCCAGCGCGTATGTGAAGTCCTCAATATAGTCGTCCCTGCCGACAAGAAGCGGTGGGGTGGTTCCGGAGCTTGCTTTGAATGGGTTTTTGTTTGGCATGTCCCCATCCTACCTTTTGTATTGTTTTTTATCTTTTTTATTTTTTTTAAAACTCGCTGATCTGCGATGTTCGTGTTGAATGAGCAAGGAAAAACCGAGAAAAAACGTAGAGACGTTGACTATTCATAAGTCGTGAAGGATGGGCTCACCTCTATGGCACCCTCCGAAACGTGTGCGAGGGCTCGAACAGCAACATCAAGAATCTGTCTGCTGGTATCGGAAACCGGACCCGTCGCCTGGTGCGTGGCTTCGCTGCTCACTGGGCGATGTCGGCCCTGGGCGTGATCGCCTCTAATCTAGCCAAGATCAGTTCCTACCTCGACCGCGTGGAGGCGAACACACCTATCAAGAGCCCGGACCCGACCCCGACCCCACCCGACGGTGGTCGGCGGACCCGTCCTGACTCTGATGTGGTTCCTGTAGAGCAGCCGGACTGGAGCCCGAAGCGTAGACCTGGAGCACCACCGCTCGCGGCATAGAAAACGGTCAAAAACTACAGAGACAGAACCCGATTACACGGACAGCAGATAGACGGTCCGTGCAATCAGCATATCCGGGTATGTCCCCGGGGTAGAGCAAAAGCCCTGCTCGCGTAAATGAACAGGGCTTTTTCTGTAACGGAGGGTGGAACAGGAACTGGAATAGATGTTGTAACAGATCACACCAAGGTTTCCTGAACAATCTCAAACCGTTTCCTGAAACCCTCGAATTTAGTCAGCGCCCCAGAGAGGAATCGAACCTCCGACACCGGCTTTAGGAGAGCCGTGCTCTATCCACTGAGCTACTAGGGCAGCAGCACCAATCTGCAATCGGCCAGCTCACAAGCTGGGCGCCAACCGCGTTGGATTGTGTGCCTGTTCAAGGTTACCGGACAACGCCAAGCGCACCAATTCTGCCGCTTCCTCAGCATCAACACGACACCAAAAGCAAGCTCTACCACCAAGCGCCGCCGCCAACCCCCAAGAATAAGTACCGACGGCACCATCCCGACACCTCACCAGATCCCACTTGTTAGCACCTATTGGGGGAGTGTGACGAGCTTTTTAGACAAATTCGAGCCGAAGCGGCCAGAGAAGCCTAGACTGGAGAAGTCATAATTTTTGCAAAGGAGCTCGAAGAATCATGGCTGAAATCCACCCAATCTTTAATGATGTTGATCGTCGCGCCATTGTTGCTGAGGTCGTTGAAGAAAACGGCACTCCAGTACTGGCGCTCGATGCTTTGGCAGAGGACGGCACCCGCACTCGCGTGCTCACCTTGAACAAGTTTGATGCCAAGCAGCTTTCTGCCGCATGTGACCGCTACATGCACCAGCAGTTCTCCATCGATTACTCCAACGTGAACACCCTGCTGTCTGAGACAGACCGTGCTGAGCTGATTGGCGACGACGACTAATCCAGGTAGAACTTAACCGAGCAATCCCTGCCGCCTGCCTCCGGCCCTCGCCCTTCGGCCTCCGGCCTCCGACCACAAACCAAAGCCCAGCGGCGAGCACCCCGCAACGGCGAGTTCAATCTTTTGGCGGAAATTACATTCAAACCTTGATGCCATGGATGTAATTGGCGGCTAAGGTGGGAACCAGACTCCTTGTAGCAAATTCGCGGCAAGATGAGTCTGGTTTTCCATTTGTCACCAAAAATCCAACACAACACCATATCTGCCACAAACACCGTTCGGTATTAATAAATACAAAAACAGTCCTCAAGGAACACGAGCGAACAACCAAAAAAAAGGGGTGCCCTCATGCGCACAATCCTCGTTATTGGCATTGGCGCCGGTAACCCAGACTTCCTCACCCTCCAAGCGATCGAGGGTCTGTCTAGGGCAGACGTAGTCTTGGCTCTCGATAAGGGCGAAAGCAAGTCGGACCTGTTGGCGCTGCGCGAAAAGATGGTGGTCACTCACGCCCCTGGCACCCCGATCATCGCGGTTGCTGATCCTCAGCGCAACCGGAACCCCGGCGATGAAAAGGCCTATGAGGCGGAAGTGAAAAAGTGGCACATTGAGCGCGCCCGCCTTCTCGCTGAGGCGGTGTATCGTCACACCACTGAGGATGGCGCCGTGGCGTTCCTAGTGTGGGGCGACCCCTCCCTCTACGATTCCACCCTGCGCATCATTGAGCACATGAAGAAGCAGGAAAACCTCGAAGCAAAGATTGAGGTCATCCCCGGAGTCACCGCTTTACAGGTGCTCACCGCCGCACACGGCATCCTGTTGAATCGGATCGGGGAGTCCATCCACGTCACTACTGGCCGCAAGCTCCCGCAGACTTCGGCAGCAGACCGACGCAACTGCGTGGTCATGCTCGATGGTGGCTCCACTTGGCTCGAGGTTGCCACTGAGCACACCTATATGTGGTGGGGTGCGTACCTGGGCACAAAAGATGAGGTGCTTCGCGCCGGGTATGTCCAGGAGATCGGGGAAGAAGTAGCTGAGCTCAAGGCGAAACTCCGCGAAGAGCACGGTTGGATTATGGATACCTACCTGCTCCGCGAGCTGGACTAGCCCAAAATTCGCTCAGGCACCGCCTAGGAAAGCCTAGGAAAGCTGCGCCAGCTTTTCCTGCACCTGGGCCAGGGAGGGGTTGGTGGCGGTGGTGTTGTCTGCGTAGCGCACGGTGGGGACTACGCGGTTGCCGCCGTTGACGGACTTCACCCATTCACTGGCTTCGGCATCCCGGTCTACATCCACCAGCTCAAAGGGGATGTTTGCGCCGCGCAGGCCACGCAGCAGGTTGCGGCAAAATGGGCACCAGTCGGCGTAAAACACGGTCATATTGCTCATTTCAAGCTTCTCCATTCCTTACCCAAGTTTCAAAACGGTAGCGCAGCCCGCTGCTGGCCACCTGCCACCCAGAATCCTTGCTGAGCACAAACCCTGCGTCGAGTGTGGGCGCAAGCACCGCTTGATCGCCGAGTTGTGCGGCGTAGGGGGCGTCGATAAGCGTGCGCTCCACCTTAGCAACGAGCGGCAGGGTAGCGGCGTAGAGTTTGCCGCCGCCGATGATCCAGGCGTCGGTGGTGCGGCTGATGTCGGTGAGTGCGATCGCGCGTGCGCCTTCAAGCCACTGACCTGGAGTTTTGCTGGTCACCACCCAGTTTTCGCGGCCCGGGAGGGGGCGGAAGCGTTCGGGGATGGATTCCCAGGTGGCGCGGCCCATGATGACCGTGGAACCCATGGTGAGGTCCTTGAAATGGGTGAGGTCTTCGGGGAGGTGCCAGGGCATGTCGTTGCCGTCGCCGATGATGCCGTCAATGCTCTGGGCCCAGATTGCGCGCAGCATTTAGACGGCCACCTCGGCGCGGATAGTTGGGTGGGGGTCGTATCCCACAATCTCCACGTCCTCAAAGGTGTACTCAAACAGAGAGTCAGCCTTGCGCAGCTTCAACTGGGGGTAGGGGCGTGGCTCGCGGGAGAGTTGCAGCTCCACCTGTTCGCGGTGGTTGTCATAGATGTGGCAGTCGCCGCCGGTCCAGATGAACTCGCCAACCTCCAGGCCCGCCTGCTGCGCGAGCATGTGGGTGAGCAGCGAGTAGCTTGCGATGTTAAATGGCACCCCGAGGAACATGTCAGCGCTGCGCTGATAAAGCTGGCAGCTCAGTTTGCCGTCGGCCACGTAGAGCTGGAAGAGCAGGTGGCACGGCGGCAGCGCCATGTTGTGCAGCTCCGCCACGTTCCACGCGGACACGATGTTGCGGCGTGAATCCGGATTGTTTTTCAGCATGTCCAGCGCGCCAGAAATCTGGTCTATGTGCTGGCCGTCCGGGGTAGGCCAACTGCGCCACTGCACCCCGTACACGGGGCCGAGTTCTCCCTGCTCATCGGCCCATTCATCCCAGATGGTCACGCCGTTTTCATGCAGGTAGGCAATGTTGGATTCGCCCCTCAAAAACCACAGCAGCTCCCCGATGATGGACTTCATATGCACCTTTTTAGTGGTGATCAGTGGGAAGGCCTCGGCCAGATCAAAGCGCATCTGCGCACCAAACAGGCTGGTGGTGCCGGTGCCGGTGCGGTCATCCTTGTGGCTGCCTTCAGCAAGAATCTTGCGCAGGAGGTCCTCATATGGAGTTGCAATTCCTGCGCCGGAACGCTCAGTGGTGTGGGGCATGCGGGGTGGCCTTTTCATTTATCTACATGGGTGCGCGCCGAGCTCACCGCACCACTACTGGCTGTCCAGGCGGTGCGTTCAACAGCGGCGTTTTCAACATTAGTGCCAACACTAAGCCCGCCGCGAACATTCCACAAAGACCATTCCACAGAGGCCCCAGCAACCCCCGCGCTCTAGGCACGGGGGAGTTTCGTGTACCGACGCCGCCAGCGCCCAGCTCGGGGTAGGGCCAGCGCGCGGGCGCGGCGTTGCAGCTTGGGTGAGGGGAGCGGCAGTGGCAGTGGCAGTGGCTTAGTAGGAGCCGTGCTCCTCACGGAAGGCCGCGATGAGGGAAAGGATTTCCTCTGCCAGCTCGGGGCGGCAAATGAGGATGTCTGGCAGGTAGGTGTCCTTGTTGTTGTAGCGCAGCTCGCTGCCGTCCAGGCGGGAGCAGTGCAGCCCTGCTGCCTTGCATACGCCCACTGGTGCGGCGGAGTCCCATTCGTATTGGCCACCGGCGTGGATGTATGCGTCGTAGTCGCCGAGCAGCACGTGCATTGCCTTTGCACCCGCCGAACCCATGGTTTGGGTTTCAAATCCCAACTTCTCCGCGATGTGCAGCGCCACCTCTGGTGGGCGGTTGTGGGAAAGCGCAATCTTGCCGGAGAATGGACCGGTCACGGCGCGGGCGTCCGAGGAGTGGAACACCACGCCCAAGTCAGGCAGGCCGACGGCCGCATGGGTGGGAATACCCTGTTCAACGAGTGCAATGTGGACTGCCCAGTCTTGGCGCCCGGTGGCAAACTCCTTGGTGCCATCCAGGGGGTCGATAATCCACACGCGGTCCTTACCCAAGCGCTCTGGGTTGTCTGCGGCTTCTTCGGAGAGGAAGCCGTCATCAGGGCGGTGTTGCTCCAGCACGCGTGCGATCCAGTTCTGTGCAAGGTCGTCGCCGGCGTCGCCCAGCTCGCGGCCGCGAAGCACACCCACATTGCGCACGCCTTTGAGGATTTCGCCCGTGCCCTGAGCCAGGCGGTGGGTCAGCGTTGCATCGTCAAAATGAGCAGTCATAGTTGCTCAGTCTAGTTGTTTGGTTGAATAAGGACATGTCCAGCACAGCCAACGAGAGCATTCTCACCCGCTTTCAGCCGCAGGTTTCCACGTGGTTTTCGGAGGTTTTCGCGGCCCCCACGGCGGTTCAACACCAGGCCTGGGAAGCTATTTCTGCAGGTGAGAATGCTCTAGTGGTAGCGCCAACCGGCTCGGGTAAAACCCTGGCAGCATTCTTGTGGGCGCTCAATGGCCTCACGCAACAAGTGGGACAAACCACGTTGGTTTTGCCCGAAATCGCACATGAACCCGCTGCCAAAACCACTCAATCGGGCGTAAAAGTACTTTATATTTCACCGCTGAAAGCCCTCGGCGTGGACGTGGAACGCAACCTCCGCGCCCCTTTGGCTGGTATCAACAACGTGGCGTTACGCCTCGGGCTTGAGCCCAGCAACATCTCTGTTGGTGTGCGCTCGGGTGATACGCCCGCGGCGGAGCGTAACCGCCAACTGCGTCGCCCACCGGATATCTTGATTACCACCCCGGAATCCGCATACCTCATGCTCACTTCCAAGGCCGCGGGCATCCTCAGGAACGTGGAGACGGTGATCATTGATGAAATCCACGCGATCGCCGGCACGAAACGCGGGGTACACCTGGCGCTCACCTTGGAGCGTCTGGAACACCTGGTGGGCAAGCCTGTTCAGAGAGTGGGCCTTTCAGCCACGGTGCGCCCCTTGGACCTGGTGGCAAAGTTCTTGGGCGGGGACCGCCCGGTAGAGATCATCAATCCTCCAGCGGAAAAGCTCTGGGAGCTCAACGTCCACGTCCCAGTGGAGGACATGAGCGATCTGCCCACAGCCGAGCCAGGTTCCACCATCGGGGAAATCACGGTGGAGGATTCCCTGGGGATCACCACGGCGCTGCCCACGGGTGACCCCCTGTTCGATCCAGCGCCCACCGCAGCGCCCGCTATTGAGCCAACCTCCGCCCCAGACCCTTCCAACGGATCCATCTGGCCCCACATTGCCCGTGAGGTGTACCAGGAGATCATGGCGAGCCGCTCCACCTTGGTGTTTGTGAACTCAAGGCGCACTGCAGAAAAGCTCACCAGTCAAATCAATGAGCTGTATGCCGTGGAGCACGCCCCTGATGCGCTTGCGGCGCCGCAGCGCCGCCCACCGGCGCAGGTGATGAGCCCGGGTGACGTGGCCGGTCTCACTGACCCGCTGATCGCCCGCGCGCACCACGGTTCGGTGTCTAAAGATGAGCGAGCACAGATTGAAACCATGCTCAAGGAGGGCTCGCTGCGCGCCGTGGTGTCTACCAGTTCCTTGGAATTGGGAATTGATATGGGCGCGGTTGACCTTGTGATTCAGGTGGAATCGCCGCTGTCGGTAGCCAGTGGCTTGCAGCGCGTGGGCCGTGCCGGACACGTGGTGGGTGCGGTCTCCCACGGCTCGATGTACCCGAAGCACCGCCAGGACCTCGTACAAACGGCGGTGACGGTGGCCCGGATGCGTGAAGGCCTCATTGAGGAACTCTCCGTGTCCAAAAATGCCCTGGATGTGCTCACCCAGCACACTATTGCGGCGGTGGCCATGGAAGATCTCCACATTGATGAGTGGTTTGCGCTGGTCACACGCGCCTACCCGTACCAGGATCTGGACCGCGCGGTGTTCGATGCGGTGATCGACCTCGCCTCCGGCATCTACCCCTCCACCGACTTCGCGGAGCTGCGCCCCCGGATCATTTTCGACCGCATCACAGGCATGCTCTCTGCCCGCCCCGGTGCGCAGCGGGTGGCGGTGACCAGCGGCGGCACCATTCCTGACCGCGGCATGTTCGGAGTGTTCCTCGTAGGTGGTGAGCAGGGCGCGCGCCGGGTGGGGGAGCTGGATGAGGAGATGGTCTACGAGTCCAGGGTGGGGGACGTGTTTACTTTGGGGGCCTCGAGCTGGCGCATTGAGGAGATCACCCGCGATCAGGTGCTGGTCACTCCCGCGCCGGGGCTCACGGGCAGGCTGCCGTTTTGGACGGGCGATCAGCTCGGGCGACCATATGAATTGGGCTTGGCTCTGGGAGCCTTCCGACGCGCTGTGCACGCCGATCCCAGCACCGTTCAGCGCGCGGAGCTGGGGTTGGATGAGAACGCGCAGAACAATTTGCTGCGATTCCTGGAACAGCAGAAGGAAGATACCGGGCTGGTTCCGGATGAGCAGACGCTGCTGTTGGAACGGTTCCGTGATGAACTGGGGGACTGGCGCGTAGTGTTGCATGCGCCGTTTGGCCGCGGTGTGAACGCCGCGTGGGCTTTGGCGGTGGGGGCAAAGATTGCGCAGGAAACCGGGATGGATGCCCAGCCGGTGAGCAGTGACGACGGCATCGTGCTGCGCCTGCCCGATGCGGACACCCAACCAAGCGCGGAGCTGTTCCTGCTAGACCCCGATGAGGTGGAAGAGATCGTTGCAGCCCAAGTGGGCAATTCGGCGTTGTTTGCATCTCGGTTCCGGGAGTGCGCGGCGCGAGCGTTGCTGTTGCCGCGGCGAAACCCAGGTAAGCGCGCTCCGCTGTGGCAGCAGCGTCAGCGTGCCGCACAGTTGCTGGACGTGGCCAGGCAGTACCCGAGCTTTCCCATCATTTTGGAGACGGTTCGGGAATGCCTCCACGACGTCTACGACCTCCCCGCGTTGGTAGAGGTGCAGAGTAACCTGCGCCTGCGCAAGATCCAGATCGCGGAGGTGACCACCCAAAACCCGAGTGCGTTTGCCTCCTCAATCCTGTTCAACTACACCGGCGCGTTCATGTACGAGGGCGATTCCCCGCTTGCGGAAAAGCGCGCTGCGGCGCTGGCGCTGGACCCAACGCTGTTGGCCAAACTGTTGGGTGCGGTGGAGCTCCGGGAACTGTTGGACCAAGAGGTGATCACTGAGGTCCACGAGCAACTCCAACGCACAGCGGAAAGCCGGCGCGCCAAGACCCCGGAGCAGCTCGTGGACGCGCTGCGCATCCTCGGCCCCATACCGCTTGAAACCGCGCAACAGCGCTGCACCTTTGCGCTCGACGAGGCCGCGCTGGCAACAGTGAGCAGTCGCGTCATGCAGGTGCGGATCGCGGGCGTGGAACATTTGGCAGGCATTCACGACGCCCCCCTGTTGCGCGATGCGCTCGGGGTGCCCGTGCCAGCAGGTGTTCCGGCACCGGTGGAACCAATAACCGATGCGCTGGAGCAGTTGGTGCGCAGATGGGCGCGCACCCGTGGCCCATTCCAGTTGGCGCAATTGCAGGAGGCGTTCGGTCTGCCTGCATCGGTTGCGCACCAGGCGCTCATGCAACTGGTGCAGGACCAAGTGGTAATTGAGGGCCGCTTTCGCCAGGGGATTGACGGCCAGGAGTACGTGGCCAAGGAAGTGCTCGCTACCTTACGTAGCAGGTCTTTGGCCCTGGCGCGGGCGCAAACGCAACCGGTGAGCCAAAGCGCGTTCGCCCGATTCCTGCCCGCATGGCAGCAGGTTGCCCCCGTGGGCCAGGCGCCGCAGCTCCACGGAGTTGATGGGGTGCTGGCCGTGATTGAGCAGCTCGCAGGGGTTCGCTTGCCTGCGAGCGCCTGGGAGTCCATGGTGTTGCCTTCTAGGGTTCGCGGCTACCAGCCAGCCTGGCTTGATGAGCTGCTGAACAGCGGCGAAGTGCTCGTTGTGGGTGCTGGCCAAGCCGGGGCCAATGACCCCTGGGTGCGCCTGCTCCCGGTGGACTACGCGGCGCAATTGTTGCCGCTGCCGGACGAGCCCGATGCGGCAAGCGTTGAGCTAGATGAGCCGGACGATGGCTCCAGTGCCACTCAAGCACCCCAAACATCCCGGACATCCCGGGCATCCCGGAGCGGCTACAGCCACATTCAACAACAAATCGTGGAGTTTCTTTCACGCGGTGGAGGGTTCCGTGCGCAGGACATTTTTGCCCACGTCACGGGTGAGGACCTCGGCCTGGTTGCCGGGCAGGCGAGCTTGGACCAGATCAGTGAAGCCATGTGGGGGCTGTTTGAGGCCGGTGTGCTCAGCCCGGACGGCTTCGCTGGCATCCGCGCCCGCCTGGCTCGCTCCCGCGGCGGCTCGGCGGCGCACCGTGCAAAGCGCACTCCGCAGCGCTCCCGCCTCAGGATGGGGCGCACGAGCTTTACCAACGCCGCCGTTGCCGGAGGCGGTGTCGGTTCCGGTTCCCCCGGCGCAGGCGCTGGCGCACAACGGAGCACAGCGGCGCACGCACCGGAATTGGTGGGTAGGTGGAGCCTTAGCGTTGCCCCGGATACCAACGCCACCTCCCGCTCCGTAGCACACGGCGAGGCGTGGCTGGACCGCTACGGCGTGGTCACCCGCGGATCGGTGCAGGCTGAAGACGTACTAGGCGGGTTCGCCCTGGCATACAAGGTGCTCAGTGGGTTTGAGGAATCCGGCAAGGCGTTGCGGGGCTACGTGGTGGAAGGCCTGGGCGCCGCGCAGTTTTCCACCCCCGCGGTAATTGATCGCCTCCGCGGCATGGACGATTCGCCAGATCCCACCACCTGGCCCAGCGGCTCCGAAGAACCAGACGTGTACCTGCTCGCGGCCTGCGACCCCGCCAACCCCTACGGCGCGGCGCTGCCGTGGCCCGGCGAACACCGCGTCTCCAGGGCAGCCGGGGCAGTGGTGGTCTTAGCTGACGGCCTCCCGCTCGCCCACCTCTCCCGCGGCGGCAAAACGCTCACGCTCATCGCCGAGGAACAGGATACCCAAACCCTCAACCTGCACCTCCCGCTCATCGTGTGGGCACTCGGCCAACACCCCCAACGCAATCTCACCATTGAAACCATCAACGCCACCCCCGCGCTCCAATCACCCCTGCTGAGCGCCCTGCGTCAAGCCGGAGCGAGCATCACCCCACGCGGAGTACGAATCCCCACCGCGCAACACAGCAGTGCCGACGCCCCCAGCGCCCACAGCGGCACAGACTCTTTTGGGGTTCAGGGCAGAAAAAATGGGCCTAGCCTGGCGGACGCACTGGAGTACCTGCCCCAAGATGGCACACCAGAACCACGAACAGGCGGATTCCGGTCCGGCGGATACCGCAGGAGGTGAGCAATGCCGGAAGGCGATTCCATTTTTCAACTCTCCCACCGTATGCAGTTCATGCAGGGCCGTAAGGTGCTGCAAAGCAGCATGCGGGTGCCGCGCTACGCCAACGTGCATTTTGAACCGCGCCAAGTGAGCAGGGTTTGGCCTTATGGCAAACACCTGTTCATGGCCTTTGAGGACCTCACCTTGCACACCCACTTGAAAATGGAGGGCACTTGGGCCGTCCACCGCAAAGGCCAGCGCTGGAAGAAGCCAGGCCATACCGCAAGGGTAGTGCTGGTGTTGGACGATCCAGCCGGTCCAATCGAGGTAGTGGGCCACGAACTCGGCTTTGCCAGAGTGTTTCCCACAGACACTTATCCCGAGCCCATTGCCCACCTAGGCCCAGACGTCCTGGACGAGCACTGGCCAGACCGCGGCGAGGCCGAGGCCAAACAAAGAATCCTCACCAACCGCACCCGAGCCATTGGCTTGGCACTGCTCGACCAAACCATGCTCGCCGGAGTAGGCAATGAATACCGCGCGGAAATCTGCTTTGTCTGCGGCATTCACCCCGCAACGCCGGTGGCCGCCGTGGACCTGGACCAAGTGCTCGCAGTCACCCGCAGGCTGATGTGGGAAAACCGCTACTCACCAATCCGAGTGACCACCGGCGTGCGCCGCGCCGGGGAATCCACCTATGTATTTGGGAGAAACAACAAGCCCTGCAGGCGCTGCGGCACGCTTATTTTGAAGTCCACGCTGGTGGACGATCCCACTCAGGAGCTCGAGCGCATCATCTGGTGGTGCCCCCATTGCCAGCCACTTCTCCGTCCCTAAGGCGTGTGTCCTAGGCATGCGCCACAATGGGAGCCATGAAAACAATCCTGAACATCATTTGGTTGATCACCGGCGGCATTTGGTTGGCGCTGGGGTATGTGTTCTTCGGTGTGCTCGCATGTATTTTCGTGGTCACAATCCCCGCGGGTGTGGCAAGCTTCCGCATGGCCAGCTACGCCCTGTGGCCCTTCGGGCGCACCGTGGTGCAACCAGTGAGCCAAGCCAGTTCGTTGAACTCGGTCAGTAACGTGATTTGGTTCGTGGTGGCTGGTCTCTGGCTGGCGCTCGGGCACGTGAGCACCGCCATTGCGCAGGCCGTGACCATCATTGGCATCCCCCTGGCCATCGCCAACCTCAAGATGATCCCGGTGACCTGCTTCCCCTTTGGCAAGACCATCGTGCCAAGCAACGCCGTGCCATTCGGTTACCGGCCCATGGTGACCTTTTAGCCCCCTGTAACCGTGGGGAATGAGGCCGTGGGCGCGTCGGGAAACGTGACACGACGCGCCCTGAGGAGCTAGCGGTTGGCGCGGTACCAGCGGATGAGCTCGTCGGTGGAGGAGTCACCGGAGTTTGCATCCTCCTCGCCCGCCACTGCTGGGGCGAGGTCGTTGGCTTGCTGCTTGCCCAGCTCAACGCCCCACTGGTCGAAGGAGTTGATGTCCCAGATCACGCCCTGCACAAAGGTGATGTGCTCGTAAAGGGCAATCAGGGCGCCGAGCACCGCTGGGGTGAGCTCGGGAGCCAGGATCGTGGTGGTGGGGCGGTTGCCCGGCATAACCTTGTGGGCCACGAGCTCAGCCGGCACGCCCTCAGCGGCGATTTCCTCAGCGGTCTTGCCAAAGGCCAGCACCTTGGTCTGGGCAAAGAAGTTGCTCATCAGCAGGTCATGCATGGAACCTTCGCCGGTGGCGGTGGGCACATCCTGCTTGGGGCGGGCAAACCCAATGAAGTCTGCTGGAATCAGCTTGGTGCCCTGGTGAATGAGCTGGTAGAACGCGTGCTGGCCGTTGGTGCCAGGCTCGCCCCAGTAAATTTCACCGGTGGAGGCGGTGACAGCGGTGCCGTCGCGGCGCACCGACTTGCCGTTGGACTCCATGGTGAGCTGCTGCAGATAGGCGGGGAAACGCCCAAGGTCCTCGGAGTAGGGGAGCACCGCGTGAGTTTGCGCATCGTGGAAGTTGTTGTACCACACGCCCAACAGCGCCATCAGCACTGGCACGTTCTGGGAAAAATCGGCTGTGCGGAAGTGCTCATCCATGGCATGGAAGCCTTCGAGGAAGCGCATGAAGTCCATTGGGCCGATCACTGCCATCAGGGAGAGGCCGATCGCGGAGTCCACAGAGTAGCGGCCACCAACCCACTCCCAGAACCCAAACATGTTCTTGGTGTCAATGCCGAACTCGGCAACCTTTTCCGCGTTGGTGGATACAGCCACAAAGTGCTTTGGTACAGCCTGCTCACCGAGCTTCTCCACGAGCCAACGCTTAGCAGCATGGGCGTTTGCCAAAGTCTCCTGGGTGGTGAAGGTCTTGGAGGCAACCACAAAGAGGGTGGAGGCGGGGTCGCACTCATCGAGTACCGCCACGATGTCCGCCGGATCAACGTTGGACACAAACTTAGCGGTGATGCCGGCGGTCGCGTAGGTGCGCAGCGCTTTGGTTGCCATCGCTGGGCCCAGGTCAGAGCCACCGATGCCAATGTTCACGACGGTCTTGATGGTGTGGCCGGTCGCACCCAACCATGCGCCGGAGCGCAGGGCGGTGGCAAAGTCACGCATGCGGCCCAGCACCTCGTGCACGTCAGCGGCAACGTCCTGGCCATCCACGGTGAGGTCTTGCTCAACGGGGAGGCGCAGCGCAGTGTGGAGCACCGCGCGGTCCTCGGTGTTGTTCAGGTGCTCGCCGCCAAACATAGCCGCGGTCTTTTCCTTCACCTTGGCTTCTTCAGCCAGCTCCAAGAGGGCTGCAAGGACGTCGGCGTCAATGAGGTTTTTGGAGAGGTCAACCCGCAGGCCTGCGGCATCGAAGCTCAAATCCTGGGCGCGCTGTGCATCTGCGGCAAACAGCTCGCGCAGGTTGAATTCCTTACGGGAAAGCTCGGCGAGCTTAGACCATGCGGGGGTGGCGGTGATGGCGGTGGTATCAGAAGCCATGGTTCACGTTCTCCAATGCGTTAATGAGATATTCGGTGATCAGTTCAATTCATGGGCAATAGTGTGGGCGTACATGCGCGCCTCAAAACTGCAACTCATTCCACGGTAGTAGCTCGCGGGCTGTGCTGCCGCTTAGGGCGCTACTAATCCCGCATTCAGTGGGAAGTATTACGTTTTCAGGCGCGGCCCAAGCCTCAAGCCGTCCTGATCCCCGCGCCGCATCCCACTGTGCTGCTGCTGGGTGCGGCGCTGGGGGACGTCGAAAATTGCCCTTTTAGGCCTCGTTTTTGCTGTGGCCGAGCCTGCCGCGACCCATGCGCAGCAGGATGCCCGCGAGGTTGGGGCCTTCCTCGCCGATTTCTTCCCGGAACTGATTAATGATGGCCACCTCACGCGTGTGCACCAGCCGGGTGCCACCAGAACCCATGCGGGTGCGGCCGATGGCCTGGGAGATTTCAGCGCGGCGCTTCACAGCATCCAAGATTTGGCGGTCCAAGCGGTTGATTTCCTCGCGGTAACGCTGGATCTCAGCGTCAGAGAGAGGATCATCGGTGCCGCTTGGCATGCGAATCTCAAAGTGTTCGTCGGAGGAAGTCATGGCATGTATTCTGCCACGAAACCCAAGGGAAATCCCCCGTGTCGGGGCTACGTTGTAGGTTTGGATGTGATGAATACGAACAACCCATTCTCCCCAAGCACCACACGCCAGAGTTCCCCCCAGAATCCATTTGCTTCGCGGAACGAGCCGCGTGCTGAACAGCCGCTTGGAGGTGCGGGGCAGCAGGCGGGCGCAGTGCACCAGCAAGGCTTCGCACCAGTGGCTGACCTTGTAGAGGGCCTCAATCCTCAGCAACTTCAAGCGGTGGAACACATTGGTTCGCCGCTGCTGATCGTGGCTGGCGCAGGCAGCGGTAAAACCGCCGTGCTCACTAGGCGCATCGCGTATTTGATGCGTGCCCGCGGGGTGCACCCCGGCCAAATATTGGCCATTACCTTTACCAATAAAGCCGCAGCGGAGATGCGGGAGCGCGTGGGGCAGCTCGTTGGCCCGCAGGCGCAGAGGATGTGGGTGTCTACATTCCACTCCACATGCGTGCGGATCCTGCGCGAACAGGCTGCGTTGGTGGCTGGGTTGAACACGAACTTCACGATTTATGATTCCGACGATTCCAAGCGGCTGTTCGCCATGATTTCCAAGGACATGCAGCTTGACATCAAGAAGTTCACCCCAAGGCTGCTTGCCACCGGAGTGTCCAACCTGAAAAACGAGCTCATCGGCCCCGAGCAGGCACTCGAGGAGGCAGAAAACACTCGCAACCCCTTTGAGCGGGTGATCGCGCAGGTGTTTGTGGAGTACCAGCGGCGCCTGCGCCTAGCCAACGCGGTGGATTTTGATGACCTCATCGGTGAGACCGTTCGTATCTTCCAGCAGCACCCGCAGGTCACGGAGTACTATCGCCGTCGCTTCCGCCACGTGTTGATCGACGAGTACCAAGACACCAACCACGCCCAATATGTGCTCATCAAGGAGCTCGTGGGTACGGGTGAAGGAGCAAGTGAGCTGTGTGTGGTGGGTGATTCGGACCAGTCCATTTACGCTTTCCGCGGTGCCACCATCCGCAACATCGAGGAGTTCGAGCGTGACTACCCGGAGGCGGAGACCATCCTGCTGGAGCAGAACTATCGCTCCACCCAAACCATCTTGTCTGCCGCCAACGCCGTGATTGCGCGCAATGAGAACCGCCGGGAGAAAAAGCTGTGGACAGATGCGGGCGACGGCGAACGCATCGTCGGCTACGTGGCGGACAACGAGCACGACGAAGCCCGGTTCATTGCCACGGAAATTGATGCGCTCAGCGATCAAGGCGTGGGCTACCAGGACATCGCGGTGATGTACCGCACCAACAGCTCCTCGCGCGCGGTGGAAGACGTCTTCATCCGCACCGGCATCCCATACCGCGTGGTCGGCGGCACCCGCTTCTACGAGCGCAAGGAAATCCGAGACATCATCGCCTACCTGCGCCTCATCGACAACCCCAGCGACGAAGTCTCACTACGCCGCATCATCAACACCCCACGCCGCGGCATCGGTGACAAAGCACTTGCTACCGTTCAGGTCCACGCCGATTCCCTAGGGATCAGCTTCACTGAGGCGCTTCACGACGCGGCCCAGGGCAACATCGGGCTGCTGGGGGCACGCGGGCAAAAGGCGATCGCGGGGTTCCTGGAACTCATGGATGGCCTGCGCGTACCCGAAACGGATCCTGCAACGGGCCTGCCAGATATCGGCGGCACGCTCAACAACATTCTTGATGCCACCGGCTACAGCGCAGAACTGGAAGCAAGCAACGATCCCCAAGACGGGGCTCGGCTGGACAACCTCCACGAACTAGTCTCAGTGGCGCGTGAATTCACCTCAGAAGTGGCCAATCAGATGGGCCTAGATCCTGATACGGACGAGGAGCCGGTGGACCCTACGCAGCCGGAACCCGGTAGCGTGCAGGCATTCTTGGAGCGGGTTTCCCTGGTTGCGGATGCGGACCAGATCCCTGATGACGACCAAGGGGTGGTCACCCTCATGACACTGCACACCGCCAAAGGCCTAGAGTTCCCCGTGGTGTTCTTAACTGGTTGGGAAGACGGCCAATTTCCGCACATGCGCGCACTTGGCGATCCCAAGGAGCTGGCGGAGGAACGTCGCCTCGCATATGTGGGGATCACCCGCGCACGGCGCGTGCTGTATGTATCCAGGGCCATGCTGCGCAGTTCTTGGGGCAACGCGGTGACCAACCCACCATCGAGGTTCCTGGCGGAAATCCCGGAGGAACTGATCGACTGGCGCAGGGAGGAACCAACCTCATCCGGCTGGGACGATGCGTGGAACGCCCCGGCCTCCGGCAGTTGGGGTGGCGAGCAGCCGTGGGGGCAGCGGTCCCCGCAAACCTCACGAAGTCCGCGCAAGCGCGCGATCCCCACGGCGCCGAAAAAGAACAACGACCTCCACCTGGTGGTTGGAGATCGTGTGGTTCATGAAAAATATGGGCTGGGCACCGTGATCGAGGCCTCCGGAGAAGGCGCTCGAGCCACGGTGATGATCGACTTCGGCTCAGCCGGCAAAGTCCGCCTTATGCTGATTGGAGGTCTGCCTTTGGAAAAGCTGTAAGCAGGTAGCCCACGCCTGCTGCGAGCAGAGGCATCAGCACACCAACCACCAGCATGCCAAGGAATACGTTGGCGTCTAGGCCGTGCGTGCTGAAGGCCAGCACCCGGCCGAGGTCATCGTAGGTGGTAGGCGTGGAGGTTGCCAGCTTCATCAGCACGCCAGAACCCAAGCCAATCCACGAGCCAACCCACGCCAACAGCCCAAGCTGCCAGGCGCCAATGCTTGCCAAGGTTGACGGATAAGCACCAATAGCAGCAAGTTGCGCCTGCTGCCTCTTGGCCGCGCGGGAATCCAACACGCTCAACCCAGCCAAGATCACCAAGCAAAGCGCAGAGACCATCAGGGCCACCCGCATTTGCGGTGTGCGGTCTGGTTGTTCCTCAATGTGTGCCACTACCAGCCCGCTTTCAGACGGGGATGTGGTCACAATGGCCTGCGCATCCATTGGGATGTTGTACTCCTGGGCTGCCTGCATTGGCACAAGCATGCCCGTGAAGTATGGCGGCAACACGGCGGCGACTGGCGCTTCAAAGGCCCGCGCACCTTCTTCTGAGCTGAAGTCATCCAAGCGGAACACTGCGGTGTCACCCACATCGGCTGCGCTCGAGACCAGAATTTTGCCCTCGCCCAGCGCCTTGAGTGCTTCGGCCCTGCGCGCGTCGTCAAGCTTGAACAACGCCAAGGACTCGCTGTTGCCCTCGATTGCCTGCACGCCGAGAGTGGCTTGCGCGCTGAAGTCACGAGCTTCGTAGTAATCCCCAGGATTTGCCAGTGTGAACTGGAGGGATTGGCTGAGCGCAGGCAAGGAGGTGCCAGCGGTGTCAGTGCTGGTGGCGAACTGACGGAGGGCGGAATCTTGAAGCTCGACCGAGAAGGAGCCCTCGAAGGTTTGCTGCTCCGCTTGAGTGGTGTAGCTTCCGGTGCTGCTCATCCACAGCCCGGCGAAAGTCAGCGCCGCGATACCCGCGGCAACCGGGACGGACTTGAGCCATTGTCGCCGCAGCAACCGCGCCCCAATGCGTGCGCCGAGCGGACGGGAGATCAGCCCCAACCCGTACACGGCCGCTGGGATCGAGAGCGCAACAGCCGGAATAATGGCCCCCACCACGGTGAAGTACAGCACGCCCACGATGAGGATTTTCCATGTGCTTTCGGGGCCTTCCTCGGTGAATAGAAGGTTGTCATAGTTGGAGGTGAAGCGGGTGTACACAGCGCAAATTATCGCCAGGATCGCCAGCGCTACCGGGCCGATCAGCATCCAAGGCCGCCAGCGCAGCAACCTATCCGCCTGCGCGCCCTCCATGCTGCCCACAATGTTCGCGCGCGAGGCAAAGATTGCTGGCAGGAAAGCGGAAACGACGCTACCAAGTACCGCAATACCGAAGAACGCGAGCAGCCAACCGATTGGGAAGGTAATGGGCCAGGTGGGGAATTGCTGCTTCCACGACACAACAAAGAAGCCGATGCCCGCGAGGGTGCCCAAAGCAGCGCCCAACACGCCGGCGATGAGCCCGTAGGTGGTGACTGCAACCTTGACTGCGCCAGTGGTGGCACCCTGGGAACGCATGAGTGCGTATTCCCTGGTCTTCCTCGTGGAGATCACCGCAAATACCGGCGCAATAAGCAGCAGGAGGATCGTTCCTATCGCGGTGTAAGCGCTGAGACCCAAGAAGGTGAACAACCATCCCTCGAGCCTCGGGTTGTCGAGTACATAAAATCGGTATTCGTCTTGGAACTCCGCTGGAACCTCTTCGATTGGAGGAGGGTTCTGCATGACAGACTGGCTGCGGACCACAAAACCTTGGGCGTTGTAGTCCAACACCTGTTGCCAGGTCATGGGCGTATCCTGCACCAAGATGTACTCAGTGACGGCGTTGGTGGCTTGGCCGATGGGCAAGGTGGGGGAGACCACCGTGGTATCCCAACCCGGTCCGACGTTGGAGACGGTCAAGGTAGTGCTTTGCTCACCATCTTCTGTGGCGAGGGTAGCCTCCACCTGGGACCCGACGCTCACGCCAAGACGCTGCGCATCCCGCTGGGAGAGCACAACCTCGCCGACCTCCGGGGTGTTCTCCCCAAACAGTGAGATTGCTGGGTCGATTGCCGTGACCCATCCTTCCACCGCTGTGCCGTTATTGCTCAACAACACTGTGCCCTGGGAAATGGCGTGCAGCCCGGTGGTGAGCTCCTCGGGTGCGGTGAGCATCGGCTCGGGAAGCGCCGGGTTGTCTTCCACGCCGGTGCAGTGGTTTGACCATCCAGTGATGCCCTGGGTGCACGTACCACCCTGGTACACCAACACATTCTCGCGATTGGTCGTTTGGCTGAAGCGCTCCCGCGAGTGGGACTCCATGGAGAAATAGGAGGCGAGCGCGGTGGGGATCGCGATCAGCACGATGGCGAGCAGTAGCACCCAATGGCGATCTCTGAGCGCAGGGCGCATTGAAACACGAAGCATGTTTTGTCCCTTCTAGTCTGCGATCTGTCCGTCACGCAGGTAGATCACCCGGTCAGCCCACCCTGCAAAGCGAGCTTCGTGTGTGACCAAGATGCCTGCCGCCCCGGCGTCGATTCGCCCGCGCAGGATGCGCATCACGTCATCGCTGGTGGCGGTGTCGAGGGCGCCGGTGGGTTCGTCGGCCAAGATGATGCCGCGGCTGCCGATGAGCGCACGGGCAATTGCAACTCGCTGCGCCTGGCCGCCCGAGATTTCTTCCGGGAAACGGTCAATGATGTCCTCCAGGCCGACTTCGGCGAGTGCGCGCTGGATCTCACCGCGCATTTCTTTGAGCTTTTGGCCGCCGAGCTCCAAGGGGAGCGCAACGTTTTCCCCAACCGTGAAGGTGCTCATGAGGTTGTAGCGTTGGAATACCACGCCGAGATGGTCGCGGCGCAGCTCAGCTGTTTTTTTCTGGCTCATCTGGGAGGTTTCCACGCCATCAATAAGCACCTCGCCGCTGGTGGGTTGCAGCAGCAGGCCGGCGATATTGAGCAGCGTCGACTTACCGGAGCCAGAGGGACCCATCACCGCAACGAGCTCGCCGGGATTCAGCGAGAAACTGACGTTGCGTAGAGCATGCACCCTGTTTGCCTCAGGGCCAAAGGTGCAGGTGACATCGCGAAATTCAAGAGGAAGAGTAGACACGGTGTGCTCCTAAGTCCGTGGGGATTGGGTTGGGCCGGAGTTGTTTGGCTGGTTCTTGATGAGCGACTCTGCGCGTTCCAGCCAACGGACCTCAGCTTCAAGCTCAAAGATCTTGCGCTCGAGGGCGAGGCGTTCTGGGAGATGGGCCTCGGGGAGTGCTTGTGCTGCCCGGTTCAGCGCGCCGAGCTCTGCAATTGTGGATTGCCGTTGCGTATCGAAGGTCTTGAGCAGGCTCTTTGGAGTGAGCCCCACGGCGAGTGCCACGGCCACCTTGGTGACAAGCTCATCCCGGTCATTTTCCGAGCGTTTGTGTGCTGAGGTCCACCACTGATCGAGTTCGGATTGGCCGGATTCGGTGAGCGTGTATACCTTTGCGGCGCGTCCACTGGTGTGTGGGGATTCTGATTGCTCAATGAGTTGGTCGCGTTCCAGGCGGGTGAGTGTCTGGGCAACTTGCCCGATGTTCAGTGGCCAGACGCTGCCCGTGGCTTCATCGAACGCCGTCTGCAAACTTGCTGCGGTGTTGTTGCCCTGAGAGAGCAGCGCAAGTAGCGCGTGTTTGATTGCCATGAGCACCTCCTTTGGTTGGGTGTATGGGACTTTCCGGTGAAGCAGGTGGTAGATAGATACTTACTGGGTAAGTAGTTACCGGGTAAGTGGGACTTTAGTGTTTGGATCGGGGAGCGTCAAGGGGTTTGCGGAAATACGCGGATTGCGGGGGTGCGGGGGGTGGATTGCGTGCAGTCTGGGTGTTTCGGGGCGTTTTGGGTGTTGGTAGATAGCTTAAAGTCGATAGGACGCCGCGTTGGTCGATAGGACGCCGGATTTTGGGGAAAATTGGGTCCTATCGACTTTTAGCTATCGACCTACGGGCCTATCGACCAACGTAATCAGGCACAGCCCCAAGCCAGCCCCCAAACCAACCCCCAAACC
>NZ_JANIKJ010000027.1:0-18489 GCF_024580965.1 Corynebacterium kozikiae
GCTGATCTTGATCCTCGTAATCCTGACACTGATGGTGATGGCACCAATGATGGTGATGAGGATACCGATGGTGATGGCATCAAGAATCGTGATGAGTCCACCACTCCTGATGAGGATCCTGACCATGTAGGTATCACCGATAAGGACAATGATGGTGTTGCTGACATCATCGATCCTTCGACGATGGCTACGGATATCACTCCTGAGTGGGATAACTCTTCTACTCCTGCGGATACTCCTGTGACTGTTCCGAATACTGGTGAGACCATTCCTGATGGTTCTACGGTTGATGCGACTGTGGATCAGCCAGGTTGGGATGTATCCACCTTGCCGGATGGCACTGTGACGGTGACGCCTCCTGCGGATGCGACCCCTGGTGATAAGGCTACGGTGACTGTTGAGGTGACCTACCCTGATGGTTCGGTTGATGAAGAGACCTTCACCGTGACGGTTGAGGATCCATCTGGTGCTGGTGATGATGCAACGAACACCACTCCGGATTGGAACAATGTTGAGGTCAAGCCTGGTGAGTCTGTGACTGTTCCAAATGATGGTGATGCGTTGCCAGCTGGTTCTGAGGTGACTGCGGAGTCTGATAAGGGTTGGACCACTACGGTCAATCCTGATGGTTCTATCACGGTGACGCCTCCTGCAGGTGCTGTTGCTGGTGATAAGACCACGGTGACTGTTGAGGTGACCTATCCTGATGGTTCTGTGGACACTGAGACGTTTACGGTGACTGTGTCTGATTCTGCGAACAACACGCCTTCTACCCCTGGTGATGGTGGTTCCAACAATGGTGGTTCCAGCAATGGTGGTGGTTTGTTGCCGTGGATTATCGGTGGTGCGATCCTCGGTGGTCTGGCTAATGGTTCCTCGAATGGTTCTAGCAATGGTTCTTCCAATGGTTCTGCTGGTGCAAACCAGAGCAACCAGGGCACTCAGGGTGCTCAGAGCAACCAGAACAACCAGGGTCAGCAGCCTTCTAAGGGTGTGCAGCCTGGTCAGTCCGCGCAGTCTGCTCAGCCTGCTAAGGGTGTGCGTGGTGCGTTGGCGAACACTGGTGTGTCCGGTGTGGTAGCTGCTCTTGCCGCTGCGCTGCTTGCTTCTGCTGCTGGTGCGTTGCTGCTGGTGACCCGCCGCCGCAAGGAAAGCTAAACCCCCACAAAGGGAAAGTGACTTCACCCGCCCAATCCAACCAACCGCTGTTGAGTTGAATTGGGCGGGTGGCAAAAGCCACGGCCCTTCGTTGTGGGTAGCTTCGATTAGGGTCGTGAGTCCTGCCCGCTCCGGCTGGGCGGGACAGTAACACCGAGTGATGTTGTGATTTGGGGACAAGCCACAACGTTGCTCGGTGTTTTTCTATGCCCTAACCCCCTACAAACTCCTCCAACCACCACTGGTGCACGCGCATATCAGGGGTGGACTCTGGGTGAAAACTCAACCCCAGTAGGTTTCCGGAGCGTAGGCCAACGATGGTGGCGTCGGGAAGCGCAGCAACCTCCGCAGCGCCGGCGCCCACCGCGAGCACCTTCGGGGCTCGGATAAACACGGCGGGGAAGTCCCGGACCGGCCCCACATCTAGGGTGGTTTCAAAGGAATCCTGCTGGTTGCCAAAGCTGTTGCGCGCCACAGTGATGTCCAGCGCGCCCAGCGTTTGCTGCCCGGGTGCCAGGCCGTGAACCTCCTTGGCTAGGTAAATCAGCCCGGCGCAGGTGCCCATTACGGGCAAGCCGGCGGCGATGGCGTCCATGAGGGGGTTGGCAAGGCCAAATGTTCTGGCCAGGCGGTCAATTACGGAGGATTCGCCGCCGGGGATCACCAGGCCGTCTAGCCCTTCGAGCTCATCAGGGCGGCGCACCCGCACCACATCCGCATCAAGGCGTTCCAGCATCGCCTGGTGTTCTTCCACGCCGCCCTGGAGGGCCAGGATGCCAATGCGCATTACCAGCCTCGTTCGGCCAGGCGGTGGGGTGCGGGGACGTCGGCAACATTGATGCCCACCATGGCCTCGCCGAGGTTGCGGGAGAGACGGGCCAGGGCGGTGGGGTCGTCGAACAAGGTGGTTGCCTCCACGATGGCCTTCGCGCGGGCGGCGGGGTTGCCGGACTTGAAAATGCCGGAGCCCACGAACACGCCTTCGGCGCCCATTTGGCGGACCAGGGCGGCGTCGGCGGGCGTGGCCACACCGCCGGCAACGAACGTCACCACGGGCAGCTTGCCGGTTGCCGCCACCTCCGCAACCAGGTCATACGGAGCCTGCAGCTCCTTGGCTGCCACATAGAGTTCGTCCTTGTCCAAGGTGCGCAGGTGATTGATCTCGCCGCGGATGGTGCGCAGGTGCCGCACCGCCTCGGAGACGTCGCCAGTGCCGGCCTCACCCTTGGAACGAATCATCGCCGCACCCTCAGTGATGCGCCGCAGTGCCTCGCCCAGGTTGGTGGCGCCGCACACGAACGGCACCTTGAAATCCCACTTGTTGATGTGGTGCGTGTAATCGGCGGGGGAGAGCACCTCGGACTCATCAATGAAATCCACCCCCAGCGCCTCCAGGATCTGTGCCTCCACAAAGTGCCCAATGCGGGCCTTCGCCATCACCGGGATGTCCACAGCGTTCACGATCCCCTCAATGAGGTCTGGGTCAGACATCCGGGCAACGCCGCCCTGGGCACGGATGTCTGCGGGCACGCGCTCCAGCGCCATGACTGCCGACGCCCCCGCGTCCTCCGCAATCCGTGCCTGCTCCGGCGTGACCACATCCATGATCACGCCCCCCTTGAGCATGTCCGCCAGGCCGCGTTTCACTTTGGTTGTTGCAATGTTGGTTTCAGTGTTGGTTTCAGTCATGGGGGATATTCTGCGGCCCCAAAGTGGTCTATCGCAATATCCAAATGAGGCGTGTTGTATTGGGCCACTATACTAATTAGGGTGCGTTCAGAAACAGTGGTTCAGCTCCCAGACCTTCCCACGTTTTCCTCGGGCCCATTGCCGGTGCAGATCGCGGAATGGCTGCGCGGGCACATCGCTTGCGCAAACCTCCGCCCAGGCGATCACCTACCCTCCACCCGCAGCCTAGCTCGCACCCTGGGGGTGTCCCGCGGGACGGTAGTAGCGGCGTATGAACAGCTCGCCGCAGAAGGCTACGTGGAGGGTGCACAAGGCGCGGGCACTCGGATCAACCCCGCGCTCGCGCAGGTGCACCCCTTACCTGCGCCGAAACCACAGGCTAAGCCCTCCACCCCCTCTGTAACCGTGCTACGCCCTGGAGCCCCGGATGCTGAGGCGCTGGCAACGTCGTCCTGGCGCGCCGCATGGCGCCAAGCAGTGGCAGCCCCCTTGCAGGAACTGGAACCCCTGGGAAGTTGGGAACTGCGAGTCCAGATTGCTGAGCACCTACGGCACATGCGCGGCGTTGCTGCAGACCCCAGCCACATTTTGATCAGCGCAGGCGCGCGTGAAGGCCTGGGCATGGTGCTGCGTGCCCTCGATGTGGAAACGGTGGCAGTGGAGCAACCGGGATTCCCAGGGCTGCGCCGCGTGTTTGGGCACCACGGCTGCAAGCTAGTGGACGCCCCCATGGACACCCACGGCATCCTGCCCGCGCAAGTTCCGCAGGCTGAGGCGCTGCTGGTCACCCCAAGCCACCAGTATCCATACGGAGGGGCGCTCGGTGCGCAGCGGCGCCACGAGCTGGTCCAATGGGCGCGCAGCAACGATGCCTGGCTGATCGAGGATGACCACGACTCCGAACTGCGTTACACCGGCCAACCCCTGCCAGCACTCCACGCCTTGGACCCTACCCGCACTATCCTGCTGGGGACCTTCTCTGCGCTGCTCACCCCCGCGCTGGCGGTGGGCTATGTGGTGCTGCCGGCGGCGCTGGTGGACCGGGTGACGCAAACACGCCGCGAGCTGGGCTCCCCGGTGGGTGCGATTCCACAGCTCGCGCTGGCGGCCTACCTGGAAAGCGGGGCGCTGCGCAGGCACACGCAGTCCAGGAGGCGTGTGTACCGGCGCCGCCGGGACATGGTGCAGGCCGCACTCGGGGACCTCAGCGGTGACGGCGTGGAGCTCATGCCCATTAGCGGCGGCCTGCACGCCGTAGTGCTGTGCGAGCGGCCCAGCGCAGAGGTAGTGGAGGCCTGCGCGCAGGGCGGGTACGGGGTGATGCCGCTGGAGGGGTACTGGGGTGGCTCGGGAGAAGGCGTTGCCGTGGGCCGTGCGGTGCACGAGGGCCGTGACAGCCGTGACGGCCGTGACAGCCGTGACGGCCGTGAGGGACAGCTCAACGGCGTGGTGTTTGGTTTTGGAAGCTGCAGCGACGCCGTACTGGCAGACGCCCTAGAGGTAATCCGCGGGGCGCTGGTGGGGAGCCGCTAGAACACGTCCACGCGGGCCCCAAGGTTTTCTGCCTGGATGAGCTGGCTGATCCAGCCGGGATTGGTGGGGTCAGGGTGGACGCGGAACACGGGCCTGCTGGAAACGGCGCCGCCTACCGCGCGGGCCTCGTAGCGAACGCGGGAACGGTAACCTGCGTCAGCCAGTTCTTGCAGGTTGGGCGGGGTTTCCACTAAGTGTGCGCGGGCGTCGGTGAGCAGTGAGAGCGCTTCGTCGAGGGCGTCTACCAGGGCGTCGCGGTTGGTTTCGCACATGGCGCGCACCAGGGAAGGGGCGGTGCCGGCCACGCGGGTGCCATCGCGGAAACTGCCCGCAGCCAGGGAGAGAGCCAGGGCACCGCCGTTGTCGCCAACAATTGCCAGCGCCTCTGCCAGCAGGTGCGGCAGGTGGGAGATGCGGGCCACGGCGGCGTCGTGGTGCGTCACCCGGCTTGGGATCACTTCAGCGCCCACGAGGTTCGCCATGTTCGCCACGTCAATCCAAAGCTGCACCCACTCAGCGCTGATTTCCGCGCTGGGAGCCTGCGTTGCTGGGGTGCTGGCGGCGTCGTACATGCTCGCTGCGTAGTCAAACGTGACCACCCACGCTGCGCCTTTGAAGAGGTCGATTTGTGAGGCGGTCCAGCCGGAGTCGGCGGTGCCGGCCATGGGGTGCCCGCCCACGTAGCGTTCCTGCATGCCGTGCGCGCAGATGAGCTCGTAGACCTGTGCTTTGACGCTCACCACGTCCGTGATGCCGCAGCTCGGCGCGTGCTCGGCGATGGCGGTGAGGAGGGAGTCGATGGCGGGCATGGGGGTGGCCAGCACAATCAAGGCGCCCTCGCGTTCGGCGCGCTGCAGCGTCTCGGTGAGGTCCGCGGAGACATCAAAGCCTTCCTTCTCTGCGGCGCGCACGCCAGAAGGGGAGCGGTTGTAGCCAAACGCAGGCACCGCTTCCGCGTGGAGGGCGCGCAAGAGGGAGCCGCCAATCAGGCCGAGGCCCAGGATGCATACGGGGCGGGAAATTTGATGGATACTCACCCTGACAAGCATGGCACAAGCGCAGTAGTGTTGAGCGGTATGAAGCAAGATTTCGCAGTAACAGTGGCACGGGTTGAAGGCGCATGGCAGGTGCGCCCCTTTGAAGACGACTTCACGAACGTGCGCACCTCCGTGAACGCGGTGCGGAACTTACGCTCCGAAGGTGCAGCATTCGCCCTGCTCTGCGTAGACAACGACTATTTTGTGATCGTGCGGCCCACACCCACCCGCGTCCAATTCTTGCTTTCCGACGCCACCGCCGCGGCCGAAGACGACTTTGCCGCCGATATCCTCGACGAGCTGGACGTAGACATCCCAGACGCCGATGAAGAGCCATACGCCGAAGGTGACTTTGACATCCTCGCCGACCTTGGCGTGAGTGAACAAGTGATGCAAGTGATCACCGACGAAATCGACTGGTGGGCATCCGAACAGCTACTACGCATTGCGGAAGAGCTGGGCTTTGAAGACGAACTCGCTGACCTCTAGTGCGTCCTGTGCTGCCCACCCCGGCTGGCCAAGCCCAAGCTGAAACCTGGATGCGGGAGGCCATCGCGCACGCGCGCACCACACCCCCTGCAGACGTCCCCTGCGCCGCCCTCATCTACGGCCCCGAAGGCAACGTACTGGCGCGGGCCACCAACCGCAGGGAAACCGACCACGACCCCACCGCCCACGCCGAGGTCCTCGCGATCCGGCAGGCCGTGCGGGCGTTGGGCGCAGGTTGGCGCCTTGAGGACTGCACGCTGGTAGTCACGTTGGAGCCATGCACGATGTGCGCGGGCGCCCTTGTTGGCGCCCGCGTAGGCGCACTGGTATTCGGCGCCTTTGAACCCAAAACGGGTGCCGTGGGATCCGTGTTCGACGTCATCCGCGACCCCATGGCCCTCCACCAGATGGAAGTTCGAGGCGGCGTGCTGGAACACGAATGCGCCCAACTCCTCAGGGACTTCTTCGCCGAAGTGCGTGGCGGTGCTGGTGGCGGTGTTGGTGGTGTTCGTGGCGTGGCTGGTGATTTGCCGCTGTTGTAGGCACTCCGTTAGGCTGATCGGCGGTGGCGTGTCCGAGCGGCCGAAGGTGCTCGCCTCGAAAGCGAGTGTTGGGTAACCCCCAACCGCGGGTTCAAATCCCGCCGCCACCGCGTGTTTTTGAAGCCCCAGGGCACCGTGAACAAAACGGTGCCCTGGGGTTTCCTCATACGGCGTGCGCCTCGGGGTTCGGCTGGCGGAATATGATTCTTTCGCCGTTCTGGGCTAAAGGTCGATGGCTTAAAGTCGATAGCCCGTGGCGTTGGTCGATAGGGCGGCGATTTTCGGGGAAATTTGGGTGGTATCGACTTTAAGGTATCGACCTACGCGCCCTATCGACCAACGCGCCAACCCCCGCAAGCCACCCGGCCCCGCAACCCCTACCCGCCCAGCAACCCCCCGCCCCAGCAAAATGCCATTTTCCCTAGCCGTAGTAGGCTGGCTACTTGGAGCAACGCGCGCCACTTGGGACTCGCCCGGTAACACAACACACAGCCGGCGCACACCGGCGCGCGAATTGATTGTGAATAAGTGTGAATAAGGGAGCCTAGGGAGTAGTGGCTGATTTTCTTTACCGCCTTGGAAGGTGGTCGTTTCGCGCGAAGTGGTTGGTGATTACTGCGTGGGCGGTGTTGCTGGCTGCTGTGGGCGGCTCGGCACTTGCGTTCCAGCAGGGGTACAACGACGTCTTTGAGATCAACGACACCCCCGGCGCCCGCGCGTTTGAGCTGTATGCGGAAAACTTCCCGGATGCGGATAACCCCATGACTGCCGCCGGCGTGACGGTGGTGTTTGCCGCCCCGGAGGGGCAGCGCTTGGACGACCCACAGAATGAGCAGGCCGTGCAGGACGTGGTGGATAGCCTCGAGGCGAACGTAGACGGCCTTGTGCCTGGTCAGCGCTTTGGTAATCCGCTTACGCTGAGCCCACA
This sequence comes from Corynebacterium kozikiae, assembly GCF_024580965.1. Lineage (NCBI taxonomy): Bacteria > Bacillati > Actinomycetota > Actinomycetes > Mycobacteriales > Corynebacteriaceae > Corynebacterium > Corynebacterium kozikiae. The sequence goes on from NZ_JANIKJ010000027.1 coordinate 7,377, forward strand.
GCTTGAGCAGATGGTGGTGGAGCAGAGCACTGCGTCTGGCCTGCCGGAGGAGTTGGCGTTGGCGGATGCCGCGAACCTCAGCCTGGTGAGTGCAGATGGCCGGATCGCCTACACCGCATTTGACCTGGACGTTGCGCTTCCCGCGGACGTCACTCAGGAACAGCGCGATGCCATCACCGCTGCCATGGATGTGGGCCGCGCCGAGGGCCTGCAGGTGGAGGCCGGTGGGGCGGGTTTTGGTGACCCGATTGTGATTGAGTCCACCTCGGAAATCATCGGCATTGGCGTGGCAGCCGTGATCCTGGTGGTCACGTTCGGTTCCTTTGTTGCCGCCGGCTTGCCGCTGATCACCGCGATTGTGGGCGTGGGCCTGGGGTCGCTGCTGGTCACGCTTATGACGGCGTGGGTTTCCCTGAACAACGTCACCCCGGTGTTGGCGGTGATGTTGGGTTTGGCCGTGGGCATCGACTACGCCCTGTTCATCCTCTTCCGCTTCCGCCGCGAGCGCCACGACAAACCCCTTGAGGAAGCCGCCGGCATTGCCACTGGTACGGCTGGCTCCGCGGTGGTGTTCGCTGGCCTCACGGTGATCATTGCGTTGGTGGCGCTCGGTTTGGCGCAGATCCCGTTCCTCACCTACATGGGTATCGCCGCCGCCGTCACGGTGGCGCTGGCCGTGATGGTGTCTCTCACCCTGGTCCCGGCTCTGCTCGGCGTGCTGGGGGAGCGCACGTTTGCACTGCGGATTCGGAAGGGCCGCACCCCTTCAACTGATCCAACAAGCCCCACCAACACCATGGGCCGGGCTTGGGTGAACTTTGTGCAGAAGCATCCGGGTGCGGTCCTCACTGCCTGCGTGATTGGCCTGGGAGCGCTTTCTTTGCCAATCGCCCAGCTCCAGCTCTCCTTGCCCTCCGATACTCAGGCTGACCGCGGGACCACCCAGCGAGCGTCGGCAGAGCTTTTGGCGGAAGGCTTCGGCCCCGGCATCAACTCACCGTTCCTGGTGATTGTGGATGGGCATGAAGCGCGTGCCGACGCCCCCGCGTTGGAGCCGTTGGTGCGCGCCCAGCGGGAGGGTGCTGAGGCAGCGGGGCAGGAGTTTGATCCGCAGGTTGCCGCAGCGCAGAGCACGTTTTCTTATGTCGTGCAAAAGTTCTCCACGGTGCAGGGCGTGAAGCATGTGCAGATCGTGGGCCAAAGTGAGGATGGGCTGGCGGCGCAGCTTCTGCTCACCCCGGAAAGCGCGCCGGAGGACCCGGCAACCAATGAACTCATCTCCGCATTGCGCCTGCAAGAGCCGCAAATCCAGGAGGCCACCGGCGCGGAGACTGGCATCACGGGTTTGGTGCCGGTGCAGCAAGACATCACCAACCGCCTCGCGGAAGTGATGCCGCAATATCTGGGCATCGTGGTGGGCTTGGCGGTGTTGCTGCTCATGATCGTGTTCCGCAGCTTCTGGGTACCAATCGTGGCGGGTGCGGGCTTCCTGCTGTCCGTGGGTGCCGCCTTTGGCGTGACCGTGGCGTTCTGGCAGGAGGGCCTGTGGGGGCTGGTGCCAACGCCTGGGCCGATCATCGCGTTCATGCCGATCTTCCTCATTGGCGTGTGTTTTGGTTTGGCAATGGATTATCAGGTGTTCTTGGTGTCCGCCATGCGTGAGCATTTCGCCAGCAATGACGGGGACACCATGCGCCCAGGTACGCTGCTGAACGCCACTGAGGAGTCTGTGGTGGAGGGCTTTGCCAAGTCGGCGCGCGTGGTCACTGCCGCTGCACTCATCATGATTGCGGTGTTCGTTGCGTTCATTGGCCAGCCAATCCCGTTCATCAAGATCTTCGGCTTTGCACTGGGTGCGGGCGTGCTCTTTGACGCCTTTGTGATCCGCATGGCCTTTGTGCCAGCCGCGATGTTCCTCATGGGGCATCGCACGTGGCACATGCCAAAGTGGCTGGATAAGATCTTGCCGCACCTTGACGTTGAAGGCCACAAGCTACAAAAGGAGCACAGCCGCGCATGACCAACCCAGATACTTCCTTTACGCTCGGAACTGAGCTTCACGCAGACGGGCAGCCGGGGTCCGGGCGCCACGGCCGCACCGGGATCATCCACACCCCTCATGGAGACATCCACACCCCGGCGTTCATTCCTGTTGCCACCAAGGCTACGGTGAAAACGCTCACCCCGGAGCAGGTGCGCCAGACTGGCGCGCAGGCCATCCTCTCCAACGCGTACCACCTGTACTTGCAGCCGGGTCCAGACATTGTGGACGAGGCCGGCGGCGTTGCTGCATTTGAGCACTGGGACGGCCCAACCTACACCGATTCCGGTGGCTTCCAGGTGATGAGCCTCGGCGTGGGCTTCAAAAAGGTGCTGGCAATGGACACCAAGGGCTTGGATCGAAGTGACATCGTGGCGCAGCGTTCCAAGCGCATGGCAGTGGTGGATGAGGACGGCGTGGATTTCCGCAGCGTCATTGATGGCTCGAAGCACCGCTTCACCCCCGAGGTAAGCATGCAGATCCAACACCAACTTGGCGCAGACATCATGTTCGCCTTCGACGAACTCACCACCCTCGTAGACACCCGCTCCTACCAGGAAAGTTCCGTAGAACGCACCCACCGTTGGGCGCGGCGCTGCCTCATCGAACATGACCGCCTCACTCGCGAACGCACCGGCAAACCCCTCCAATCCCTCTGGGGAGTGGTGCAGGGCGCGCAGTACGAGGACCTCCGCAGGCAGGCCGTGCGTGGACTGCTGGAGCTGGATAAGGAAGCTACCGACGCAGGCAGGCGCGGCTTCGGGGGGTTCGGCATTGGCGGCGCCCTGGAAAAAGAGAACCTGGGAACCATCGTGGGTTGGGTGTGCGATGAGCTGCCCAAGGACAAGCCCCGCCACCTGCTGGGCATTTCCGAACCAGATGACCTTTTTGTTGCCGTGGAGGCCGGGGCAGACACTTTTGACTGCGTTGCCCCAACCCGCCTTGGCCGCCGCGGCGGCGTGTACACCCTGGATGGCCGCATGAACCTCACCGCCGCTCGCTTCAAGCGCGACTTCCGCGGTGTGGACGAGGAATTTGGCGGCTACGTTTCTGAAAACTACTCCCGCGCCTACATCCACCACCTGCTCAAAGCTAAGGAGTTCCTGGCCGGCACGCTGTGCACCATGCACAACCTGCAGTTCATGATCACCCTTGTGGACAACATCCGGGAAAGCATCAACGGCGGCTACTACGAGGACTACAAGCGCGAGTTCATGGGGCGCTACTATGCCTCGAAGGCCTCCAAGCGAGGCAGCTAGCTCTGGTGAAATTCGCGCACATAAGCGCCAAAACCTGGGGCAGTGAAACTGAGCTTGCCCCAGTGTTCCGCTGAGATGATGCCCTTGTCTATGAGCTGTTTGCGTACGGTACTGATGGCTTGGGTGGAAACCCCGAGGGCCTCAGCAATGTCTTTGCGATCCACCTCATCGTGGCCGGTGGCGGCCATGGCAACGAGGAACTCCGCCTCCTTCGGGGTGGCCTTGGTCCAGCGTGCGCGGAAGAAGTTTTCCAAGGCCAGGGCAAATTCGCTGGCACCTTGCTCAGCGCTGCTTGGTAAGATCATCGCGCCGGGATCAGGGTAGCTCGCGGCTTTCCAACATTCATCGCCATAGAGTTGGAGAAAATACGGGTAACCCCCGCAGGCCTCAAGGGCGGAGTTCAGCGCTTCTTGGTGCCACCGTACCCCGCATGCCTGCGCTGGGTTTTCTAGGGCCTTGGCTGCGTCGGCACTGCTCAAGTTCCCGAGGAGCCGGTACTGGAAGCGTTCGGCAAAGCTCACGGCCTCTGTGACTACGTCTTGGGTATTGCCCAGGCCTGCGGCGAAGCAGATGGCGGGAATCTCTGGGTTCTCTGATTGCATGTGCTGCCACGCGTAGGCCAGGGCGCGGAGGCTTTCAGGGTCGGCGAGTTGGAGCTCGTCGATGAAGATGGCAAGGCCGCTTTTGCGCTGGTCAAAGCTCACCTGGGCCGCCTGGACTAGCACTTCCTGCAATTTGCGGCTCAACGCTGGGTCCGCAAATTCACTTTCACTGCGCTGAGGGGCGGCCACACGGAGTCCAGCGAAAGAAAATTGGAGTGATTCAAGTAGCTGGCGCAAGCGATCCGCAGAACGCGATTTCCACGTGCTGCTTACTTCCAGCAACTGCGCGAGCAGGCTGTCTACCACCGAGCCCTCGCCCGCAGTTACCCACAAATTGAGGAAGCCCAGGTGCGCGGCCTCACGTTCCGTCACGCGCAGTAGAGACGTTTTGCCAACGCCACGGGGGCCAACGAACACCGTGATACGCCCGTCCAGCCGCGGCGACGTACTTAGCAGAGCCAGACGCATATTGGCTGACTCCAAGAACTTTTCGCGGCCAAAGAGCTCGCTAGTCACAGTGCCTGGTGTATATGGGCTGTGCTGCATGTCCTACCTTTCTTGCTCAACTCCGGGCTTTGGGGGTTTTAAGGTGAAGCGCTCCCGGCGCTCAGTGGAGGTCCTATACGAACCTATACATTGCCTAATGTATAGGAAAGTATCGGATGGCGACCTGGGAAAATGGTGAAAATGGCCAAAAAATCAGACCTATACATTGCCCAATGTATAGGAATGTATAGGTCGGTAACAGTACCCCTGACCCCCCATGGAGCTATGCCTTTGGGCGTGCGGGAGGGGAGCGTCGGAACGCGCTTTACAGCACTTGCCCTTCCTGCCCCGCTTCAAGGTAGGGCTCGCGGCGCTTTACCCACCCGATCACCTGGTAGGTCACTGGCATGACGAGCACCTCGATGAGGGTTTTCCAGACGAAGCCAACCACAACGTAATTCACCAGGTCGCTGGCGGTGGCGATGCCGATCACGGGGGCGGCGATGAGGCAGAACACCAGGGTGTCGCCGAACTCGCCCACGATTGTGGAGCCGATGAGCCGCCGCCACAGGCCACGTTCGCCGCTGCGCTGTTTCATACGGGTGAGCACCCAAGCGTTGAGGAGCTGGCCCAGCGCATAGCCCGCCAGCGAGGCCACCACGATCTGCGGAACCAGCCCCAACGTTGCGGCAAAGGCCTCCTGCCCTTCGTAGAAGTCTGCGGCAGGCAGCCAAATAGCTACATAAAATGCCGCGACCGCGAGCAGTGTCACCCCGAAACCTGTCCAGATTGCGCGCCGGGCTGCGCGGAAGCCAAAGCATTCGCTGAGGACGTCGCCCAGCACATATGCGGCGGGGAAGAGGAAGAAGGCACCGTCGGTGACCAGCGGCCCAATTGTCACGCCCTTGGTGGCGGTGATGTTGGAGATGAGGAAGATACTCACAAACAGCGTAACCAGCACGGGGTACACACTGTGTTGGACGGGGATGTAGCGGGGTTGTTGAGTCACCCGTACATAGTGGCACACCAGTTGGCCTGAAGGAGACTGTGCACTTCGGGTTACACTGGCCCACATGACTGGAGCAGGTAGATACGCGCCCTCACCCAGCGGCGACCTCCACTTTGGCAACCTTCGCACCGCCGTCCTGGCGTGGCTGTGGGCGCGCAGCACGGGCCGCGCATTCCTCATGCGCGTGGAGGACGTAGACACGCAGCGCAGCTCCATGGACTCCGCCGAACGCCAACTAGAAGACCTCGCCACCCTCGGCCTGGACTGGGACGGTGTCTCCTACCAGCACGAACGCTACGAACTGTATCAGGCCGCGCTGGCCAAACTGCCGCACTATGAATGCTTCTGCTCGCGCAAAGACATCCAGGAAGCCTCCCGCGCGCCGCACGCCATCCCCGGCTCCTACCCCGGCACATGCAGGGAGCTTTCCGACGCCGCCAAGGCCCGCAAGCGCGCAGAGCTCGCAGCGCAAGGCAGGGTCCCAGCTCTTCGGCTCCGCGCCGAAGTAACCGAATGGACAGTGCACGATGAATTGGTGGGGGAGTACCGCGGCGAGGTAGATGACATGATCCTGCGCCGAGGAGGCCACACCCCCGACTGGGCCTACAACCTGGCCGTTGTGGTGGATGATTCCGCCCAGGGCATCGACCAAATAGTCCGCGGCGACGACCTCCTCCCCTCCACCCCACGCCAGGCTTACCTCCTCCACCTCCTGGGCCAACCCACGCCCACCTACGCCCATGTGCCCCTAGTGCTCAACGAACAGGGCAAACGGCTAGCCAAGCGCGATGGTGCGGTGACCCTGCGCGAAATGCTCTCCCCTCATGAACAAACCAGCGTTGGTGTTGCTGCTGTGGTGCGGCTGATGTGTGAAAGCCTTGGCATGCCGCAGGTGGACACGGTGCCTGAGATGCTCGAGCATTTTTCACCTGCGGACCTGCCGCGCGAGCCATTTGTGTGGCGCCCATAAACAAAACCCGCCTCGCGTGTGATGCGGGGCGGGCAGGCGGGCGGAAACGCGGCAATTAGGCGTTGCTGCTGGTATCGGTTGGAGGGACCACACCCATTTCTGCATTTGGGCGCATACCACCCATTCCGCGGCCACCCATTCCTGTACCCGTTCCGGCAGCAGCCTGGCCGGCGGTGACGTTGGTGCCATTCACAGAGTAGGACTCGCCGGTGGTGATTTCAGGTGAGGAGTACTGCACCATTTGGAAGTTCTTGATTGCCTCAACTTCCGCCAGTACCGCCCCGGCACTATCAGTGATGGTGATTGTGTCACCAGCGCTTCCCTGCACGCCAGCGGAAAGCCATCCTTGCCCATCGGTGTTGGGGTTCACGGCCATACCTGCGGAGCCAATGGTGATGAGCTCACCACCGGTAATGGAGTAGGTTCCGTTCACATCGATGCTGCCATTGCCGGAATTTTCGGGGCCGTGCACCACAGTGGTGCCGCCAGTGATGGTGAGGTCGCCGTTCGAATCCAGGCCGTCGCCACCGGCATTGATAGTCACCTCGCCGCCAGAGATCGTGACCTGCTCACCGGAGGACTGATCCATGCCGCCCATGCCGCCCATGCCGCTAGGGGAGTTCGTGTTTGCTATCGTGCTGGCTGCGTCGGTAGTGCCAGATGCGAGTGCCTCGGCGGAGGTGTAGCCGGAGCCATTGATGGCGTCGTCGGTGGAGGTGAGGTTGATGGTGCCTGCGCTGATGGTGATGAGGCCGCCTTCCAGCGCTTCGTTGGATTTGGTGACGTCAACGTTGGCGCCGTCGAGCACGGCGGCGACCTCCGCGTGGATGCCGTCATCATCGCTGGCTAGGGTGAATGTGCCACCACTGAGGCGCAACGCACCGTTGGAATGAAGGGCGTCATCGGTGGAGGTGATTTCCACGGTGCCGCCGGAGGTGAGCAGATAGGTGCCGGCCTTGATGCCCTTGGAGGAGACGTCTTGGCTGGTGTCGCCGTTCGTGGTGATTGTGATGTTGCCGCCGGTGACAACTGCATCCGTGGAGGCGTCAATGCCGTCGCCGCTGGCCGTGAGTGTGATATCGCCGCCTGAGATGTTGACGTAGCCTTGCGTAGGATCATCGGTTTGGTCGGACTTCAGGGCGTCGCCGCCGCTGGTTACGTTGATGGTGCCGCCGCTGATGGTTAGGGAATCGTTGCCCTCCAAGCCATCGTCGCCGGCTTTGACCGTGACCGTGCCGCCGAGAATTACCAGGTCGTCGGCGCTCTTGATGCCGTCTTCAGCGGCGTCTACCTCAAGGGAGCCGCTGCCGGTGACCGTGAGGTCGGACTCCGCCTGGATGGTGCCCTTCATGGTGCTGCTGCCCTCAAGGACGATCGCAACGTCATCCGCCGCAGTGACCGTGATGTCCCCAGCAATATTTGCATTGTCCACAATCAAAGTGACTTGTTGGTCTGCTGCATTGATTTCCACGCCGGTGCTATCACCGCTGATGCGGTAGGTGCCGCCGGAGGTGATCGTGCCGCTGACCTCCTGTGCGCCCGAGGTGCTGCCCTCATATACGCTGGCCTCGGCGTTTTCCGAAAGCGCTTCAGCAGCAGTTGGGGGATTTCCGACGCCCCACGCGCCGCTCGTGGCCACCGCCTGCGTGGTACTTGCGGAGAGTGTGCTTGTTTCGGAGGTTTGAGTGGTGTTTGGTGCGGCGGTGCACGCCGACAGTGCGATGGCTGCGGCGAATGCGGTGCTGAGTAGGGAAGTGCGGATTGGGAGGCGTTTCATTGTGTGCAATTCTTTCTGTGATTTGGTGGGATTTAGTGGGTGTCTGAGTTACTTGAGTTATTTGAATGACTGCTCGATGATGCGGTGCCAGCGATTTCGCGGCAGGCTAGGGTCCAGTGCCGCCATTCCAGTGCCGAACTTGGAAATCTTTTGTGGGCGGTGGCCATATGCCCACAACAGGCGATCCAACTGCGAGGGACTGGCACCGGACTTCGTTTCAAAGATCGCCATGTCCGGGCGATCCAGGTAGGCGCCCTGGTGATTGGCCCAGTCCAGGTCCGTATCAATGGTTGCTCGGCCCACCCCGTCCGCCATGAGCAGGGTGCTGCGGTTGTAGCTGCCCCAGAGCACGGGATGCAAGTCCCAGGCGGTGTTGGCGTCCATGCCCGCCAGCTCCAGCTTGCTGCCGAGCCAGGGAATGACGTCCGGGAGGAGTTCGTCGGACATTGCTGCCTCAAAGTTGTACGGGATGCGCTCTTTGACCGTCACTCCCCTGGGGCCTGTGCCCTTGACCTCAAGGAATGCGATCTTGGAATCCACGTAGCTGCGGGTGCGAACTTTGAACTTTCGGCGCCGGGGCCTCGCCGCCATGTAGAAACTAGTGAGCCCTGGGGTGTCAAAGTAAGTTGAGCGATACGCCTGTGGCACCTTTTGGTTGTGCACAAGGGTTTTGGTGTTTGGGTCCAGCCCTTGGATGATTCGCTGTACCTCGCCGCGTGGTAGGACGTACTTGCGGTCCACCCTGGTGAGCATCGCTGCCTGGCTGATGAGCTCCTCGAGGCTGATGGGTTGGAGTTCGGAGAAGTCGAGGGCGGGGGAGTGGGCTGTACTAAGCATTGGTCAACTCCGGGTGAGCTGGAAGGGCTTGCTTGCGATCAGTAACAACCTCGACGAGGGTGATGTCATTGACCAGGTCCAGGCGAAGCACATTGGCATGCTTGACCTTCTGCCCGAGCACGCGCTCCAGCTCCTGAACGAGCTCAGTATGGTTCGTGATCGCGTGGTCCAGATTCACCTCCTGGCGCTGGCCTCCAAAGGAGGCGACCTTTCGTGTATCCGCCACGGCAAGGACAAGCACGATGAGTGCGATCATTGCTATTGCCAGTATGGACGCGGCTTGCGTGAGGCCGGAGATGAGGCCGATCGCCAGGGCGGCAAAGTAGTACGCTACCTCGCGCTGGCTGATTTCTGAGCTACGCAATCGGATGATCGAAAGTACACCGAACAACCCGAGGCCCAAACCTGCGCCTACCGAAGAAGTGGCAAGCACCTGCGACACCGCAAGCACACCCACGTTCACACCCAGGAAGGCGACCACGAGGTCTGCACGGCGGTGACGTGGGAAGTAAATGGCGAACACGAGGGTGGAGATTGCAAGGAGGTCGATGAGAATCATGATGGGGGACATCGTGATTGGCCTTTCTAAAACCATGCGGAGGATTTCCGCGGATCAAATGCAGCGGATGCTGTCTGTCTCTGGGAATGAGTTTGGCTTTGCTTGCTTGGGGGTGTTGAAGCCGCGTAGTTGGTACTGACTTTAGTTGTAGTCGGTACTGGGGTGTTCTACGTTGTTGGTACTGGTGGTGCTGGCCCTGATCCTGTGGCGGGGAGTCAGGGCCAGCGTCATGATTGATGACTTGTGCTTGGTGATTTAGCCGTTGGCTAACTCGTCATCTAGGGCATCTTGTGAGACCTTCTTTCGAACGTCATAGTCGTTGAGTTGGACGGTGTAACCAGTTGCCAGGCGGTTGACGATGGAGTCGCCGTTGACGGCATCAGGCATGCGTTTGCGCCAGAATGAGGCGGTGGATTGGCTGATGATGATCATCGGTAGGCGTTCGTGGCGATCAAATACAATCGTGGACAGGTCCGACTGACCTCGTGCATCGATCGGCGTGGTCATGAAATCATCAAGGATCAGCAAATCTACATTGACGAGTTCTGACATCATCGTTTGGTATTCGAGGCTTGTGACGTCATGTTGGGCCAGTTGTGCAAGCAGTTTGTCGAAGCGGGCATAGGTGACGCTATGTCCGTTTTGGCAGGCTGCGACTCCGATCAGGCAGGCAAGGTAGGTCTTTCCGGTTCCGGACACGGCACGAAGTTGCACGTTGGCTGAGTCTTGGCGCCAGTTCTGACGGGTGAGTCGGCGAAGCTTGTTGACGTTGAGTTTGCGCTCTTCGACATCGATCAGATCCGTGATGGTGGCTTGGGGGTATGGAAAGCCAGCATTTTTGATGGCTTTGGCCACCCGATTGGCTTTACGTTCTGCGGTGGCTGCTTTGACCGCGTTGTAGAAGAGTTCTTCTGGGGTGGCCAGGGCTTCGGTGTCGGCGTTAATTTCGTTGTAGAAATGCGCCGCAAACCCGGTCATACGTAACATCCGCAGGTCAGCACTGATGTCTTCAGGAATAGTGATGGTCATGAAAGTCTTCCTTTCTCTTCGAAGGGGCTAGTTCTCATAGTGGGTTGCTGGGCGAATGAGCATCCCATCTGTATCAGCTGCGGATTCACTGATCGCTGCCGGTGCGTGATTGCCACCAGCACCGTGCGACGCTGTTGCCGGCTGTGCCACGGGTGGTGTTGCACCAATGGTGTGCACGTGGGTTTGCAGTCGCTTGAGCACGCTGATGTTTGGGCGCAGTCCCCGGTCAAGGACGAGTTGGCAGGCAGGCTCTAACGTGGCGGATTTGTGCTTCCGCCCTAAGGCCGCAAGCACATTACGTGCCTGAATGAGTCCTCGCGCGGGTGAGGCAGCATTAAGCTCAATGATCTGTCGGATGACCGTGACGGTGGCTGGGCCAAAAGACCCAGCCCAATTGACGACCTCATCGACGCTTAACGCCTTGGTGTCATGGGAGCCATCAGGGGAATGGGCAGGATCTGTGCTGTAGCGATAGCGCAGGCCATGGATCCGGTCATGCTCGGCTACTAGCTGCTCACCGTTATAGATACTGACCAACCTCGGT
>NZ_JANIKJ010000028.1:0-15505 GCF_024580965.1 Corynebacterium kozikiae
TGAATATAAGAGACAGCCCCAAACCCCCGCCGCCAACCATGAATCTTTCCCCACCCACCGGCGCCCGCCTGGTTAAGCTGGCCGCTATGGGCGACCAAGTAACCAGCAGCAACTACACCCCACGGCAACGCACCCGCTACCGCGAACGCCTCCAGCACGATCTAGAGGTGTTTGACCGGCACCTGCAGCGCGCCGCATTCATCTCCCAGGGCACGATCGGCCTTGAGCTGGAGCTGAACCTGGTGGATCAGGACATGGCGCCGGCACCCGTGGGCCAAAAGGTGCTTGATGGTTTGAGTGAGGATTATCAGTCCGAAATCGGCGCCTGCAACGTGGAACTCAACTTGCCGCCCACCAGCATTGAAGGCTTAGGCCTGGAGGAAATGCAAGGTGAACTGGAGCGCAGGCTCGCCGCCGTGCGCGAGCAGGCACTGGCCCAGGGCGCTGCGGTTGCCATGGTGGGCACACTTCCCACGTTGACCACGCAATACCTTTCCACGCCGGGATGGATGACGTCGGAAAATCGCTACCGCGCGCTCAACAATTCCATCATGCAGTCCCGCGGCGAGCTGGTGCGGCTCGACATCGCAGGTCAGGAGCACTATCTGCACGATTTTGAGGACATTTCCCCGGAGTCCGCCTGCACCTCTATGCAATTGCACCTGCAGATCGCACCGGATCGCTTTGCCGACGCCTGGAACGCAGCCCAAGCAATCGCCGCGGTTCAAGTGGCGCTAGGCGCGAACTCCCCGCTGTTTGCAGGCCACCAATTGTGGCACGAGTCCCGGATTCCGCTGTTCCAGCAGTCCATAGACACCCGCACTCAGGAGCTTGTGAACCAAGGGGTGCGCCCGCGCGTGTGGTTTGGCGAACGGTGGATCACCAGCGTGTTTGACCTCTTTGAGGAAAACGTTCGCTACTTCTCCCCGCTGCTGCCGGAAGATCGCCAGGACGCCGGCACCCCAATGATGGATGGCGAAAGCCCAGCCCTGCACTATTTGAATCTGCAAAACGGCACGATTTGGCGCTGGAACCGCCCCATCTATGACCCCTCCCAGGAGCAAGCGCACATCCGCTTGGAGAACCGCCTGCTCCCCGCGGGCCCAACCCCGGTGGATATTGTTGCCGATGCCGCGTTCTTCTACGGCATGGTGAAGTACTTGAGTAACCAGAACCGGCCCGTGTGGTCCCGCCTGAGCTTCGAGGCCGCCACCAAGAATTTCATCTCTGCGGCACGCCAGGGCCTGGGCGCAACGCTGCAGTGGCCGGTGCTGGGCGAAGTTTCCGTGCGCGAGCTCGTGGCCGAGCATCTGCTGGGCCAGGCCCAACAAGGCCTCGAGGCGCTGGGGGTGGCGGAGGAGCTCATCGAGCGCTATCTCGGGGTAATCAAGGGCCGCGTAAGTACCGGGCAAAATGGCGCAACGTGGCAACTCCATGCCCTGGCGCAGCAGCCACCCACGGAACCTGATACCCCAGAGCGCACCGAGGCGGTGGCAAAGGTGCTGCGCAGGTACCTGGAGCTGCAATCCACCGGCGAGCCAGTGCATACCTGGTCGCTGTAGGGCGCCTGGAAGAATATCGCATTTTATTCACCCGATTCCCGATCCTCAGGCTGCGCCTTCGCTCCCCCTTCCCCCTGGGCATGCTGCAGACCCGCTGCACGTGCTGAGGTGCGGCGCTTGGGGCGTCGGCACACTTTGCAGCGCACGCCCGTAGGGTGGGAGGTCAACGCTCACATTTTTTCAGACAGGAGCGAAGGCACATGATTACCTTCGAGGCAGTCTCCAAGATCTATCCCGACGGCACCACCGCGGTGCGCAACTTCTCCCTGGACGTGCCCGAGGGGAAGATTGTGGCGATGGTCGGCTCCTCCGGGTCGGGGAAAACCACGCTGCTGCGGATGGTGAATCGGATGGTGGAGCCCTCGGCCGGCGCCGTGCGGATCAACGGTGAGGACGTGCGTACCCAGGATCCCGTGGCGCTGCGCCGCAGCATTGGTTATGTGCTGCAACATGCGGGTTTGCTGCCACATCACAGCGTTGCGGACAACGTTGCCACCGTGCCTGTGCTCAATGGGGTGCCAAAGCGCAAGGCCAGGCAGGACGCCCTTGAAGTGATGGCGCGCGTGGGCCTTGGGCCTGAGTTGGCCAAGCGCTACCCCGCCCAGCTTTCCGGCGGGCAGCAGCAGCGCGTTGGGGTAGCGCGGGCGCTGGCAGCGAACCCGGAAATCCTCCTCATGGACGAACCCTTCGGCGCCGTTGATCCGATCGTTCGCCGCGAACTGCAGGACGAGCTCCTTCGCCTGCAGGCTGAGCTGGGCAAAACGATCCTGTTTGTCACCCACGACATCGACGAGGCGCTACGCCTTGGCGACCACATCGTGCTCCTACAAGCCGGTGGACAGGTGGCGCAACAGGGCACGCCAACAGAGCTTCTCACTGCCCCTGCAAACGATTTTGTGCGCAGCTTCATCGGTGCCGACGCTCCCCAGCGCACCCTCCACATCACCGAGGTAGGGGGCGTTGCGGTGGCAGTCGATGGGATGGGCCGGACCGTGGGGCGGGTCGTTTCGGACGGGGTGGCGCCGTGAGTGTCACCGGATTTGGCTGGCTTGCCGGAAACATTGAGCATGTGCTGGAGCTCGCATGGGCGCACTTGTTGCTCAGCGTGCCGTCGGTGTTGCTCTCGGTGCTGCTCGCGGTGCCGTTTGGCTACCTGGCTCACCGCCGGCCGCGCTTGGGTGGGCCCATGTTGTGGGCGGTGTCCTTACTGTATGCCATCCCAGCGCTGCCGCTGCTGATCATCATTCCGATTGTGGTGGGCACTCCCCTGCGTTCGCAGGCAACCATGATTATTGCGCTGAGCGTGTACGGGTTTGCGTTGCTCGCACGGAGCGCCAGTGAGGCGTTTGCTTCGGTGGACCAGCACACACGGCAGGCCGCTGTGGCCGTGGGCAACTCGCCACGCAGCATTTTCTGGCGGGTGGATCTGCCGCTGGCATTGCCAGTGCTCATCGCGGGGATCCGGGTGGTGACAGTTTCCACCATCAGCCTCGTGACGATCGGCGCCCTGATCGGTGTACCCAGCCTGGGCAATCTGCTCACCGACGGCTTCCAGCGCGGCATCGTGGCCCAGGTGCTGACGGGCATCATAGGCACAATCGTGCTGGCCATTGCGCTAGACCTTCTCGTACAACTTATCGGGCGCTGGGCGACACCTTGGGCTCAGGTTCAGGTTGGGGTTGCTGCTGGTGCTGGTGCGGGCGCGGGTGTGGGTGCTGATGCGGGTGCGAGCGATGGGAGGCACGAATGAATCTCTTTGCTCAAGCGCTGGATTGGCTGATGGAGCCCGCAAATTGGGCGGGCGCGGCGGGAATTTGGGTTCGGCTTGGTGAGCATCTCCTGCTCAGCGCGGCCGCCGTCCTCCTGGCCGCGTGCATCGCGTTGCCCCTGGGTTTGTATGTGGGACACACTGGGCGCGGCGCGGGTGTGGTTGGCGCGATTGTTGGGGCGGCGCGCGCGATTCCCACGTTGGGGCTGCTCACCCTCGCCGGGTTGTTCCTGGGGATCGGCGTTGGTGCCCCGCTGGTTGCACTGGTGGTGCTCGCCCTGCCTTCGGTCCTGGCTGGTGCGTATGCTGGGGTGCAGTCTGCCGACGTGCGCAGCGTCGGCGCCGCCAAGGCCATCGGCATGACAGGGTGGCAGGTGCTTTCCCGGGTGGAGGTGCCTCTGGGGCTCCCCGTCCTGTTGGACGGGCTTCGGGCAGCGACGTTGCAGGTGGTGGCCACTGCTACCTTGGCCGCGTACACCGCTGACGTGGGACTAGGCCGCTTCTTGTTTAGTGGCCTGAAAAGCCGTGATTATCCCCTGATGCTCGCCGCCGCCCTGCTCGTTGCTTTCGTGGCTTTGATCCTAGAAATTGCGTTTGCCGCACTGCAGAAAACTGCGGCATCGAGGACGCAGAATCAACAAAGTGAATCGAGGAAATAGAGATGAAGTTCCCCAAAATGTTGACGGCCGCCGTTATGGTTTCTGCTTTTGGCCTGGCGAGTTGCTCTAATGGTGATCCACTGGAGAATGGCGGAAGCAGTGGGAGTGGTGGGGGTGAGACGATTGTGATTGGCTCACAGGACTATTACTCCAACGAGATCATTGCAGAGATATACGCGCAGGCTCTGGAGGGTGCCGGGTTTAGTGTGGACCGCCAGTTCCGCATTGGGCAGCGCGAGGTGTACGTTTCTGAGATTGAGTCAGGCGCGATTGATTTGTTCCCGGAGTATTCGGGGCCGCTATTGCAGTATTGGGCGCCTGATACGCAGGCCCGGAAATCTGAGGATGTGTACGCCGAGCTAGCCAAGGTAACGCCGGAGGGTTTGCGGGTGTTGGATCAGGCTGCGGCAACAGATCAGGACTCCTATGCGGTGACCAGTGAGTTTGCTGCACAGTGGAGTCTTTCAAGCATTGAGGATTTGGCTGGGATATCTGTGCCCATGGTGTTGGGGGCGAATTCTGAGGCGGAGACGAGGCCGAATGGCCCTCGTGGGTTACGGGATGTGTATGGGATTGACGTTGGTTTCACCCCGATTGAAGATGGTGGCGGCCCGTTGACGGTGAAGGCGTTGACTGATAATCAGATTCAGTTGGCGATTATCTACACGGCGAGCCCTTCTGTGGTGAACAACAATTTGGTGACACTCAGCGATCCACGCGGCCAGTTCCTTGCTTCGCATGTGGTGCCGGTGGCGAGTGACGATGTTTCGGATGAAGCCGCGGAAGTGGTGAACGCTGTTTCTGCCGTGTTGACTGAGCGGGATTTGATTGAGTTGAATGCCCGGAGTGTGAATGAGCAGACTGCTGCGTCAGTGATTGCTAAGGATTGGCTGGTGGCCAAGGGGCTGTAGTCAGTCCCTGTGCTAATCCTGCGATTGCCCCCGTGGAGGTGGGGCGCCTGGCACGAGCTCACGCCAGTGCCAGTACCAGCACCAATACCCTTGTTACGGTGGCTTAGTAGTCCTCTTTTTGGTCCAGTTCCTCCTTCGCTGGGAAGTACCATCCGAAGATTTCGCGGAGGTTGTTGGAGTCTTCGCGAGCCCAGTTGCGCATGATTTCCGAGGCAAAGGAGATTGCGGTGACTGGGCTTGCTCCTGCTTGCACCATGCGGGTGATCGCGGATTCGTGCGCTTCTTTAGAGATGCCGCCGATGGCATCAACTACTGGGTAAACCTTGTAGCCTTCGTTAAGCATGTCCAGTGTGGGCAGGGCTACGCAGACTTCGGTCCATAGGCCTGCGACCACCACGTGTTTCGCTCCCGTGGCTTCAATTGCAGCGCGGAAATCTGCATCTTCCCAGGCGTTCACACCTGTGCGATCAATTTCTTCCTGGTCCTTTGGCAGGTGTTCCATAATCTCGGGAATGGTTGGTGGGTTTACTCCCATGTCCACGCCAACGGTGGAGACCACGATGGGCACTCCCCAACGCCGTGCCACCTCAGAAAGCACGCGGACGTTGAGTTCTGCTCGTTCGCGGGTCTTGGACTTGAGTGTATCCAGTTGGGTGGATTGGTAATCGATGAGTGCGATTACGGTGTTCTTCGGTGTGAGCAGGTGGTCGGCTTTTTGATCGCGGATTGGTTCTGGCGCGGTCTTCTTGGCGGAGGTATTCATTTTCAGGTACTCCTTCTGATTCTGGGGGTTGGGGCTTGGTTTGGGGGTTCAGTTGTTGGCCCGAGCGTCGTGTCAGGCCACGCCTCTAGGTGAGGAACATCTTTTTGAGTTGGCTTCCTGCGATTCGCCCGGCGCGGTTGGCCCCCACAGTGGATTGTGTGGGCCCGTAGCCCACCAGGTGGATCCGGGGGTCTTTGACCACTTTTGTGCCCTTGAGCTGGATTGCACCAAGCTCGTTTTGGAGGCCGAGGGGTTCGAGGTGCCGGATGGCGGGCTTGAATCCGGTGGCCCAGAGCAGGACATCGAGTGGGGTTTCGGTGCCGTCTTCTTCGATCACGCCGGTGGGTGTGATGCGCGTGAACATGGGTTTTCTGTTGAGCACGCCACGTTTCTTGGCGGCTCGTGCGTATGGGGTCCATCCGAGGCCGGTGTAGGAAACCACACTCCCGGTGGGTTTTCCTGCCTCCACGGCAGCAGTGACTTTGGCGATCACTTCCCTACCCGTGGTTTCCAGTTCAAATTGTTCTTTCCGGAACACTGGTTCACGCCGAGTGAACCAATGGACAGTGGCCACGCGGGAGATCTCCTCAAGCTGTTGCACTGCGGAGATGCCTCCGCCGATGATGCCAACCCGTTGCCCGGCGAATGCTTCCAGTGAAACGTAGTCTTTGGTGTGCATTTGCTTGCCGAGGAAGGTTTCTTGCCCTGGGTAGTACGGCAGCGTGGGGTTGTTCCAGGTGCCGGTGGCGTTCACAATTGCTTTCGCCTGCCAGGTGCCGTTGGTGGTGGCGATCCGGAACCCCTCCTCGGGGTTGTGGTTGAGGTATTCCACGCTGTGCACTGTCACGGGCCGCTGTATGGCGAGTTGGTGGTGGGCTTCAAATTGGGCAAAGTATTCAGGTATTGCCACTTTGCTTGGCGTGGCGAGTTCAACGGTTGGCCTTGGGTAGCTTGGCAGGTCAAAGATGTTGTTCACGGTAGCCATGGTGAGCGATTCCCAGCGGTGCCGCCAAGCCCCACCGGGGGCTTCCTCGGCGTCCAAGACAACGTAGCTTGGGGTGTCCCCTGGGGCTTCAAAGGCGTTTGCAAATCCTCGGTGTGCCAGGTGGTAGCCGGCGGATAGCCCGGCTTGGCCACCGCCGATCACTACTACGGTGGCCCTGTGGGTGAATTCGGTTTCCATTGCAGCTAACTCCTTGGGGCGTCGTGGTTGCTCAGGAGCTGCTCAAGTGTGGCTTCGAGTTGCGAGGGAGCCTGACATTCGCATTCCCCACCGCAGCAAGCGAGGTCTTTCGCCTCAACGCTCATTACTTGCAGGACTATGGCAAGCCAAGTTTCCGTCAGACTTTCAGGCAGGATCCCCCGTTGTTTTGCTTCGCGTAGGCGCTCCTGGAGCGGAGCGTTTGCGCGTTGCCGCAGACGTTCGCATTGTTCCTCCGGGAGTTCAACGGCGGCAGCTTTGAGTAAAATGTGCACATCGCCGAGCGGTTTCCACGCTTCTAGCAGGTACGGGATAACTTCCGTTTCCTGAATGCGCTCCAGTTTGGCCACCCGATCCAGTGTGCAGGCTTCCACCAGGTCAGCGCGGGTGCGGAAGTGTCCAATGAGGGTCATGCGGCCCACCCCGGCCGTCTTTGCAATTTCGCTTATCGACGCACCCGGGTGCCCGCGCAAGCACTGGACCGCCGCTGCCATAATCTTTTCCCGGTTCGCTCTGGCATCCGCTCTCTGGGGTCGAGTTGCCCGCTGCCCGGCGTCTCGGGCGCCACCGTCGCAGCCGCAGCCGGACACGCATCCGCAACTGCATGGCGTGGCTGTGGGAGATTCAGAAATTACAACCTGTGGTGCGGGAAGGATGTGCGCCACCTCAACCTCGGGTGAGGTGGATCGGGAGGAGGACACGTCGGAGCGAACGCGTGAATCCATGACGTTTGTCTGCAACGGTGTCTCCACATAATCTGCGGCCTCTCCAGCTTGGGCACTGTTCACCTTTGTTGCCATCGTGCGCACTGTTCCTTCCTTTTATATTCCCTGAAGTCTTTGCCACGCCATGCACTACACAGATGCTCTGCGAAGTTGGTGGGTTCGGGTGGGAGTCTCAGCATGAGTTCCAGACGCCCGGAAAAACGTATTGCGTTATATGAGTTAATCGTACTACACTCTAACTCGTACACAACAGCATGAGTTAGAAATAACCCCAACCCCTACCCCACTAGGCACCTGAAAATTAGGCACCTGGAAAGGAACTCACCATGATTGCGAACTACTCCGTTACCGGCATGAGCTGCGGCCACTGCGAGAATGCTGTCCGGGAAGAACTGGAATCAATCGCCGGCATCACAGACATTGCGGTGAGCGCATCCACAGGCACGTTGCAAATCACTTCCACCGAAGCGATCGCCGATGAACTGGTGCTCGCAGCAGTTGAAGAAGCTGGCTACACCGCAACCCGCTCCTAACCTCCCCACCCCTGGGAAAGGCACGCTACTCATGAACCCAGCCCTGAAACTTATTGGCTTCTTCCTACTGCTTGCCGTGCTCTTTGCATTGGCGTACTTCATCTCTGGAGCACTCATTCCCCAGGAGTGGGTGGAACAGTGGCAGACGCCCACACCAATGCATCACTAGCCACCATTTGGCATTCTTTGCGGTAGCCTTCCGCACCCCATCCCCGACTCTCAACTTCCAGCACCTTCTCCCCCTTGGCGGTACCAATGACACAACAAGCAAGCACCCAGACCCGGCAGTCAGGGCAGCATTCCTCCGATGCTGCGGGTTCTCTCGACATACCTGCCAACCTCAACGAGGTGCACATTGACCTGGACATCGGAGGGATGACCTGTGCTTCTTGCGCAAACCGCATTGAAAAGAAGCTGAACAAGCTGGAGGGAGTATCCGCCTCCGTGAACTACGCAACCGAGAAAGCCCACGTAGTGGACACGGTTGGAACAAGTGTGGACGAACTCATCGCCGTTGTGGAAAAGGCCGGATACAGCGCAGAGCCAATCCTTCCGAAGTCACCGGAACACACCGGCGATACGCAAAAGCTCAACACTGCGGCCGAACACCATGAATCCCGTGAAGAGCGCGAACTTGCACAGCTTCGGCAGCGCATGATCGTGTCCATCGTGCTATCAGTGCCCGTGATCTTGATGGCGATGATCCCAGCGCTACAGTTCGACTTCTGGGGTTTCGCCTCGCTCACGCTGGCAGCCCCCGTGATCGTCTGGGCTGGATATCCCTTCCACCGCGCAACGTGGCTGAACCTCAAACAGGGTGCCGCTACCATGGACACGCTCATTTCCGTGGGCACACTTTCGGCATTCCTATGGTCCCTATATGCGCTGTTCCTCGGCACAGCTGGCGACCGCGGGGTAACACACCATTTCAGCATCACTTTGGCGCCGTCAGATGCCTCCAGCAATATCTACCTCGAAGTTGCGGCAGGGGTGATCACCTTCATCCTTGTGGGCCGCTACTTTGAAAAGCGCTCCAAGAAGCAAGCCGGTGCAGCTCTGCGGGCACTCATGGAACTCGGGGTGCAACAGGCAACAGTATTGCGCGGCGGCACAGAAGTGACTATCCCAGCCGAGGAACTTCGGGTAGGAGACGAGTTCATCGCCCGACCCGGTGAAAAGATTGCTACCGACGGCACCGTGATCAGCGGCACTTCTTCTATTGATGCCTCAATGCTTACTGGTGAGTCCGTACCCGTGGACGTTCGCCCAGGCGTGGAAGTAGCGGGCGCAACTCTCAATGTTTCAGGCAGGATCGTGGTTCGCGCAACCCGCGTTGGCGCCGACACTCAGCTTGCACAAATGGCTGAACTTGTAGAACAGGCTCAGACCGGGAAGGCAGAAATCCAACGGCTCGCAGACAAAATCTCCGGAGTCTTTGTTCCAATTGCCATCGCCATCTCAGTAATTACCCTCGGTGCGTGGCTGGGTGCAGGATTCCCCGCGAGCGCAGCATTCACCGCGGCGGTTGCCGTTCTCATCATTGCGTGCCCCTGCGCACTAGGGCTTGCAACTCCCACCGCACTGCTGGTGGGCACCGGCCGCGGAGCACAACTTGGCATCCTCATCAAGGGCCCAGAGGTGCTGGAACCCTCCGGCAAGGTAGACACCGTAGTGCTGGATAAGACTGGAACCGTCACCACCGGAACAATGACCTTTGAACAGGTGATTGCTGCCCCCGATGTGGACTCACGTGAGGTCCTACACCGCGCTGGTGCGTTAGAAGCCTATTCCGAACACCCCATTGCGCAGGCCATCGCAAAGGCGGCGCGGGAGGAACAAGGCGAGCTAACCGCACCGGATGACTTCCGCAATATCGAAGGCCTGGGCGTTGAGGCAACCCTTTTTGGAGAGATCGTGCGCGTTGGACGGCGCGCACTCATGGAGGACGCCGGTTGGCGTGTCCCCCAAGAACTCGTTGAAGCGCAGCGCACCGCAGAACTCGCCGGCAAGACCGCGGTGTTTGTGGGTTGGGACGGCGCAGCGCGCGGTATTCTCACCGTCGCCGACCAAGTCAAATCCACCAGCACCCAAGCAATCAAGCTGTTCCACCAAATGGGCCTCCACACGGTGCTGCTCACCGGCGATAACACTCAGGTGGCTCAACAAGTTGCCAAGGAGGTAGGCATTGACACGGTCTACGCCGAAGTGCTGCCCAAAGATAAGGTAGCGGCCGTCCAAGCACTACAAGAAAGCGGTCGCACTGTAGCGATGGTTGGCGATGGCGTGAACGACGCCCCCGCCCTTGCGCTCGCTGACCTTGGCCTTGCAATGGGCGCGGGTACCGACGCAGCTCGAGCATCCGCAGACATCACCCTCATGCGCAGCGACCTCCTCGCCGCGGCAGACGCCATTCGCCTCTCGCGGCGCACGCTGGGCACCATCAAAGGCAACCTCTTCTGGGCCTTCGCTTACAACACCCTGGCGATCCCATTGGCCGCCCTCGGTTTGCTCAACCCCATGCTCGCAGGTGCCGCTATGGCACTCTCCAGCGTCTTCGTTGTCTCCAACAGCCTCCGCCTGCGATCCTTCAAACCCGTGACACCCCACGGGGTATGATTTGAGGCATTCATCCGCACCAGGTTCGCGCTAAGGAACATCATGCAGCTCAACCCCACCGAAGTGAAACCCTCCATTACCCGTCTCAAACGAGCCCAAGGGCAACTCGCAGCAGTAATCCGAATGCTTGAAGAAGGCGAAGATTGCGAGGCTATCGTCACCCAACTTGCTGCTGTATCAAAAGCCATTGACCGTGCCGGATACACCATCATTGCCACCGGCATGCGTCAATGCTTCACCGAAGGCGGCGCCGAGGGGTTCGATGCCGCCAAAATGGAAAAACTCTTCCTCAGCCTCAGCTAAGCACTATGCCTGGGCCGCCACCTGCTGAGCCAAGCGCTGCAACAAATAGGGTTCCGTCCCCGCCAAGCCCACGGAGAGATACAACCGAATCCCCTCCGCCGGCGGCGGAGCAAGAACATACTGGGAAAGCGGAGCCACCGCCACACCAGCTTCGGCCGCCACCGCAGGAGGATCATAGGCGTTCAACTGGGCCACAGAATCCGTGGTGATCACACTCGCAGCGGCCAGTAGGTCTGCGGCAAACTCCGCCCGCCCCACCTGCTTCGGACCCATGGTGGCAACGTAGGCATCGGGGCGTAACCACTGAGTGCGCAACACTGGCGATTCACTGTTAGTAGCGAGAATTACCACATCGGCGGCCGCCACCGCCTCTTCCACACTTTCCGCGGAGACCACCGGAAAGTCATATTGCTGATCCAGCGCCTCAGCGACCCGGACCTTACGATCAGGGGTTTTACTAAACAGCTTCACTTCAGTGATGGAGCGCACCGCCTGCAACGCCCACAATTGGCCCTGTGCTTGCACACCAGAGCCAATCACCGCCACGCGAACAGGGCCCTTGGGTGCGAGTGCATCATGGGCCACACCACCTAGGGCTGAAGTGCGCCGAACTCCGAGCTCAGAGCCCACAGCGATCGCGCAGACTCTGCCCGTGTGATCATCAAAAGCAACTACCACCTGCTCATCCACGGGCACCTCCAAGGTGCTGTACGCCCGAAAACCATGAGACTTCCCTGCAAACCGTCCCGCCGTGAACACCAGACCCCCAGCTCCCTCCCCCAATGCCGCATGCACACGCGGGGGCGCAGAAAGCTCGCCCTTCCCATGCGCGAGCACGGCTTCTCGTATCCACCCCACCGCGTCATGCGCGTGCAGGCGAGCGCGGATGTCGGAGTCTTCAAATAACCTGAACCCAACTTGGTGATCCACCTGTGCCACCCCTCTTTTTCCACCGACCTGACCTTTCAGCACAGGGTACCGGAGACCAAGCAAAAGGCGGCGCGCAATCTCCACCAGGTAGGCTGTGCTGTATCAAATCAACTACCTCAGTAAGGAATGCTCGCTATGAATGAGCCAGTCCACAAGGGCCGCATCCTGCACGTTGTGTCCAATGTTTCCGCCTACGGCACCGACTCAACGCACCCCACTGGCCTGTGGCTTTCCGAGCTTGTACACCCCTACCTGGCATTTGAAGCCTCTGGCTACGAGCAGGTAGTGATGAGCCCCAAGGGCGGAACCGTCCCTCTGGAACCGCGTTCGCTGAAGTTCCCCACCTATGACCGCGACATCAAATCCTGGCACAACGACCCAGCACGGATGAAACTCCTTGAACATTCCACCGCGGCTGCGCAGATCAACCCGCACAACTTTGACGCCATCTTTTTCACCGGCGGCCATGCAGTGATGTTTGACTTCCCAAATAACGAAGTTCTGCACCACATCACCAGAAGCATTTATGAAAGCGGCGGTGTAGTTGCCGCGGTGTGCCACGGCTACTGTGGCCTTGTAGAAGTGGAGTTGAGCAACGGCAAACCTTTGGTGAGTGGCCGGTCCATCACGGGGTTTTCCTGGATGGAGGAAAAGTTGGCGGGCGTGGCAAAGCTCGTACCCTACAACGCACAACAACGCGCGGAAGAGCAAGAGGCCCGCTACAGCAAGTCACGCATCCCTTTTGCCAGCTACACCCAGGTTGATGGCAGGATCGTGACCGGCCAGAACCCAGGGTCAGCGGCGGCTACAGCACACAAGACCCTGGAGGTGTTGGCTCGCCAACAGGCCATGTAACCGCCCTCCCCCAACCACTAGATCCACTTTTCAAAGCGGAAGAAATCCTGAGCAAGCCGCCCGGAGGCATCATGATCTTGCTCAGGCAGCGAATGGTCATTGGGATCGGGGGGCGGGGTTGTGTTCGTTGTAAAACTCCACGATGTGGAAACCCAAACGGTTGTGTCAAAGTAAGGCGTGTGCGTTTCCCACGCCTGCGCCTCGGGGTAGCTCTGTTCAATCAAGGCCCACACACGTTACCCAATTCCCCTGTTCTGTGCAGCGGTGCTCACATAGAAGAAGTCCAAACTTCCCCGGTTGGTCCCGGTCCCGGTGCCGGTGCCGGTCACGGGCTCCACAACCACGAAAATGGCACCTCAGATTTCACCGCTGTGCTCGGACTCGGCAAAATATGCCTTCGCACCGGCGCGAGCGAGCGACTCCTCCCCGTCTTGCGCAGGAAGAATCTGGGCACTGCTCGGACCAAAGTCTCCCTCAAATCCCAGCTGGAACGCTGGGGTGGTCTGGATTTTAGGTCCAGTTAATTTAAGCGACTTTGCTTAAAAACTGCTTCTTGAATTCCTCCGGCGATTGTTTGAAACAGTCCGACGGCGAGAGAGCTGAAATTACAGATGTCCATCTCCTTTCTGCGGACGACGATGTAGCCCTTCTGAAAGTGGCTGACGGAATCGAAGCTAAACAGTTTGATCTGCCCGACACACTCCCCGAGCAGGGAAGCGTCATCGATTTAATCGGTTTTGCCATCGGCCGCGGCTTTGCTTCGGTGACAACCTGGAGGTGAAGTCGTTCATTGAGAAGTATCCGCAGGGTGCAGGCATTCCCTACAAGGAGCTGATCGTTGCTTCGTCGGTCACCCCTCACGCACGTGCGAAGGTGACTCAGGAGGTCCGGGGCACGTTGGAAACATCATCGTTGGTGTTCATACTGCTGGAGGGCAAAACCTCGAGTGCGAAGACGGTGAAGGAAGGTTGTCCTGGCTCACAGCGTTTACACCCGAGCGAGTGGAATGGATCAGCTCCATAGTGGGCAGGGGTGCCGCGGATGTCCCGGTGATTAATGACGAAGCCGAGTCGCAGTGGAATCTATCGTCCTACCTGTTGCTTTCGAGTTCGCGGCGTTGATCATTCCCGTTTAATTGGGTTTTCCAAGCGAAGAGGGCCTTGACCAGAGTGGTTCCCGGCCAAGGCCCTGAATGGGCGGAGCGCTTAGTCCTTGCTATTGCGTCTTGACGTGAGGCTCCAGTAGATGCACATTGCTCCGATTACGGCGACAGTTCCAGCAGTCGTCATAACCGTAACCTGGCCCGTGCCCCAAAAGATTGCCAAGAGCACGCTCAGCACCGAGAGCACGATAGCGATGACGCCAGCACCAAACCCTACACGCTCTAAAACATTCATTTTCAACACCTCCAAGCTGGGATCAGTAGTGCTTAGTTGAGCGGGTCGCAGTTAACCTTGCAAGCAGCGATCTGTTGCCATGGCAGTTCCAATATAGGTAGCGGCTGCCCCTCCGACAACCAAGCTACCGCCGAGTCCGAGCGGTCCGTTGCGGCTGCGCCGATAGCCGCAGCTCCAGCCCCCGCCATCATAATCCACTCCGGCGTGCAATTTTGCATGAATACGGGCATGACACCTTCGACGACGGGTGAGTCGTACAACGCAACGATCTCGTTGCCGTCGACCTGGTACTCGAAGTTTCGGACAGTGCCGTCTTCAAGGAGCGTTGCGGTGGAAAACTCGCCTGCAACTGCTCCGTCTTCATCTACGATCACCACACTACCGCCCAGCTGCTTTGTGACCGAGCCGTTTGCGACACTGGCAGTGAAGCCATTTTCGTCCAGGTGCTCGAACGTCAGTTCCGCCACCTCGAAAGTCGCTGCTTGCGTTTCGTTGGCAGCAACGCCTTGGCTTGCGGTCGTGGCCTGGGCGGGAGCCATGCCGACTCCGAGGCCACAAGCGACAGCCACACCGACAGCTGCCATTTTTGCGATCATATTCTTCGGAGTCATTTCAATACCTTTCTCGATTTCCGATTGGGGTATCTAGTTTGGCAACAGATCGCCGATCAAATTTGCTTGTAATCCTGACCAGTAATCGCTTGCAGCACCCAGGTTACTTCCCCATACCCGTGAGGCACGTCACACGGACGATATCCTCCCTCTATACTTCTAATAAATTCATTGAATTAAATTGTGACGCAGGCTACAGATACCCCTATGAACTCACAGACCGATAATGTCCTGCAGTTGGTGGGACAGCAGGAGATTGCGTTTATCCGCTCTGGTTCACCGACATATTCGGCAGTTTGAAAGCGGTGATAATGTCGCCCGCTGAGCTCGAGAGCCCCTTCGAAGAATGGGTGGGCTTCGGCGGCTCTTCCATCGAGGGGTTTTCCCGCATTTCCGAGTCGGGATAGACGCCGCCGATATCGGTGCCCCAGCTCCAGCGTGGGCGAAGATGGACTGACTATCAGGAGTGATAGGTATGCTGGCCTTGGTTAGCGCGACTATATCATTATGGCTACCACCAAAGAATGACACGAACAACGAAGCCTGAAGTGTCCCGGGTTTTGTTCCGTTTGAGTAGATGGGAAAATCTGGAACATGCCAAAGAAGTTTGATCAGGATGCGAAGGACCGTGTGGTCCGCTTGGTTGAGGATCGTATTCTGGCGGAGAATCT
>NZ_JANIKJ010000029.1:0-13737 GCF_024580965.1 Corynebacterium kozikiae
CCCCGGGGTTTTTCTTTTGGTGGGGGTGGGGTTGGGTTTGGGGTGTTGGGGTTTGGTGTGGGGCGCTCTCGCGTTGGTCGATAGGACGCGTTGGTAGAAAGCTAAAAGTCGATAGGACCCGATTTTCCCTCTTGGAGGGCCTTCCTATCGACCACCGCAACGCCCTATCGACTTTTAGCTATCTACCAACGCACAAAACCAACGCCAAATTACCCCTGCACCCTGCAGCTCTGCAGTCTCGGCTCTCCGGTTCTCCGGTTCTCCGGCTAGAAAACCCGCCGCCACAAAGCCCGCCACCAATGGGTTACACATGATAGTAGTTGGCCAGAGGCGGTGGGGGTGTGAGCTGCGCCAAATAGGAGGTGGCAAAAACTTCTTAAAAAAATGCCTTTGACTAGCGGATTTGTTCAGGTGCGGAGCTTGCTTGTATATTGTGAAACGTCGCCTTACGCGGCAGGCCCCCATCGTCTAGCGGCCTAGGACACTGCCCTTTCACGGCAGCGGCACGGGTTCGAATCCCGTTGGGGGTACGGAAGCAATTCCAAAACAAAATAAGGCCCTGTGGCGCAGTTGGTTAGCGCGCCGCCCTGTCACGGCGGAGGTCGCGGGTTCGAGCCCCGTCAGGGTCGCATTATTCTCCCAGAACAACATCAGTTGTTCTGGGTTTTGTGTTTGTGGGGAAAATTTCACACCGCCATATCTATTAGTTTTGGGGTGTGATCTGTTAGCGTTCTTCTTGATTCTGATTTTTCTATAGATTGCCGCTGAGAATTTAAAAGAATCTTCAGTGGTGAGCTTGGAAAATTTTGTCCCAAGGAGAATAAATGAACAAATTTGCTGCAAAGTCAGCCGTGGTGCTGACTACAGCGTCCCTCATGTTGGCAGGCACTCCACTTGCGGGTGCCCAGACTAACGGGATTCCAGATGGTGATCAGCACAACGTCAACGCGAACACCAAGATTCTGCCAGTGGTGGAAGGTGCAACGGCGGAGTCTACGAGCGATGTCACCAAGCGCCCGTGGTCAGACGTGGAAAACCCACTGGTTCACCTGAACGGCCAGGACAACGCCAATTACGGCATCCGCTGTGTGGTTGACCAGCCTCGATACAACATTGGCTACACCGGTTGGCTGGACATGCAGGAAGTTGTACGCGCATGGAATGTGTTGCGTGAGCAGGGCATGGAGCGTGCGGTAAGTTACTCCGAGCGGATTTCCCTCGCCGGTGTGAATTACTACTTGACGTCCCTCGGTCAGGCTCCCATTGTCTGGAATGGCACTGACGCAGCAAAGGCATCGGCGCAGGACTCCCTGGATTGGATCGTGGCGAATCCTCAATTTGCAGCTGCTGCTGGCCCCGCAGCGGTTCTGATTCAGCGCATGATTGCGGAGCCTGAGTTCAAGGATTCTTTCCTGTCTAAGGAAGATAACTACAACTACTGGCTGGATCACTTCATGGATCTTGCCGTTGCTTCCGACTTTGATATCTCCTTCAAGGTAGACCCCAAGGTGGTGACCGTTGATGAGGCGAAGGTCACGGATATTGCAGCATGGACTGCTGCATACGAAGAAGCTAACTACAACACCGGAAACGCAGGTCAAAAGGCCTTCGCCGAGGTCATGCGCCCCTACGAAGCGGTGTACCTCAAGCAGGGTGGCACCCTCAAGGACGGCACAGTTGCTGATCCAGGCACGATTGTGATCAAGTTCCGCGTCAAGCAGAATGCCATCGCGGCAGGTTATGAGTCCCAGGCGGACTACGAACAGTGGGTCAACTTCGCGCAGAACCTCGGTGTTCCGGTGGAAGATCCAGCTACTCGGGCAGAGGTGCTGGCGCACTACCAAGCTTCCGTAACTGGAGGCCAAACTGGTGCTGGCCGCGATGTACTTGCTCGCCAGCTCGACCTGGCGTACAACGGTGCTGATCATGAGAAGACTTACAATGATCCGAACACTTGGCAGGCCCCCGTAAACGAGCCCGATGAGCTCGTTGAGCTGAGCATCACCACCCCAGAGGGTCTGCTCACCGTCACCGAGGAAAACTACCGCATGGTGGACGGCTTGGATCCATTGAACTCCCGGGTATTTGAGGGCAGCAACCCTCGTGTGATCGGTGATTTCCGTCTTCCGTTCTCCGATGATGCAGATGTTCAGGCAACAATGGCCCAGCGCTGGGATTCCACCTGGAACATCCAGTTCAATCAGCAAACCAACAACCCTGTGCGGTATGAGACGCGTACCGACGTCACCATCGACCACCGTTACGTAGCTGTCAATGCACAGGGTGAGCCGCTTGATAGGGCCCTGCCTGCGGAGGTGTTGGCCACGCTTCCAACCCGCTTGCAGGATCAGTCTCTCGACGCTGCCAAGGCGTACGCTCCAAGCGCGCTGCCTGCGGTGGGCACCAAGGTGGAAACCTCGGTAGGCACTTGGGAGTTCAAGGGTTGGAACAATGGGACGCCAGTGCAGTGGACCACCTACGGTGAAGTTGGTGCGGCTGGGGATAATGCAAACGACCCCAACTACAACGCTCACGAAGCATATGTGCTCAACGAGGTGGCACCAATTAGTGATGGAGTGACGGACTGTAAGTACCGCTGGTTCGAGGGCTCTTGGCAGTTCACTCCGAGCTCCACCCCGGAGCCGACCCCAGAACCAACGCCAGAGCCAACTCCGGATCCAAGCCTGCCAATTATTCCAATTCCAGTGCCAATTCCGGCACCGGGTACGAACACCCCGTCGGCACCTGGTACGCCTGCGCAGCCGGTGCAAACCCAGCCTGCGCAACAGCCCGCGAAGGGTGTGGCCAAGGGCGTTGCTAAGGATGCTCCAGCGCAAAACCGCCAACTGGCAAGCACTGGTGCAAGCGTCGTTGGCCTGCTCGCGGCAGCCGCACTGCTCACCGCCGGAGGCGTGTTCCTGGTGCGCAAGCGTCGTAATAGCTAAAGGCTTGTTTGCCTAGTGAATTGCTAGGTGACATGCAGGGAGGCTTGGAGGAATAGAAATCCTCCAAGCCTTTCTGCTTTTGCCACGCAAAGCTGCCCAGTGAAATATCTGATGACCTGCTAATTTGTTTGGATTCAATTCGGTATTGTAAGGTTATCAACCGTACCAAAGAGCGGTTTTCTGCACGGTGGTACACGCATGACTGCAAAGTCATACGGCCCTGTGGCGCAGTTGGTTAGCGCGCCGCCCTGTCACGGCGGAGGTCGCGGGTTCGAGCCCCGTCAGGGTCGCACGGTTTGAGTAATCAAACCTGTGGCGCGGTAGCTCAGTTGGTAGAGCGTCCGCCTGAAAAGTGGAAGGTCACCAGTTCGATCCTGGTCCGTGCCACCAAAGCAAAGAGGTCCTCTTCGGAGGGCCTCTTTTGTGTTTTCTGTCTCGTGTGGATGTTTGCGGGTGCTTAACAACAGCTTTTGAATAAAAATTGATTCTTTAGGTTATATTTAAGTTGTTTGTTTCCCTACGGAAAGTTGCCGGGAATCCACTTCAGACATTTCGCCCTCTGGGGCGAGTGAGGTGAGGCAACTCCGGATGTC
The DNA here is from genome assembly GCF_024580965.1 of Corynebacterium kozikiae. Taxonomy (NCBI): domain Bacteria; kingdom Bacillati; phylum Actinomycetota; class Actinomycetes; order Mycobacteriales; family Corynebacteriaceae; genus Corynebacterium; species Corynebacterium kozikiae. The sequence continues at coordinate 3,539 of NZ_JANIKJ010000029.1, forward strand.
CCTGAAAGTTGAGGCAATGAAGCGTCCCTCATCACTATTGCGCAAGGCACTGGCTACAGTTGCCGCAGTCGCTGTATCGGCAACTGCAGTAGCGATCCCCCAAGTAGCTGCGCAGACTCCCGTTCCGCCAACAAGCGGCTCGGAAACGTCGGTCAGTTACACGGCAGGTAAGGCCCAAGGCTCGTATGAGTGGGGTCTGATCGGCAACGTGAAGCTGCCTCAAGGCAACGCCAGGTATGTATTCCCCTACGGCGTTGGAGTGAATCCAGTTACCGGAGATCTCTGGGTCTCTGATTCCGGAAAAGTCGGTTGGGGCCGCTTAGAATGTTTCCAAGTTGGCTCGTTCAGTGCACCATGCCAGGGTGGCGATCCACGCGTGCTGCGTTTCGACGACACCCAAGATGCCCAGGTGGTATCTGATCTTGGCGCCGACGGCTCGTACACCAACCCCGCAAACACTGGGCAAACCTCAGGCTACGGTTCCCGATTTGATCTTGCTCAAACCATCCGCGATGGCGTTTTCACTAGCGCGAGAACGCCAAACACTGAACATGGCCCTCGTGGCATGGTAATTCAGCCCAACGGTGAAGTGTGGGTAGTTGACTCCGAGCAGCCAAATGTCCCCAATCAACGTATTAAGCGCTTTAGCGCGGATGGCACGCAACTTCAAGGCGCGGGCACCAGGGGTGTGTGGAGTGATGGAATTCGGCCAGGAAATTTCCGTAATGGATATTCAACCTCTCTCGCGTTAAAGCCAGATGGCAATGTGGTGGCAAACGCTGAGGTGGCTAACTCGTTGGTGCAGTTTACGAGCGACGGCACCCCAGTACCAAGCATTTTGCTGAACAATGTCACCCCTGCTGAGTTTCAAACCGCAAAGGGCGATGCTGACCACAACCCCAATGGCGTGGCCGTCGATCCTGTCACAGGTGACTACTACATTTCCCTGGTGAACTTCCGGGAGTCCGCGTACGTCAGCAACAACAGGCCTTACCTATGGAAAGTTGGTGCAGATGGTGTAACAAACCTTGGGCGTATCGGCGAGGGCAGGTTCAACGTCACTGGTGACGTGATGTTCGGGCCGTTTGTGAATACCGTGGAGAATTCTGCAAATTACCGCAACGTGTTTGCTTGGTCGCAGCAAATGAATGCTATCCAGGAGTTCACGCCGGAAGGTGAATTTGTTCGTGAATGGAGGCAGGGCAGCACTGCTCAAGATAATGCCCAACAGGGTGTGGATACTCTCACAGCGAACCCCCAAACAGTTGCGGTTCCAGGTATCCAGATTCCGCGTGGTCTCGCGTGGGACAAGAACGGATACATGTTCCTCACTGCAAACCAAGGGCAAACTGCTCAGGGCGTGCGTATCCTAGCCCAGACCCCACGGCCAATCACCAAACTCACTGCTTCCAAGCTCTGCAAGGACGACGGTCAGGATTACCTGCTTTCTTGGGACCACTTGGAAAACGCAACCCTTTCTGTAGCTCCTACGGAGGACTACGTGGTGGAGCAATCTACTGATGGTGGAACAACCTGGTCCGTAGTTCCCACGGAGAAAAGCACGAATAAGTACCATCTGGTGACTGGGTTGGCTAACGACGTCACCAATTTGCGTGTATCCGCATGGAACGGTGCTGGTAATGGTGACTGGCTTTCCGTGGATGTGAAGGACCGTGAGTGTGACACCCTGAACCTGGAAAAGAAGGGCACCTACAACGTTGATGCCAAGGAGATCCAGTGGACAATCAGCGTAGATAAGACGCTGAGTTCCGCAACCAGCAAGGTTGACGATCCGCAAGCTCCCGCAGGCGTGAGTCCTGAGAACACCACGGCCCCTCAAATCACTGCTACTTTGACCGAGCTCAACGACACGGTTGACCAAGGCCTTTCCTTCACCGAAGGCACAACTCACCGTGATCCCTTGACGCTGACTCAGGGAACCCCAGCGATTGATCTGACTAGCAACGACGATCAACAAACCGCAGTCGGTTCCGCCCCCACCTGGGTAGAGGAAACCTCCATTACCCAAATCGCCGAGGGGATAACCGAGGTGACCCCTCAGGTGATGGGCCTAAAGGTCACCAATGAGGCCGAGGCCAAGTTCCAGGTTGATGTTGCTGGGCAGTCACTTACCCTGACTACGAACAAGGCTCGGGCTTGGGTTACTCCAACTGCGGAAGCTGGTGTGAACATCACAAAAGCCGGAACGCTGAACGACGCCCAGACGGAGATCGTGTGGGCGATCACGGTGGAAAACACCGGCGGCACACTGCTGGAAAATCTCACCTTTACGGACACCATGGACACTGGGGAGAAACCAACCATTCCAGCAGACGCGCCTCAGAAACTCGCCCCAAAGGAACTAGGGACCTTTGAGATCAGAACTCCCGTTACCGAAGCTCAGCGCGTAGCTGGACAAGCCGCGAACTCCATCGCCGTGACGGCAGGTGTTCTAAATACACAAGCAACAGTTACTGCTACCGCTCAAGCAACGGTCCCGCTTGAAGCATCTCCGAGCATCGCATTGCAAAAGCAGGGTGAGCTGAACGCTGACGGCACGCAGGTTCTCTGGACAATCCGAGCAATCAACAACGGCAACGTCACCCTGCAAAACCTCAAACTTACTGACACCCTGGTGGATGCAGCCCCGGAAACTTCTTCCGATATCAAGTCTCTTCCTGTGGGAGACAGCGTGGAATGGAAGGCCACTACCACCGTGACGGAAGCCCATCGCCTCGCGGGCAAGGTGGTCAACGAGGCTGTGGTCGTAGCAGCCTTCAAGGATAAGCCTGTGCGCGATACCGCTAAAGCGGAGGTCTCCACTACGGCAAACGCGAAGATCACGGTGACTAAGGAAGCAACGACGATCACCGAGCAGGAAATCACCTGGACCATCAAGGTAAAGAATGAGGGAGATGTCACGGTCAACAACCTCGTTTTCGACGACTCGCTTGCACCCAATGCCATTGATAAAATCGATTCCCTCGCACCTGGCGCCGAAGAAACTCGCACGGTAACAACGCCAGTCACCGATCAGAATCGAGCGACCGGTAGCGTCACCAACAACGTGGACGTACGAGGCAGAATTAACGACGCGGCCAACACCGTAGTCTCCGGCGCGGCTTCCGCGACCGCAAAGCTGCCACGTAGCGAGCTGACGGTGAGCAAGCAGGGTGTCTACAACACTGCCACCGAAGAGATTGATTGGACTATCACCGCCAAAAACACTGGCACTACTGAGCTCACCAACGTTGAGTTGAAGGATGAACTGGCCGGTTTGAGCGCTCCTGCTGCAACTTGGTCAGGTGATGAGGGAACCCTGAAGGTAGGCGAGGAAGTGGTGTTCACCGCTTCGTCCCCAGCAGAACGCAAGGATGATCCATACACGGTGGACAACACCGCTGAGGTCTCCGCGCAGAGCTCTACGAATCCTTCCGTGAAGGCGTCAGGTGCGGCAACCGTTGCGGTGCCGGAAAAGGAAGTGCCTCCCACCACGGAACCAAGCACTCAGCCAACCACGGAACCAACCACCGAACCAACCACCGAACCCACCACGGAACCAACCACCGAACCAACCACCGAACCCACCACCGAACCCACCACCGAACCCACCACCGAACCCACCGTGGAGCCAACCACCGAACCAACGGTTCAGCCGGAGGAGCCTCGGATCTCCGGTCTGCCGATTATCCCAATTCCTGTCCCAATCCCAGGGGGCGGGAATGGAAGTAGCAACGGCAGCACCGGTGGCGTTGCAGGCGGCAGCACCCCGGCGCAACCTGCACAGCCTCAGACTGGCGGGCAGGTGGGCGTCGGTAGTGAAGCCGCGCCAAGCCCTAGCCCTAGCCCAAGCCCGAACCAGAACCAGAGCCAAAACCAGCCGCAAACGCCGGTGAAGCGCATCTTGGCGAACACTGGCGTTCAGGGAATCGGCATTGTGCTGGCAGCGGCGAGCCTGCTGGCGGCCCTTGGTGCTGCGCTGTACCTCGGTGCACGCAGGAAGCACTAACGGCTACTGAGTGAGGTGAAGACCCGCGGTTGTTCTCATTAGGGGAACGCCGCGGGTTTTCGCTGCCCGCGATGGCACAGCCTCCGGATTTCCCTGCACGCTGACGTCGGCCTGCGTAGAGTGGGGCGCATGGAAATTGAAGTACGCAAGGATGAAGAAAAGAATCGTTTTGTGCTCACTGTTGACGGCACCACGGCCGGATTCGCCGGGTTCGTGGACCGCGAAGGCACCCGCAAATTCGACCACACGGTGATCGAGGAGCAATTCCAGGGCCAAGGTCTTTCCAAGCCGCTCATTCAGCAGGCGTTGGACTACACCAAGGACGAGGGGCTGCCGTACATCGCAACGTGCTCTGCGGTGCAGCACTTCATTGAGAAGAACCCAGAGTACAAGAGCTAGCACAACAAACGCCTGCCTCGCCCCACAGTGAAAGGGGCAGGCAGGCGTTGCTGCATCAGGTGTTTAGATGTAGTAATCCGGGTCCACGAGCTTGATTCGCTCGCCTTCTTTCCGGGGGCGCGCTTGCGCGGGGATACCGACGGCAATGTGGTTAGCGGGAACGTCCTTGGTCACCACCGCGTTTGCGCCAATCGCGGAACCTTCACCCACGGTGATGGGGCCCAATACTTTGGCGCCTGCGCCGATGGTCACGTTGTTGCCGATGGTGGGGTGGCGCTTCGTTTGGGTGAGTACCTGCCCGCCCAGGGTGACACCGTGGTAGAGCATCACGCCGTCGCCGATCTCCGCTGTTTCGCCAATCACAATACCCATGCCGTGGTCAATGAAGAAGCGGCGGCCAATCGTGGCCCCTGGGTGGATTTCAATGCCGGTGAGGAAGCGGGTGGCTTGGCTCAGGATTCGCGCAACTCCCCGGTGCTCCCTAGTCCACAGCCAGTGAGATACGCGGTGGGCCCAGATGGCGTGGAGGCCCGAGTACACGATGGCGTTTTCTAGATCGCCGCGCGCGGCAGGGTCGTGCTCGCGGGCGTTGGCCAGATCTTCGCGGATCGTTGAGATGATGCGGTACATGGGAAAAGAGCCTATCAGCTTGGGCAAACACACAGGCGCCTAGGTGAATAAAAATACCCACCCCATGGGAAATGAGGTGGGTATCTGGGGTGCGGGGATTAGTCGCGGATGTCGTCAAACAGCACGGTGGAGACGTAGCGCTCACCGAAGTCTGGGATCACGGTGACGATGGTCTTGCCCTCGTTTTCTGGGCGAGCGGCCAGCTCAAGAGCAGCCTTCACGTTTGCGCCAGCGGAGATGCCGCCCAGGATGCCTTCCTCGGTGGCCAGCTTGCGGGAGGTCTCAATGGCGTCCTCGTTGGAAACGGTGAGCACGTCTTCGTAGATCTTGCGGTTGAGCACCTCTGGGATGAAGTTTGCGCCCATGCCCTGGATCTTGTGTGGGCCAGCCTTGCCCTCGGTGAGCAGTGGGGAAGCGGCAGGCTCCACTGCGTACACCTTGATGTCTGGGTTGTGGCCCTTCAGGGTCTCACCAGCGCCGGTGAGGGTGCCGCCGGTGCCAACGCCTGCAACGAAGATGTCGATGTTGCCGTCGGTGTCATTCCAGATCTCTTCACCGGTGGTCTTGCGGTGGATCTCTGGGTTCGCCTCGTTGGCAAACTGGCGAGCCAGGATGGAGCCCTCGCGCTCAGCAAGGATCTCGTTGGCCTTGTCCACGGCGCCCTGCATGCCGGCTGCACCTGGGGTGAGCACGATCTCTGCACCATAAGCGCGCAGCACCACGCGGCGCTCGATGGACATGGTCTCAGGCATGGTCAGCACAACGTTGTAACCGCGGGCAGCGCCAGCAAGAGCGAGGGCGATGCCGGTGTTGCCGGAGGTAGCCTCCACGATGGTGCCGCCTGGCTTCAGCTCGCCGGATGCCTCGGCGGCGTCGATGATCGCCTTACCAATGCGATCCTTCACGGAATTCGCGGGGTTAAAGAACTCTGCCTTCACGATGACCTCGCCTGGCAGATCCTTGGTCAGGTTGTTCAGGCGGATCAGCGGGGTATTGCCGACGGTGTCCAGAATGTTGTTGTAAATCTTTGCCACGATGGCTCCTTTTGCTCTAATTGGCTTCCTGCCGCAGCTCAAGGCCCAAACTGTAGGGTCTGTGCCGCGGGCATGCAGCCCACAATACAACGCCCTGGACAAAATTGCTAGACCAAGTGGTCTCTTTATTTAGACCTCTTTGTCTAGATTGCTTTTCGGGGAACTTCCCGACGCCCCCAAGGCCGCACTTCGGCGGTGACTGGGAGGGGAAATTGGGCGGCAGGGGAAGTGCAATTGTTTGCATGGAAACTGGGCGGCGCAGATTTGCTACCTGGGGATGTGATACTGCTTACCATTTCTCCACAAAGTGCCATTCGGGCGGTGGGGAAGTGGGCAGGCGGCATGGGGGCGTTGTGGTTTTGAGAGTTCAGCAAAGGGGTAGGTTTGCTGGCCTTGCATGCATAAAAATTATTGGCAAATCCTCTGGTGGTTGCACGCATTGAGGTGGGATGATGTGGCGAACCCTCCTGCATAAAATGGCAAGATAGCTTACTTTTACATATTTCAGGCTTGTGAAGGCGGGGAATCTGGGGGCGGTTTCCCTCCCCCTTTTTCTTTGGAAAACGGTCATGCAATGTGCATTTGTGTACGCGGAGGGGGTTTGGTTGTCCCCCCATGGGAAAGCTATACTGACGCCACATTGAAAAGGTTTCACCCTCATATGGGTATCCCCAAATGGAGTGGATTTCACCCACCACCAGCCCTGCGGGAGCCCCTCATAGGCCAGTGAGGGTGATCGATCAGGAGGTTTACCGTGGAGCCCGCACGCATCAAGGAAGATGAAGAGGCGATCCGCACCGCATTGGCGAGTCTTAAGAACGCCACCGGAATCCCAGTGACCATGTACGCACAGGTCCTTCCAGATAACCGCCTCCTCATGAGTTCTTGGATTGGCCTGCGTACTCCTGCGCTGCAGAACCTCACCATTGAGGCCGGCGTGGGTGTTGGCGGGCGCGTGGTGAAAACCCGCCGCCCGGTAGGCGTGAGTGACTACACCCGCGCCAACGTGATCTCCCACGAGCTGGACTCCCTTATCCAAGACGAAGGCCTGCACTCCATTGTTGCTGTTCCCGTGATCGTGGCCCGCGAGGTCCGCGGCGTGCTCTACGTTGGTGTGCACTCCCCAGTGCGCTTGGGGGACAAGGTGATTGAAGAGGTCACCATGACCGCCCGCATCCTAGAGCAGGAGCTCGCCATCAACGCGGCTGCGCGCCGCAATGACGGTATGCGTGCCGCCACCGGAGGCAAAGGCCGCATGATGAACTCCGCCGAGTGGGAGCAGATCCGAGCCACCCACTCCAAGCTGCGTATGCTGGCCAACCGCATAGAGCAAGAGGACATTCGCCAGGAGCTAGAAGACCTCTGCGACCAAATGGTAGCCCCAGTCCATGTGAAGCAAACCACCAAGCTTTCTGCGCGTGAGCTGGATGTTCTCTCCTGCGTTGCGCTCGGCCACACCAACGTGGAGGCCGCGGAGGAAATGGGCATTGGTGCGGAAACGGTGAAGAGCTACCTGCGATCCGTAATGCGCAAGCTCGGCGCACATACCCGCTACGAAGCCGTCAACGCGGCCCGTCGGATTGGCGCCCTACCCTAAGCCCTAAGCCCTAATCTTAGTTGCCTTCCGCGGCACTTCCGCGCTGGCCACCTGGGACCCAGAGCACGTCGTCACCGCCGTTGGCTACCCTGCAGAGGATAAATAGCAGGTCAGAGAGCCTGTTGAGGTACTTGGCGGGGAGTGCGGAGGTGGTGTCGGGGTGCTCGTGCGTGGCTACCCAAGCTGCGCGTTCAGCTCGGCGAGCAACTGCCCGTGCCGTGTGCAGCAGCGCCGCGCCGGGGGTGCCGCCGGGCAAAATGAAGGAGTTGAGGTTGGGCAGCGTCTCGTTGAATGAGTCGCAGTCCGCCTCTAGCCGGTCGATGTATTCCTGAGTGATGCGCAGCGGAGGGTACTTGGGCTCCGGCTCGATGGGCGTTGCGAGGTCCGCGCCGGCGTCGAAGAGCTCGTTTTGTACGCGCTTGAGGGTGGTGGCCACGGCATCCGGGAGGTTGCCCAGCGCGATTGCTACGCCGATCTGCGCATTGAGCTCATCACATTCCGCATAGGCCGCCAGGCGGGCATCGTTTTTGGAGACGCGCTCAAAATTCGCCAGCGCCGTGGTGCCGTCGTCCCCCGTGCGGGTATAAATCTTTGTCAAGTGAACAGCCATGGCTTCCACGCTAGCGATGAAACTTCGCGCGTGCGCGGAAATGGGAAATGCTTGCATTGGCAGTGAGCTCTAGCAGTGAGTGGGCCCATGTGTGAGCCCGCGTGGGATAGGGTGGGGAGCGTGAAAGATCGCTTCCTTGTAACTGGCGGAGCACAACTGCGCGGCGTAGTAAACGTCTCCGGCGCAAAGAATTCAGTGCTCAAACTCATGGCAGCAGCGCTTTTGGCGGAAGGCCGCACCACACTGCGTAACTGCCCCGAAATCCTCGACGTCCCCTACATGAAGCGCGTGCTCGAGGGCTTGGGCTGCCAAGTGGAGATCAACGGTGACACCGTTGTAATTGACACCCCAGCAGAAACCTCCCCGAACGCTGACTTTGACGCCGTGCGCAAGTTCCGTGCCTCCGTCTGCGTGCTCGGCCCTCTTACTGCCCGCTGCGGCCGCGCCGTTGTTGCACTCCCCGGCGGCGACGCCATCGGTTCTCGCCCGCTGGACATGCACCAATCCGGGCTGGAAAAGCTCGGCGCAACCACACACATTGAGCACGGCGCTGTGGTTGCCCAAGCCTCCAAGCTGCGCGGCGCGAACATCAGCCTGGACTTCCCATCCGTGGGCGCCACCGAAAATATTCTCACCGCGGCGGTGCTCGCCGAAGGCACCACGGTGCTGGATAACGCCGCACGCGAACCAGAGATCTTTGACCTCTGCGAGATGCTCAAGCAGATGGGCGCGAAAATTACTGGTGAGGGCACCTCCACTATCACCATCGAAGGCGTGGAAAAGCTCCACCCCACCGAGCATGAGGTGATCGGCGACCGCATCGTGGCCGGCACCTGGGCATATGCGGCGGCAATGACTCAAGGCGACATCACCGTCACCGGCATCGCCCCCCGCCACCTCCACCTGCCGCTGGAAAAACTCAAGGTAGCCGGCGCGCACGTGGAAACCTACGACCGCGGCTTCCGCGTCCGCATGGACCAGCGCCCCCTCGCCGTGGACTACCAAACGCTGCCTTTTCCCGGCTTCCCCACCGACCTCCAGCCCATGGCCATCGGCATCTCTACCGTTGCCCAAGGAACATCCGTCATCACGGAAAATATCTTTGAGGCCCGTTTCCGCTTTGTCGACGAACTCATGCGGCTCGGAGCGGATGCAACTATCGACGGGCACCACGTGGTCATGCGAGGGGTCACAGGGCTCTCCAGCGCTCCCGTGTGGAGCAGCGACATTCGCGCTGGAGCAGGCCTCGTCCTAGTGGCGCTGTGCGCGGACGGAGTGACGGAGGTACATGACGTCTTCCACATCGACCGCGGCTACCCCAACTTCGTGGAAAACCTCCAAGCGCTCGGCGCAACCATTGAACGAGTGAGCACTACCGATCAATTTTAGGCCTGTGGCCTGGGGGTTTGTGTTGTTGGTTGGTTGTGTGTAACTTTATGTGGGTCGCCGCGACCGACAGCGCCCCTTCACCTTTGTGTTTGGTGGAGTGTTGGCGGGAGGAAAACGTGCGGTTGGCGAATACCTTTTTCACTGCTTTTGGTGGCTTGCCTTTTTTGTGGGTTGGTTGCTGGGGTGTGTGGTGGTTGTTTGAGAACTCAATAGTGTGCCAATGTACTTAAAATATTTTTGTACTTTATTTTTTTGGTTTTGTGTTGTGGTGTTGACCGGGCAAGTGTGGCTTGCTTGTGAAAATACTTATAGCTAAAAACTGTTTTTTGTGTGTGGGGTTGTTCCTCGTCGGAGCCTCACACGCTTTTATTTTTTGCCAGTTGTTGGGCTTTCCAACAATGTTTGCAAGGGAATTTGTTTTTTCTTGTTTTTTGTGGAGAGTTTGATCCTGGCTCAGGACGAACGCTGGCGGCGTGCTTAACACATGCAAGTCGAACGGAAAGGCCTAAAGCTTGCTTTGGGTACTCGAGT
>NZ_JANIKJ010000003.1:0-186273 GCF_024580965.1 Corynebacterium kozikiae
ACGCTTCGTCGAGTTCTGTGCTCGAGGGACCAAAGCCGCGGGACTGATGGGCGTAAAAGGTGCTCGGGGCAATCGCGATCCCGTGGGCGGTGAGTGTGTCGCAGATTGGCTCGACCCCGAAGCGGTGTCGGTAGGTGCGGATGAAGTCCACAATCACCGAAGTTTGCGGTCGAGCTCCGCCTGGGCGAAAAAAGCCGACGCCGTCTTCAAGATCTCATTGGCCCGACGCAGCTTGGCCACTTCCTTGGCCTGCTCGTCGTAAGCAGCCTGGAGCTGCTGGTAGGACAGGGAACCGGGTCCAGGTACCTGTTCTCGTTGTTCGTGCTTGCGGATCCAGTTGCGCAGCGTGGACTCCTTCACGCCGAGCAGCTCGCCGATCTCCCGGCGGGCGCCGGCTTTGGAGATGTCGCCTTCCTCGAGGCGCTCGAAGTACATGCGCACCGCGCGCTCCTGCGTGGCTGCGTCGTACTGACTGGGTCGTGCCATGCTGATCGTCCTCCTAGGGTAAAACCTAGTCTCCGACCAACCCAGGCCGCTTCAATTCGCAAACTTGCACATCAAGCCCGTAGTGGAAAAGTTTCTGGCTCTTTGGCTGCAGCGTCCCCTCCGCCGAGCGGTGACGAATTGTGGACAAAACCACAGCTAAGGCAGGTAAAACTCTTCATGCCTAGGGGAAACCCATTTTTTTGTTAGGCAAATTAACAAGGTTAAGCAACGGCTTTCAAGACCTCTACCTGTAGTTATCTTGTTGGCCTTTGTGTTAAGGCGAGGTTAGAATCGCGGGGTGAAAACTAGCTGGCGTGTCTTTGTCCGTGATGCCAAACGTATTTTGGCGGTGCCTAAGGCATTCATCATTGTCATTGGCATCCTCATCACCCCTGCGTTATACGCATGGCTGAATATCGCTGCGTTTTGGGATCCCTACAACAACACCGAAGCGATTCCGATCGCGGTGGTCAACGAAGATAAGGGGGCCACCTCCGATCTCACCGGTGAGATTAAGGTAGGGGACCAAATGGTTGATCAATTGCGGCAGAATGACCAGCTAGGGTGGGAATTCCTCTCAGCTGACGAGGCTGATGAAAAGATCCATCGGGGCGAGGTGTACGCCTCCTTTGTCATCCCCGAAGAGTTCAGCCAGCAGCTCGTGGACATCTTCAGTGGCAGCCGCGCCCAGCCGACCATCGAATACTCCGTCAATGAGAAAAAGGGTGCCATCGCGCCGAAGATTACCGACGCGGGATCCAACTCCCTTGACATTAAGATCACCTCCGCCTTCCGCGAGCAGCTCGGCAAGGCGGTGTCGGAGACCTTGCGGGATCGTGGCGTTGACTTTTCTTCGAGCATCCAAGACACGCAATCGACAACGACCCAGACATTGCAAGACTTGGAAGCCCAGCTTGGCACCACACGGGACAACGTGCAAGATATCGCCAATCAGCTCGCCGGCTCCGGCCAGACCGCAAGCGACGTCAAGGGCATGCTGGCGGCGGCCGACCCGGCGCTGGGAGATGTCGCCGCCTCCTTGACCAACATTCAGACCATCTTGGATACCGTCATCACCGACGCGCAGGTTTTTGCACAGTCCACCGGTGATGCCAGCGCGAAGGCACAAGAAGCACTGGGCGTGTCCACCGCCAATGCCCGAAGTGCGCTCACCTCCACCTCGGCGATGCTGGGCGAGGTGGGCACGCAAATCCAAGGCGGTACGGACAGATTCAGCCAGGGCATTACCGCCGCCGAGAATTCTCTGACCGCCGCCGAGGCGACGTTGGGTGCTGTTTCGCAGCCTTTGGCCGGCGATACCCTCGCGGGGGTTCGCACCCAGCTCGATCAAGCCCAGGCGGTGGTGGATCAGCTCAATCAGGTAGCCTCCACGGCCACCGAGACCTCTCGGCAATTAGACGCCCTCGGCAACGACTTCGCGACATTGATCGACCGGGTCCAAGACAGCAGCGGTGCGCTGCGATCGACTTCCAATGAGGCGGTCAATTCGCTGACTACACGGGTGACCGCCCTGTCCGCGCGCGCCGGCCTGCTGGCCGGTCAGGCAGCGCAGGCGCAAAGCTCCTTGGGGCAGATCACCGCCTTGGTCGATGGCTTGGAAGACCAGCTGCAGTCCACGCGGGACATCCTGGTGGCAAGCGACGGCAACCTGGCCGATCTCCAGGACTTCGCCCGCAATTCCGAGGCCGATGTCGCAGCGCTTGCGGCCGCGCTGCAGTCGGGTACGCTGCAGACCGTCACCGGACTCGATGCCGACAACATCGGAACCTACCTGGCTTCACCAGTGGAATTTGAAAAGCAAGCACTGTTCCCGGTTGCTTCCTATGGTTCTGCGATGTCGCCGATGTTCGTCAACCTCTCGCTGTGGATCGGCGCCTTCATCCTGATCATCATCTTCCGCGTGGAGGTGGACAAGGAAGGCTTCCGCGCGTTGGCCCTGCGGCACGCCTACTTCGGCCGCTTCCTGCTGCTCAGCGTCCTCGCGATCGCGCAGGCAATCATCGTCAGCGTAGGTACCTTGCTCATCGGCGTGCAGACCGTCAACGCCTTCGCCTTCGTTGCAACGGCAGTCGTGATTGGCCTTAGCTATTTAGCCATTATCTATGCACTCGCGGCAGCTTTCGGCCACGTAGGCCGGGCCATAGCTGTGGTGTTGGTGGTGCTGCAGATTCCCGGCGCATCCGGGCTCTACCCGATCGAGTTGATGCCGGGATTCTTCCGTGCCATTTACCCGGTCTTGCCGTTCTCCTACAGCATCAAGGCCATGCGAGAGACCGTGGGTGGCTTCTATGGCAACCAATATCTGCACTACATGGCGATCGTGTGCGCGATGGGGCTCATCGCACTGATCGTCGGCCTCATCCTGCGCCGACAATTGGGCTATTTCACGCGCCTATTCAACGACGAGCTCGCGCGCACCGAACTGGTCATCAATGAAAACGTGGAGATCCTCGGCTCCGGCTACAGGCTCAGCCACATCATTGCGCTTCTGTCTAACCGAGGCGAATTCTCCCGCGAACTGACCCGCAGGCGCGAGAAGTTCGATGCGTCTTATCCGATGCTGGTGCGCGTGCTGACCATAATCGGCCTGGCCGGGCTGTTCGTGCTGGAGATTTTGTCGCGGGCGACGTCGATTAGCAAGCCGGGTCTTTTGGCGGTGGCCACCCTGTGGGGCCTGATCATCGTCGGCGCGCTGGTGACCACGGAAAGCTTGAAGCAGTCCCTGCGGCATGCAAGTGAGCTCGAGGCACTAAGCGAGGATGATCTCGTCGCAGCGCTCAGGCAACACCGCGCCATCCATAGTGCAACCACCGACGAGCCGGACCCGGAGGCGCAGCCGGCCGAGAAGGTGCTCGCAACCGGTGCCACCGAAGCTACCGATACGAACGATAAGACCGAGACCACTGAATTCCCGGCACAGGAAGGAGGAAAATAATGAACGCGACCCGATTTATCATCCGTGATGATGCCCGCCAAATCCGCGGCAACGTCATGATGGGGATCTTTATGAGCGTGCTCGTTGCCCTCCCGCTGCTGTTTACGTGGTTTAACGTGCTGGCTAGTTGGGATCCCTTCGGCAACTCCGATCGACTCAAGATAGCGGTGGCCAACACCGACGAGGGGTACCAAACCGACGTGCTCAACCTCAAGGTCAACGTCGGCGACCAGGTTCTCTCGCAGCTTCGCGGAAACAAGAGCCTGGATTGGATCATCACCGACGAGGACACCGCGCTCGAGGGAACGCGCTCGGGCGACTACTACGCCGCCATCGTGCTTCCGGAGAACTTCAGCACCTCGATGTTTACCTTCTACGCTGGTGGCGCGGCGCCTGCGGACATCACGCTGTATACCAACGAGAAGAAGAACGCGCTATCGTCCAATATCTCCAACCAGGGTGCCCAGGGCGTGACCTCGCAGATCAACGCCGCATTCACCCAGGTACTCAGCGAGGTGGCGATGGGGCTGGCGCTGGACGTCTCCTCCTTCCTCGACGACGAAGAAACCGCAGCCACCTTGGATCGTTTGGAAGTCCGGCTGGAATCATTATCAACGCAGCTGACGTCCGCTTCCCATACGGTGAGTTCTTTCCAATCGCTGGTCAGCGCCTCGGTTCCGCTGGTGGAAAGCGCCCAGAACCTGACCGTTTCCCTGGATGATTCGCTCAACACCGATAGTGGATTGACGGGGTCATCCGATGGCTCGGATTCCGTCCTCGATGACGCAACCAGCGCGCTCGGAGATTCTCTCGACCGCACCGCGGACAGCGTCAGCGCAGTACAAAGCCGTTTGGACTCCGTGCTCAACTCGGCATCCACGGGGGCGAACTCCCAGGCGGATGCGATTGATTCCGCAGCCGCCGGCATTGATAACCAGGTTGCCGCCTTCCGTCAGACTCGCGATTCGCTCAACAATGCGATCCCGTCCCAGCTGCGGGGCACCCCTGCGGCGGTGGGTTTGCTCGCGGATCTCGACGCGGCCATCGCGCGCCAGGATTCCCTCGCGCAGCGGCTGCACACGCTGGCTTCTGACCTGCGCTCGGATCAGACCACCAACCAGCAGGCCCGCGATCAGGCCCGGCAGGCGATCGATGAAGCGACCACAGCGATTGCAAACGCCAGGGATAACTACCGCACCAACTTGCAGCCCCAGCTTGAGCAGCTGCGCAGCAACATGGCCGATGCCAGGGACAACCTAGCGGTGGTCGGCTCCTACCTGGATAACATCCGTGCCAGCTTCGCAGACACCGACCAGGGGCTGCTGCAGACGCTTACGGATGCGCAGACCAGCTTGGGTATCTCCGCGGACAACATGTCCAACGGGGCGCAGCGCTTGGATGATGCCGTCAAGGAGATGGCGGATGCCCGCGAGTCCGGAGATCTCAAGCGCATCGCGGCCGTCATCGGCACCGATCCCGAGGGGCTGGCGAAGCTCATCGCCGCCCCCATCAACGTGGAGCGCAACGAGATCTTCCCCGTTGCCAGCTTCGGCGTGGGTATGACGCCGCTGTATAGCGCCATCGCCTTGTGGGTCGGCGCGCTGTTGAGCTCTGCCTTCCTGCACACGGTGGTCTCGCGCAACGTGTACCTGCGCTATCTTGCCTCGAATCCGCCGGCCCCAGCGGAAGACGATAGCGACGGCACAGGTGTCACAGACGGCACAGACGGAGACGACAACGTCGCTCAGGGCGCCGGCGTGACTGGCGAAGACGCTGCGGATGAAGCAGGGGTGATGGAAAAGACCAAGGCCAGGGATGGTTTTACCGGCATACAGGAGTATTTCGGTCGCTTCTTCCTTTTCTGGGTCGTCGGCATGGCACAGTCCACGCTTTTGATGCTGGGCCTTATCGTCTTCGTTGAGATTCAGCCGGCGCATCCGTGGCTGCTCATGATCAGCGGGTGGATTACCTCCTCTGTATTCATGCTGATCATCTACACGCTGGTGCTCTCGCTCTCCAACGCCGGCAAGGCCGTCGCGGTGGTCTTCCTGGTGCTCCAGATATCCGCGGCTGGCGGCGCATATCCGCTGGAAGTGCTTCCGCACTGGTTCCAAAACATCAGCCCGTGGCTGCCTGCAACGTATTCCATCAACATGATGCGTGCCGCCATCGCCGGTATCTACGAGTGGGACTACCTCACCAACATGGGCATGCTCTTGTTGTTCCTGCTGCCCACCCTGCTGGTGGGTCTGGTGCTGCGTCATGCGATCGCCGCCCGTATTCACAGCATGACTGAGGATCTGGAGTCCACGAAGGTGATGTAGCAATCGCTGCAGGTTAACGTCACACGCGCCCTTGCTTGCCGACGCCGCCCGCGCCGCCGGCGGCCGGGGCCTATAGCGCGCGCTTGAATCCCACGTGGCTAGGGTGATATCCCAGCCGCTTGTAGAAGTCGAGCGCGCGCTCATGGGTCTCATCCACGCTGACCTGTGCCATCTTCGCACCACGGGCGCGCCCGTATTCGTGGGCCCATTCGATCATCGCGGAGGTAAGCCCGATCCCGCGTACCTGGGCGGCCACCCGAACCGCCTGAAGCTGCAGGCGGGTGGCGCCGCCGCGGGAAAGCTCGGGCAGGATGGACAGCTGCATGGTGCCCACCGTGGCCCCGGCGTCGTCTTTGATCACCGCCAGGAACTGGTTGGGGTCCCTGGCAAGAATCGTGAAGGCATCGTCGTAGGCCGGGTGCTCGCCCTTTTGCACGGCGTCGCTTTCCAAGCGTGCGCCATGTTCGTCGTCGGAAAGCACTTTGACGATATCGGCGACGTCGCCGCGCACCGCGCGCTGTACCCGAAACTGCCTGTCATCGACGGTGAGCAGACTACCGACGGATTCGCGGGCCCGCTGCCGGATATCGCTTACCACCTCATCGAGCCACCCGCCGACATTGCGCCGCGCCTGCGGGGTATCCGGGTAGCGGCAGCGCAGATGCAACCCCGTCTCGTCCAAAATAAACCACACCATCCCCCCATCCGGGCGGATGCTTGCGCCCACATACTGCGCCTTCAGGCCCACAGCGTCCACTCGCACGGGAAGCCGGCGCAGATCGAGCCAGGAAATCGCGAACATGCCGGGAGTTTCCGGCATGTCACCCCAGGGCTTCATGATGTCCTCCAGCGGCCAAGAACCCAAGCGTACCGCCTCCTTGACGGAGTCGGCGCAGGCGGCGGGGCGGGGATCTGTCGATTCGAGAACGGAGTTGGTGATAAACCACCCCACCGAGTTGTGCCGCTGGTGGTCATAGCGGCTATGCACGGGAAAGACTGCGCGCAGCGGGGCGTTGGCCTGTTGGCGGGTGACCTTCGTCATCGCCGCCACCACCGTCGACAACGAGGACACCCCATCGGCGCGGGCCTGCGCGGAAAAGGCGGCGGCCTCGTCAACGCCTAGAACGTCGCGGACCTCCACGCGCTCGACGTGCGGGCCCGGCTCGCCCAGCGGCAGCGGGAGGCGCGGCATGCCCCCCGCCGCTTGCGTCGATGATCTCGGCCCAGCGCCGGTGAATCTCCACCGGCGCCTGTTCGCGCTCGCGCAGGCTTTGGGTGTGCTGCGAAAACGGGGCGACCTCGGAAAGTTACGGGGTCCCGATGACGTATTCACCCAAGGCGGCAAGGAAATCGCGCAATACCACCACCATCGACCACATGTCTGTGTGCGAGTGGTCCACGCCGATGATCACGGTGGTCTCAGTGACCGTCTCAATGGCACACAGGCGGTAGGAAGGAGATGCGAAGGGAGCGCAATAATGGTCAAGGACGCGGCGGACCGCATCGTTTACGGCCTCGCCTGCATGAATATAATGCTCCACCCAGCCTCCGGGGGGGTAACGGGCTGAGGCAGGGGCTTGTGTTGGACAAGCTAAAAGCCGTGAGCAGGGAAAGGAGACTGATTGAACTCCAATTCCTCGCTCACGGCTTGCTACGTTGAGGGGGTATTTTAGCTGTCGCGATACACGCCGCGGCCAAGGGTGTCACAGGAACTCATCTGGCCGGTGCGGTAACCCGTAAGGAACGCTTCCTGGCGCTGCTCGGAGGTGCCGTGGGTGAACAGGTCGGGGCGGACTTCGCCGGTGGAGCGCTGCTGGATGTTGTCATCGCCCACCGCGCGGGCGGCCGTGATGGCGTCGTTCACCTGAGCGTCCGTAATCGGCTCCAGGAACGCATCTTCGCCTTGGTCAGCGTAGTGCGCCCACATGCCTGCGTAGCAGTCTGCTTGCAGCTCAATGAGCACGGCATTGGATTCCGCACCGGGGTCATTGTAATTGGATAGCCTCAGCGTTCCCTCGAGTTGCTGGATATGGTGGCCGAACTCATGGGCCACAATGTACTGCTGGGCAAATGGGGTGTTTTCGCCGCCGTATTGGGAGAGTTGGTCAAAGAAGCTGACGTCAAAGTACGTGGACTGGTCCGCAGGGCAGTAGAAGGGGCCGGTCTTGGAGCTTGCATAGCCACAACCAGACTGGGTGGCATTCGTGAACACCACCAATCCGGGTTCCGTGTATTCAATGCCAGCCTGTTGCGGCAGGATCTCCTGCCACATCTGGTCCACAGAAAGCGCAGTGAACTCCACGCGGCAGTCCGCCTCGGTGTTCGCTTGGTCCGAAACCTGGCAGTGATCCAAACCGCCGGAGGTTTCCACTTGTTGCTGGCCGGCTCCGGACTGGGAGCCGAGGAATTCGTCCAACTGCGCCGGGTTTCCACCCATGAGGAGGAACAGGCCAACCAGAAGAACGGTGCCGATGCCGCCACCAGCGACCATACGGCCGGTGCCACCTCCGCCGGTGCGCGCACGGGACTCTGTCTTTTGAATACCACCACGGAACGTCATGCGTCCGATTCTTTCACACCCACAGGACAAAACGGGCAAACTCACCACGAGGTGCCGCTGGTGGGTAGTACTTGGTGAGGTGTTTCTTGAAACGCGATTGGAGAAATTCCAATTAAGCGTAGCTGGCCAGGTCAAAGGGTCCTTCACGATCGATGTTGGAGGTTGAGCACGATGTGTTGAGCCGCAAGCATGTTGGTCATGATGGTTGCGGGGGAGTCAGAGTGTGGCCTCGATTTTGCAGCGGTCCACCGCGGCTGACGTGGAATTCCGGCGCCCCAATGGCAATCTTGCGATACCGCTCGACCTGCATGGATAACTGCCCGAGTACTGAAACCGCAGCGGCTATGTTCCTGTGGATACACTTACAACCCATGAGCCAGCACAACACAAATGTCCAAGGCAGTCCGACGATCCGAGTACGCCCCGCACGTAGGGAAGACACTGCCGCAATGGTGCAGTTTGTCAAAGACCTCGCCGTGTACGAGAAGGAGCCGCTGGACACCGTCCGTCTTACCGAGGCCACACTCGAGCAGCAGCTCTTTGGTGAACACCCGGCGATCTTTGCCCACATCGCCGAAGAGATCGGCGCAGATGGCAGCGCCTCCAGCGTTGGCTTTGCCCTGTGGTTTTTGAACTACTCCACCTGGGAAGGTGCGCATGGCATTTACCTTGAGGATTTGTTCGTACATCCGGAACACCGCGGCAAAGGCGCGGGGAAGGCATTGCTCAAGGAGCTGGCCGGCATCGCAGTGGAGCGCGGATACAAACGGGTGGAGTGGAGCGTATTGAAGTGGAACACCCCATCAATCGAGTTCTATCGCAGCATCGGTGCGTTCCCAATGGAGGAGTGGAACACCTACCGGCTCACCGGCGGCGCGCTTACCCAACTTGGCGGGTAGAGCCGCAATCTCCTTGGGGAGTGGATCGGCGTGAAATGAAACGCCAATTGATGCGCCATTAACAAGCGCGTGAATCTCTTGGGAACTTTCAGCAAATGCGCAGGTGTGTGGAGAAGGATGCGCTGCAGTGCGAGCGTCGGGACGCTACAACACAAGGAGTAATCCACGCATAGCTTTTCCCAAGGAGACTCCTCACATGACGTATCACCCCCGCAGGCGTAGCCTTCGCGCGATTGCGCTGGCTACCACCACTGCCACGCTGTCCCTGGGCATAATGGTGCCTACCGCGAGCGCGCAGGAGACCGCCACGTTCAGCATCAGCAACTTCACTGACCTGCACGGGCACATCGCCCAGGTAGCAAGCGGTGGAAACGTCACCGAGCCAGGGGCGGCGGTGCTTTCCTCCATGGTCAAGCACGTCAATGAAGGTCAGGAATACCTACTCACCAGCAGCGGCGATAACGTGGGTGGCTCCGCCTTCCTCTCCGCCGTGCTGGATGACGAGCCAACGCTCGCCGTGCTGAACCAGATGGGACTGCACGCTTCCGCCGTGGGCAACCACGAGTTCGACAAAGGCTACGACGATCTCACCGGGCACATCCAGCCCCTCTCCAACTTCGATTACCTTGGCGCAAACGTCACCGGAGGCACGCCCGCGCTGAAGCCCTACGTGGTCAAGGAAGTCGCTGGTGTGCGTGTGGCGCTGATCGGCTCGGTCACGGAAACCACCAAAAACAAGGTGTCCCCGGCGGGCATCGTGGGCATCGACTTCGACGACCCTATCGCGGCCACTAATGCGCTCGCTGACGAAATCACCGCCACCAACCAAGCCGACGTCGTTGTGGCGCTGTTCCATGAGGGTGTTGAGGACCCGAATGCGTTCAACGCGAACGTCGATGCTGTGTTCGCGGGCGATACCCACGAAACCGAGTCCCAGGTAATTAAGCGTGCCGACGGCTCCGCGTTCGCCGTGGCTCAGGCCTACGAATACGGCAAGGCCTTGGCAGACATGGACTTCACCTTTGACAAGCAATCTGGCAAGGTCACCGACATCACGAGCACGGTGTACGACACCGCACAGATGATGGCCGCTGTAGGCAACACCCCAGACCCGGCTGTTGCCGCAATCGTTGAGCAGGCAATGCAGGATTCCGAAGTTGCGGGCAACAGGGTAGTGGCCACCGCCGCCGCAAGTTTCTACCGAGGCGCAAACGAGGACAGCGCGACAAGCTCCGGTTCCAACCGCGGCGTGGAGTCCACCCTCTCCAACGCGCTTGCACAAGCGGCCAAGGATGCAATCACCAACAACACCTCAATCACGGCAGACCTCGGTGTGATGAACGCTGGCGGCGTGCGCGCAGACTTGCTCGAAGGAGAAGTGACCTACCAGGAGGCCTTCGCAGTACAACCATTCGGCAATGAGATCACGTACACCACGCTCACTGGCCAGGACATCATCAACGCCATCGAGCAGCAGTGGAAGGACCCATCCGCATCCCGCCCAGTACTGGCACTTGGCTGGTCCGATAACTTCACCTACACCTACAACCCACAGGCTGAAGCTGGAAAGCGTTTCATCGCGGGCACCATCGACGGCCAGCCGCTCGATCCCGCCGCCTTATACGTCGTTGCGGGTTCCACCTTCCTGCTTGAAGGCGGCGATGGCTTCCCGGCGCTGGCAAACGGTAGCAAACTGGCCAACACGGGGCTGATGGACGTAACTGCATTCACCGAATTCCTTGCAAACAATCCCACGCTCACTCCACGCGGCAGCCAGTCAGCCGTGGGCATGCAGGTGAGCGGCGATCTTGCCCCCGGCGCCGAGGTAACCTTTGACCTCAGCTCCCTGCTCTACACCGTCGGCGATAGCGCATCCACCGTGACGCTCTCTGTAGGCGAGACCATTGCCACCGCAGACATCGCCCGTGATTTCGGTCCAGCCAACTTCGGCGAGGCCGGAACCGCATCGCTGAAGCTCCCTTCCCGGCAGCGTGAAGGCCACGGACCTGGTCACCATCACCACCGACGCTGGCACCCGCTTAAGCTTCGAGCTCGGCGCACTTGGGGGCGTTATGGAAGCTGATGACGCTTCTGAAAACCCAGCGGCACAGGAGCCCTCTGAGGACCCCACACCGGTGGGAAGCTCCACAGGCTTCGGCTTCTTTGGCCTGTTCTTGCTGATCGCACTACTGTTTTCTCAGGTGTTCATTGCAGGGGATTCCGTGTTCGGTGCCTGGTTCGCGCCGATTCAAGCGCTGTTCAGGCAGCAAGGAAGCGCATAAATTCAACACAGCGCACCTATGCCGCCACAATCAGACGGGCTCACCAAAGCAAAGTGGGGCCGTCTCCGCGCATCCCAGCGGGTCGATGCGCTTTGGTGCCCGCGGTAGTGCCAGAGTGTGCAGTGTGCAATTTGGAACGCCCTGCGAGTAAGATATTTCACTTAGACTTGAGGCATTTGCCAAGTGCCCAACCTCATGGCCCAACGCCACGGCCCCGTGCGGGTGGTGGTGGGCTGCGAGTCTGCGCTGGTGCTCATCAAGAGGAAACCCACGAGGAAAGGAAGAGTTGCACGTGTTGCGTACACATTTCGCGGGCGAGCTGCGTAAAGAGACTGCAGGTCAGGAAGTTACACTTACCGGTTGGGTGTCGCGCCGGCGCGACCACGGCGGCGTGATCTTCATTGACTTGCGTGACTCATCCGGTATTGCGCAGGTGGTGTTCCGCGAGAGTGAAGTTGCACAGCGTGCTCACCACCTCCGCAGCGAATACTGCGTAAAGGTCACCGGTGTGGTGGAGCCACGCCCCGAGGGCTCCGAGAACGCCAACTTGGCATCTGGTGCCATCGAGGTCAACGTCTCCGAGCTTGAGGTTCTCAACGAGTCTGCGGCGCTCCCATTCCAGATTGACGACGCAGCGCAAGGCGGCGAAGTGGGCGAGGAAGCCCGGCTGAAGTACCGCTACCTGGACTTGCGGCGCCCACAACAGGGTTGGGCGCTGCGCCTGCGCTCTAAGGCAAACCAGGCAGCGCGCCGGGTACTGGACCGCCACGACTTCGTGGAGATCGAAACCCCAACGCTGACCCGTTCCACCCCTGAAGGTGCCCGGGATTTCCTGGTTCCAGCTCGCCTGAAGCCAGGTTCCTGGTATGCCCTCCCACAGTCCCCGCAGTTGTTCAAGCAATTGCTCATGGTGGCTGGCATGGAGCGCTACTACCAGATCGCTCGCTGCTACCGCGACGAGGATTTCCGCGCGGATCGCCAGCCGGAGTTCACTCAGCTCGATGTTGAGATGAGCTTTGTGGATCAAGATGACATCATCGCCTTGGCCGAGGAAATCCTGGTGGAGCTGTGGAAGCTCATCGGCTATGAGATCACCACTCCGATCCCACGGATGACCTATGCGGACGCGATGCGTCTCTACGGTTCCGATAAGCCAGACCTGCGTTTTGACATTCAGCTTGTGGAATGCACCGAGTTCTTCAAGGACACCACCTTCCGTGTGTTCCAAAATGAGTACGTTGGCGCCGTGGTGATGAAGGGTGGCGCTTCCCAGCCTCGCCGCCAGTTGGATGCTTGGCAGGAGTGGGCAAAGCAGCGCGGCGCGAAGGGCCTCGCGTATATCCTCGTGGGTGAGGACGGAGAGCTTTCCGGACCAGTGGCAAAGAACATCACGGAAGCTGAGCGTGAGGGTATTGCTGCGCACGTCGGCGCCGCCCCAGGAGACGCGATCTTCTTCGCCGCCGGTGAGACCAAGAGCTCACGCGCGTTGCTTGGCGCAGCACGCGGCGAAATTGCCCGCAAGCTGGACCTGATCAAGGATGGCGACTGGGCGTTCACTTGGGTTGTGGATGCACCGCTGTTCGAGCCCGCTGCCGACGCCACCGCTAGCGGTGATGTTGCACTTGGACACTCCAAGTGGACCGCTGTGCACCACGCGTTCACCTCGCCGAAGCCGGAGTGGATTGACAACTTTGATCAGAACCCTGGTGAAGCAACCGCATATGCCTATGACATCGTGTGCAACGGCAATGAGATCGGTGGCGGTTCCATCCGTATCCACCAGCGCGATGTGCAGCAACGCGTCTTTGAAGTGATGGGCATCAGCGAGGAAGAGGCGCAGGAGAAGTTCGGCTTCCTCCTGGACGCATTCGCCTTCGGCGCACCACCACACGGCGGCATTGCTTTCGGTTGGGACCGCATTGTGTCCCTGCTCGGCGGTTTTGACTCCATCCGTGACGTGATTGCGTTCCCGAAGTCCGGTGGCGGCGTGGACCCACTCACCGACGCTCCCGCCCCAATCCCTGCGCAGCAGCGTAAGGAGACCGGTGTGGATTTCAAGCCAAAGGCTGAAAAGGCAGCGAAGGCAGAGGCGGGCCAAGCCTAAGCTGGATTGCTTGCAACCGCCCCGCGCTGGCACTGGCCGTCGCGGGGCTGTTGCATGTAATGGGGCGGTGGTTCATGGGCGCGCACACCAACGGACGCCCACGGAAAGGAACCCAAGCAATCCTGCTACTTTGACGGTGCGCTTGGGCAGCGTTCAAGTATGGTGGTGTGTGGATAAGGTCGGCAGAGCGGAAGCTAGCGCTTCGAGGCTGATCATCGGGCTCCTGCAGGTAGATGCAACCTGGAGCGCGGCCTGCGCAAACGGCATGAAACGTTGCACGGGTGCTGTGCGGAGGAGCACAACGGTGTTGCCCACGCTAGTTTGGGTGGCACGGCAGAAAGGTACAACAGGATTATGGGTGGACAAGTTCCCGATCACCCCTTGGGTATGAGCGGCCTCAACGGGGTTGCTGAGCTGCGCGAGCAATTTGAAAATGACGCAGCTTCTATTGCTGAACTCACTGAGAAGGTGGTTGCCAGTGCTGAGGAGCTGCTGTCTCGACGCTACGGAGGCATGCAGAGCCTGCAGGACGTGCAGCGTCTGAACGGCTCCGGCGTGGCCTTGGTGTTGCGTGCCCGGGTTGCACCTTCACCGTTTTTGCAGCAGCGCTCCGTGATCATTAAGTACACCCCACCAACCGGGGCGGATTTTGATGAGTCTGGGCTGTTGCGGGAGATCGTTGCCTACCAGTTCACCACCTCGTTGAGCGAGGATGTGCGCCCAGGGCCAATCCTGTTGGCCCATGACATGGATGAGCACCTCCTCGTCATCACTGACTCAGGTGACGGTGACACCTTTGCGGAGCTCCTTCGCACTCACAATCCGCAGATGCGCCAAGAAATCCTGCGTAACCTCGGTGAGGCTATTGGGCGGATGCACGCGGGCACCGCAATGAAGGAGCCTCATTTTGAGA
Source organism: Corynebacterium kozikiae (assembly GCF_024580965.1). Lineage (NCBI taxonomy): Bacteria > Bacillati > Actinomycetota > Actinomycetes > Mycobacteriales > Corynebacteriaceae > Corynebacterium > Corynebacterium kozikiae. The sequence goes on from NZ_JANIKJ010000003.1 coordinate 14,525, forward strand.
TCCTGATGCACCGAATGGCTGCCAAGTACCCTGAGATCGCCAAGACCATGCACTTCCGCGAGCGCCTGCTGCGTGCGTCGATTTTGCTCGGGATGGAGCTAGTGGAGCACTCCGGCATTGCGGTGCAAGAAACCGTCCGAGACTTTGCGATGGACGCCAACCGCAGGCTTTCCTCGGGGCATCACCGGGCATTCACTCCCTTTGACCTTTCCCCAGATAACATCATTGTTTCCTCCACCACCCATTTCTTGGATTACGAGTGGGCAGGTTTCCGCGACGCCGCCTTTGACCTCGCCTGTGTGGTAGCTGGGTTTCCACAATTCCTGTTCACAGAGCCAATCAGTGATGATGAGGCAGACGTGTTCATCGAGGCGTGGACGCACCAAGTCTCCCGCCTGTGGCCCAATGTGAACAACCTGAATCGCCTGCACGCCCGCGTGCTGACGGCGCTGGTGGGGTGGTCTTTTGCCTCCATAGCGCTGATGCATTTCAGCACTGATGCGGAGGCGTTTGAAAAGCTCTACACCTTGGTGCTGCAAAATGATGCGGCTCCGCTGGATGTTTCGCAGTTGCTTACCCTGGTGGGGCACTCCACCCCGCTGCTTGCAACCAAGGAGATGCTCAACCTGCCAACGGGTGTGGATGAGGACACCATCAAACTTGCCCGAAAGGACCTTTCGGAAACCTTCGAGGCGCTGGCACGCTTTGCTGCGCGTAATAGTGATAGCCGCTTCCCAGAGGTGCAAGTATTCGCGCAGACGGTGGTTGAGCGCCTGGTCTAGGTTGCACCGGGCCAGGACAGCCAAGGACAAAAGCGAGCAAAAGTTTTCCGAGAGGATTCAGGGCAATGAGCAGCGTGGGACAGGGAGATTTGGGCCTTGGAGACGGCCTCTTTTCCTCCATGCGCCCAGTGGAAACACCTGAAGTGTTTGCTGCGGGGTCCCATTCACCGTTGGCCGCCCGAATGCGCCCGCGCAGCATTGATGAGGTGTTCGGGCAGCAGCACTTGCTGGCCCCGGGCAAGCCGCTGCACCGCCTGATCCACGGCTCCGGTGATGCCTCAGTGATCCTCTATGGGCCGCCTGGAACCGGCAAAACCACCATTGCCTCTCTGATTTCGCAGGCAACGGGGCACCGCTTCGTTGGGCTTTCCGCGCTTTCGGCCGGGGTGAAGGAAGTTCGCGCGGTGATCACCCAGGCCCGCCAGGATCTCGCCCGTGGCGTGCGCACCACTTTGTTCATTGATGAGGTCCATCGCTTTTCCAAAACGCAGCAAGACGCGTTGCTGGCTGCGGTGGAAAACCGCACGGTCCTCTTGGTTGCGGCGACCACAGAAAACCCCAGCTTTTCGGTTGTAGCGCCGTTGCTTTCCCGCTCGCTGTTGCTCAAATTGGAGCCGCTTTCTCTTGAGGACATCAAAGCACTCATTTCCAGAGCAGTGTCCGACGAACGCGGGCTGGGCGGCAGGATCACAGTCAGCCCTGAGGCGTTGGAGCAGCTTGCGGCACTCGCAAGTGGCGACGCCCGCCGGGCGCTGACCTACCTGGATGCAGCCGCGGAGGCGGTGGCAGACGGCGAGGCCCTAACTGCGGAGATTCTGGCGAGCAACATTGACAGGGCAGTGGTGCGCTACGACCGCGATGGCGATCAGCACTATGACGTCACCAGCGCCTTCATTAAATCCATTCGCGGCTCGGACGTAGACGCCGCCCTGCATTACCTGGCCCGCATGATCGAGGCAGGGGAGGACCCCAGGTTCATCGCCCGCAGGCTCGTGATCCACGCGAGCGAGGACATCGGCATGGCCGACCCCACTGCCCTCCAAACCGCCACCGCTGCCGCGCAGGCCGTGCAGTTTATCGGTATGCCAGAGGCCCGATTAGCCCTTGCGCAGGCAACCATCCACTTGGCCACCGCACCCAAATCTAACGCGGTGATCCAGGCAATTGACCTGGCAATTTCCGACGTCCGCAAGGGCCGCACGTCGCCGGTCCCAGCGCACCTTCGGGATGGGCATTACAAGGGAGCCAAGGACCTCGGCAACGCCCAGGGATACCTGTACCCCCATGATGACCCGCGGGGCGTCGTCAAGCAGCGCTACATCCCAGAGGACCTGGACGAGGCAGTGTACTACCAACCCACCCCACACGGATCCGAGCGCCCGCTCTATGATCTTGTTGGCAAGCTGCGCCGTATTGTTCGCGGCAGCAAGTAGACTAGATTGGTTGCAGTAACGCGAATGCGAGAAGGAAAGTAGGAAACCCCTAGTGCAGACCCACGAAATTCGGGAACGCTTTATCAACCACTTCACCAAGGCTGGGCACCAAGAGGTCCCCAGCGCTTCGCTGATTTTGGACGACCCCAACCTGCTGTTCGTCAACGCCGGCATGGTGCCGTTCAAGCCATACTTCCTGGGGCAGCAGAACCCTCCTTTCCCCAACGGCACCGCAACCAGCATCCAAAAGTGCGTGCGCACCCTTGATATTGAAGAGGTGGGCATCACCACCCGCCACAACACGTTCTTCCAAATGGCTGGCAACTTTTCCTTTGGCCAGTATTTCAAGGAAGGTGCGATCACCTATGCTTGGGCGCTGCTGACCAACCCCGTTGCTGAGGGCGGCTACGGGTTGGACCCCGAGCGTCTGTGGGTGACCGTCTACCTGGATGACGATGAAGCAGCGGACATCTGGCATGAGAAGGTAGGCATCCCGCGTGAGCGTATCCAGCGCTTGGGCATGGCGGATAACTACTGGTCCATGGGTGTTCCAGGTCCTTGTGGTCCGTGCTCGGAGATCTACTACGATCGCGGCCCGGAATACGGCAAAGAGGGTGGCCCGATTGCAGATGACAACCGCTACCTGGAGATTTGGAATCTCGTGTTCATGGAAAATGAGCGCGGAGAAGGCATTGGCAAGGACAACTTTGAGATCCTCGGCCCACTTCCAAAGAAGAATATTGACACCGGCCTCGGCGTGGAGCGCGTGGCCTGCATCCTCCAGGGCGTGGATAACGTCTATGAAACGGATTTGCTGGCGCCCGTGATCGCGGTTGCAGAACGTCTTTCCGGTACCAAGTACGGTGCGAAGCAGGAAGATGACATCCGCTTCCGCGTGATCGCGGACCACTGCCGTACCGGTATGATGCTGATCCTCGATGGCGTCACCCCATCCAATGAGGGCCGCGGCTACATCCTGCGCCGCCTGTTGCGCCGCATCATTCGTTCCGCACGCCTACTCGGCGCAACCGGCACCACCCTGGAAGAGTTCATGAACACCATCATGGACACGATGACCCCTTCCTACCCCGAGATCGCAGACAACCGCGAGCGCATCTTGCGCGTTTCCATCACGGAGGAAGCTGCGTTCCTGAAGACCCTGGAATCCGGCACCGAGCGCTTCGAGGAGGCGGCCGCTGCAGTGAAGTCCAAGGGTAGCTCCAGCGTATCCGGCGCTGATGCGTTTGCGCTGCACGATACCTACGGCTTCCCAATTGACCTCACCCTGGAGATGGCCGCTGAGGCTGGTCTTGAGGTGGACACCGAGGGCTTTGAGTCCCTGATGGCCGAGCAGCGCGCCCGCGCGAAGGCAGACAACCAAGCCAAGAAGCATGGACATGCCGACCTCTCCATCTATCGCGAATGGGTAGACGAGCACCCAACGGTGTTTACTGGTTTCGATGAACTCAGCAGCAGCGTCAAGGTCCTGGGCCTGATCTCCGGTGGCCAGAAGGTCTCCGAGGTTGCCGAGGGGCAAGAGGTAGAGGTGATCCTGGATGCCTCGCCGCTGTACGCAGAGTCCGGTGGCCAGTTGGGTGACCGCGGCACCATTACCCGCGGCGACGTGGTGCTGGACGTCAACGATGTGCAAAAGATTGGCAAGAAGCTGTGGGTCCACCGCGCAACCGTTACCCGCGGTGCTCTGGGCGTGGGTGAAGAGGTCACCGCACAGGTCAATGAGCAGTGGCGCCACGCGGCTCGCCAATCACACTCCGCAACGCACCTCATCCACGGTGCACTGCGCCAGGTGCTCGGGCCAACCGCTGTGCAGGCCGGTTCCATGAACCAGCCCGGCTACCTGCGCTTTGACTTCAACTACACCGAACAACTCACCCCGGAGCAGCTCAAGGATATTGAGAGCATCACCAACCTGGCCGTGGATAACGACTGGGCAGTGAACACCATTGAGACGTCCTTGGCCGAGGCAAAGGCCATGGGTGCGATGGCACTGTTCGGCGAGAACTACGGTGACGTGGTGCGCGTGGTGGAAATCGGCGGCCCGTTCTCCATCGAGCTTTGCGGTGGTACTCACGTGAGCCACTCCTCCCAGATTGGTCCCGTGTCCATCCTGGGCGAATCCTCTATTGGTTCCGGGGCGCGCCGCATCGAGGCCTACTCCGGCCTGGATTCCTTCCACTACCTCAGCAAGGAGCGCGCGCTGGCGGAGGGGATCGCGAGCAGCCTGAAAGCTAAGACTGACGACCTCCCTGAGCGAATCGCAGCACTGACGCAGAAGCTGAAGGAAACGGAAAAGCAGCTTGAGCGCATGCGTCGCCAGCAGATGGCCCAGCAGTCCGGCCAGATTGCCGCTGAGGCAGAGCTGCTTGGTGGTGTCTCCGTGGTGATCAAGCGTCTGGACGCCGGTGCCAACGTCGGTGATTTGCGCAATATCGCCAACGACGTCCGCGGCAAGCTCTCCGGCAAGCCCGCTGTGGTTGCGCTGGTTTCGGAGACCGACGGCAAGGTGCCTTTCGTGATCGCCGCCTCCAAGGAAGCGGTTGAGGCGGGGCTCAGCGCTAAGGATTTGGCTGCACAATTTGGCGGCTACATCAAGGGCCATGGCGGAGGCAAGCCAGACATGGTCCAAGGTGCTGGTAGCGAGATCGGCGGCTTCGAATCCGGTGCCCAGGCACTGCGGGCGGCTATCCAAAACGCCTAGCCAAACCGATCTGATCCGATTAGGGCCGAGCAGTCTCCATGCGTGCTGCTCGGCGCTTCGTTTCCCTTCCTTTGGAGCACACCATGGTAGAACACACACCACAGAGCCAACACGAGCAGTCCGACATACGCCCCGACACCCCGGGAGAAAACGACCCCGGAACCGGCCGGAGGCTCGCGCTCGACGTGGGTACGGTGCGCATCGGCGTTGCATATTCGGATCGCGCCGCGGTTCTTGCCAATCCATTGGAAACGGTGCAACGCACCACCAAGTTTCAAGACCCGGACGGCAGTGACATCCAGCGCATCCTCGAGCTGGTCCGGGAGCACCAGATCGTAGAAGTGGTGGTTGGGCTGCCCCGAAACCTCGACGGTTCCGGTTCCTCGAGCGTCCGCCATGCTCAAGACATCGCGCGGCGCCTAGAGCTGCAGCTTTCCCAACGCTCGCCGGCAGTACCCGTGCGCTTTGCCGACGAGCGGCTCACCACCGTCATGGCACACCAAACGATGAAGGCCACTGGCCTGAGCCAGAAGAAGGGCCGCAAGGTAGTGGACCAGATCGCGGCGGTGAACATTTTGCAGCAGTGGCTCGACGGGCGCTCGCGCACCCTCGCTCGCCTGGCTTTTGAGGCTGAACAGGCCGAACAAGCTGAACGGCTCGATAGCCCGGAATAGTACGAGCATTGCAGCGTTCCGGTGCTTTCCGTTGCTTTTCGTTGCTTTCCGGTATTTTCCGGGACTTTTGATGGCCGTGTTTCAGCGAGCACCTGGCGCAGGATTGCTGCTGATTGAAAAACCTCGGCCGTTTTCGCCCGCGCCTGCAGATCTTCTGCACGGTTTGCCTTAGGCTTATGGAAACTTCTGTTGTCTTGCGTGCCTTCTGTAGTGCGTGGAACAGCTACACCATTGTGCAGCACAGCCAACCGCTTCCTGGCATGTGCTGGGCGAACTAACAAGACAGGAACTTACATGCGCATGGAACCAACCTACGTCAAGCGCCGCCAGCGCGGACTTGCCGTATTGATTACTACACTCATTTTGGTTGTGGGAGCCGTGGTGTATATCGGTGTGAATCGCTCCAGTGGGCCTGCCGATTTTGAAGGCCAGGGCAACGGGGTAGTAAAGCTGGTGGAGATTCAAGAAGGTTCCTCCATCTCCGCCCTGGGCCCTGAGCTGGTGGAGTTGGGCGTGGTTGCCTCTGACGCCGCTTTCCAAACCGCAGCGCTTTCCAACCCGCAGGCCTCCAGCGTGACCCCAGGCTTCTACCGACTCCAGGAGGAAATGAGTGCTGAGGCAGCGGTGAGTGCACTACTCAACCCGGATAATCAGGTTTCCATGCTGGACATTCCAGGAGGTGCCACCCTCATGGACGTCACCGTTGTGGGCGGCAGCACCACGCCGGGCATCTATTCCTTGATTTCCCAGGTCTCCTGTGAAGAGACTCCTGGTGATTGCATCACTGTGGAGCAACTGCAGTCCGTTGCTGCTTCCACCGATCCGGCAGATCTTGGCGTGCCGGAGTGGGCCCGCGAGCAGGTGCTCGCACGCGGCGATGACCCGAAGCGCTTGGAAGGTCTCATTGTGCCCGGGCAGTACGTGGTGAACCCTGGTGCGGATGCCACCGAGGTGCTCACGGATCTGGTGACTCGTTCCGCTACTGCTTACACCAATACCGGTATCGTCGAACGTGCCCAAGCACTGGGCCTGAGCCCTTATGAGCTGCTCACTGCTGCCTCTTTGGTGGAGCGTGAAGCGCCGGCGGGTGACTTCAACCGAGTTGCCAGGGTGATCCTTAACCGTTTGGCGGTGCCGATGCGCCTGGAGTTTGACTCCACTGTGAACTACGGCCTGGCTGACCAAGAAGTGGCTACCACCGATGAGGACCGAGCAACCGTCACCCCGTGGAACACCTACGCCATGGACGGACTGCCAGCAACGCCAATTGCTGCTCCTTCCATCGAGGCGATCGAGGCGATTGAGAATCCGGCTGAGGGTGACTGGCTGTTCTTCGTCACAATCGACGCCCAAGGCACCACCGTGTTCACCAACACCTTTGAAGAGCACCAGGCCGCAACCCAGGATGCGCTGAACAACGGCATCTTGGATTCCAACCGCTAAGCCCACAGCCCAAAGCCCACAGCTCTCAGCCACAGCTCTGAGCCACAGAAGGAGCGCCCTCAATGCCCAAAGCTGCAGTCCTCGGTAGCCCAATTGGGCATTCCCTTTCCCCAGTGCTCCACAACGCCGGCTACCGCGCCGCTGGTCTTGAGGGCTGGAGCTTTGAAAGGGCCGAGGTCACCGAAGAAACCTTTGCCGAGTTTCTGGCTGAAGCAGGGGAGCAATACGCTGGCTTCGCAGTCACCATGCCCTGCAAGTTTGCGGCGTTCCGCGCCGCGGATACTCACAGTGAGCGGGCGCTTGCATTGGGCGTGGCCAACACCCTGGTTCGCTCGGTAGACGGCACTGAGTGGGCGGCGGACAATACCGACGTTGACGGCGTCCGCGGGGCGCTCGCGCAGCTCCTCCCCGAGGCTGAAGGCGATGCCTTGGCGGCTATTCGCGGGGCACAAGTAGCTGTGACAGGCTCCGGGGGCACAGCCCGAACCGTGGTGTGGACGCTTGCCCAACTCGGTGCTGCCAGCATTCGCGTGATCAACCGTTCGGATCGCCTGGCGGAATTGAAAGACCTCGTGGCCGGAACTGCCACGCAATTGGAGTACCAGCCGGCTGCTGATCCCCAAGGTGTCTCCCGTGCAGCCCAGGATTCTCTCTTGGTGGTGTCTACCGTTCCCTCCGCAGGTATCGCGCACATTCTTGACGAGCTCGCGCAGGCCCCAGTGTTTGACGTGATCTATGATCCCTGGCCAACCCCGCTTGTGCAGCGCGCTCAGGAACGCAACCTTCCCACGGTGGGAGGCCATATTATGCTGGCGCATCAGGCATTCACCCAATTTGAGGCGATCACCGGCACCCCGGCGCCCAAGGAAGCAATGCTCGAGGCGCTGCAGCAATCGCTGACATAAACCGCGGCGAACCGAGCCGAGCCTGCCGCAACACTGAGCGGTGGCAGCCTTCCCGCAATCCCGGCACAATTGAGTACACCGGTTGGGACGGGTTACAGAGGGGGAGGCGAACAATCGTGTGGTTCGGGGTGTGTCTTGTGCTGTTTTGGGGATGGGCCGGTGCGTTGTGCTGGTGGGATGTGCGGGAACACCGGCTGCCGAACGCCCTCACGCTGCCCGCGGCGGCTGCTGTGTTGGGCCTTGGGCTCGTCGTATATCCTGCGGCACTGTGTGGAGCTGCCCTGTGGAGTGGTTTGTACGCTTCGCAGCGGGCGCTGCCTGGGGCGAAAGGTGCGATCGGCGGTGGGGACGTGAAGTTAGCTGTCACTCTCGGTGCTGTGCTGGGGTTTTGGGGGATCTTGCCGGTGCTGGGGGCGATGGCTGTGTCGCAGGTCAGTACGTTGCTGGCGCTGGTAGCGGCGAGGCGGCAGGTGGTGGCGCACGGCCCACCCATGGTGTTGGGGACTGCGGTTGCGTTGGCTGCGGCTGTGAACTGGGGTAGTGCGGGGAGTTTCGTTTTCCTTTGACTGCGCGTGGCGTGCCATAATCGTGGGCATGCTTCGATGGACTACCGCTGGAGAATCCCACGGCCAGGCACTGGTCGCCCTCATTGAACACATGCCCGCCGGCGTCCCCGTGACCCGCGAGGACATTTCTTTTCAACTTGCTCGCCGCCGCCTTGGCTACGGCCGCGGTGCCCGAATGAAGTTTGAGCAAGACGAGCTGACCTTGCTTTCCGGCATCCGCCACGGGCTCACCCTCGGAAGCCCGATCGCCATCATGATTGGCAATACTGAGTGGCCAAAGTGGACCACCATCATGTCCGCCGACCCTATCGACCTGAGCGATGAGGAAGTGGCAGCAGCCATGACCTCCGGTCGCGGCGCCAAGCTCACTCGCCCACGGCCTGGGCACGCTGATTTTGCCGGCATGCTCAAGTATGACTTGGACGAGGTCCGCCCAATCCTTGAGCGTTCCTCCGCCAGGGAGACAGCCGCGCGCGTGGCTGCCGCGACCGTTGCGCGCAACTTCTTACGCGAAACCTTGGGCGTGGAGGTGTTCTCGCATGTGATCAGCATCGGCGCCGCCCCCGAGTACGAAGGAGAGCAGCCAACGTTCGCGGATCTGGAAGCCATTGACGCCTCCCCAGTGCGCGCATTCAACCAAGATTCTGAGCAGCAGATGATCGCTGAAATCGAAGCGGCAAAGAAGGCCGGCGACACCCTCGGTGGCGTGGTAGAGGTGATCGTTGAGGGCCTGCCGATTGGTCTTGGCTCGCATGTATCCGGTGAGGACCGCCTGGATGCCCAGCTCGCCGCCGCCCTCATGGGTATCCAGGCGATCAAGGGCGTTGAGGTTGGCGACGGCTTCAAGGAAGCCCGCCGCCGCGGAAGCGAAGCGCACGACGAGATGGTGCGCGACGAGCATGGCACTCACCGCCTGAGCAACCGCGCTGGCGGCCTGGAAGGTGGCATGACCAACGGAGAGGCCCTGCGAGTTCGCGCCGCCATGAAGCCCATCTCCACCGTTCCCCGCGCGCTCAAGACCGTAGACATGGTCACTGGCAAACCCGCCACCGGCATCCACCAGCGTTCCGACGTCTGCGCGGTGCCTGCCGCAGGCGTTGTGGCAGAGGCAATGGTGGCATTAGTGCTGGCCCGGGCGGTGCTCCAGAAGTTCGGTGGTGATTCGCTCGAGGAAACCAAGCGCAACATAGCCGCATACCAGGAGCGAATCGCACAGCGTCTGCGTTTTGAGCAGGACGCGGACGCGCAAGAGGCTTAAGCGGCTTAAGCGGCACCACTACCTAGGACGGCACTCTTGGGTAGGGTGCGTCACTTTGGCAAAAGCTAGGTTGCTGGCGCCAAAAGGACTAGATTAGATCGAAGCTGAGAAAGTGCTCAGGGTGCACGCATCGCGACGACGCCGCGAAACAGTGCCTGCACCTGTGCAACGACCCTAAGGAATCCTATGACGTTGAGTCCTTCCACCGAACGTTCGTTGGATGAAATTCCGGCCGCACCGCTGGACCTGGAGCAAGACGCCCTGGCTGCAGATGATCAGGCGCGCGCAAACGAGGTGCTGTGTGAGGCCCTCGATGAATCCTTTGAGCGCGAGGAAAAGCACACCGCACCCTCCAGCCGGACCATCGTGGTGTTGGTCGGTCCGCCGGGTGCCGGAAAGTCCACGATTGGCCGGAGGCTCGCGCGCGCACTCAACGCACCCCTGGTGGATTCCGATCATCTCATTGAGCAGGCCACGGGTAAATCCTGCGGCGAGGTGTTCACTGAACTCGGTGAGCCAGCGTTTCGCGAGCTTGAGGCCGAGCACGTGGCGTCGGCACTGCAAGAACGCGCGGTAGTGAGTCTCGGTGGCGGCGCCGTGATCACCGATTCCACCCGTGAGCTGCTGGCGGAACACCTTGTGGTGTGGGTGGATGTTTCCGCTGAGGAAGGCGCACGCCGCACCGCCGGGGAGTCCACGCGCCCTGTGCTCCACGCAGAGGACCCCGTTGCGCACTACACCCAGCTCATCAACACTCGCGCGCCGCTGTATCGGGAGGTCGCGGATTACAGGGCACGTACCGACGGCCGCAGTCCCCAGCAAGTCGTAGCGGATATCCTGGGCTTCTTGGAGTCCTCGGAATAGTGTTGGCTGTGTGCAATCGCTGCGCGCGAAACCATAACAAACAAAGTAAAGGAAGCCACTGTGAGCACGTCACCAGCATTTGCCTCCACGATTGCAGTCAAAGGCCAGGCGCCCTACGAGGTGCATATTGGCCACGGCAACATTGAGGCGATTGCCCAGTTCGCGGCATCCACCGGTGCTCAGCAGGTGGGCTTGGTGCGCCAACCAACCCTGCGTGACTACTCACAGCGGCTCACCGCCGCGTTAGAGGCGCAGGGCCTCAAGGTGACCCCGATTGAGGTGCCGGACGCGGAGTTTGGCAAAACCCTCGACGTCCTTGGGCGGTGCTGGGACGTGCTGGGCGAGCAGGCGTTTAGCCGGGGCGACCTCATCATTGGTCTCGGCGGTGGGGCTGCGACGGACCTGGCTGGCTTTGTGGCCGCCTCATGGATGCGCGGCATCAAGGTGGTGCAGGTCCCTACCACGTTGCTGGCAATGGTGGATGCTGCGGTGGGTGGGAAGACTGGCATCAACACCAAGGCAGGCAAAAACCTGGTAGGCGCGTTCCATGAGCCCGCGGCAGTGTTTATTGACCTGGACCTCCTGGCCACATTGCCACACGATGAGCTGGTTGCCGGTTCCGCTGAGATCATCAAGACCGGGTTCATTGCAGACCCGGTGATCTTGGAGCTGTTCGAGCAGGACCCAGATAAGGCTTTGGACCCTCAAGGCTTCCTGCCGGAGCTCATCTCACGTTCCGTTGCCGTGAAGGCAAACGTGGTAGGCCAGGACCTCAAAGAATCCAGCCTCCGCGAGATCCTGAACTATGGGCACACCTTCGGCCATGCCATTGAGCTGCGGGAAAACTACACCTGGCGCCACGGTAGCGCCGTGGCCGTGGGCATGATGTTTGTGGCCAACCTCGCGCACAAACGCGGCATGATCACCGAGGAACTGCTGCAACGCCACGAGAGGATTCTTGCTTCCGTTGGCCTGCCTACCCGCTACGCCGCAGGGCACTTTGAGGAACTCTACAAGGCCATGACGGTGGATAAGAAGAACCGCGGCGGCAACATCCGTTTTGTGGCGATCACCGAGGTAGGCCAGACCACCAGGATCACAGGGCCCACCACCGAGGAATTGGAGGCAGCGTATGCCGCAATCAGCAGCTAGTTCCAACATCAGTACCGTGTTGGTGCTCAACGGCCCCAACTTGAATCGCCTGGGCAAGCGGCAACCGGAAATCTACGGCGCCACCACCTTGGCCGATGTTGAAGAGGTGCTCAAAGAACATGGGCGTGGTGTTGGCGTTGAGGTGATTTGCAAGCAGTCCAACCATGAAGGCGAATTAATCGACTGGGTGCATGAGGCCGCAGACAACTCTTGGCCGGTAATTATCAACCCCGGGGGATTGACCCATACCTCGGTGGCGTTGCGCGATGCGCTGGCGGAAGTAGCGGACGGGCCAGGCTTCATTGAGGTGCACATTTCCAACGTGCACGCCAGGGAGCCTTTCCGAGCTCACAGCTACCTTTCCCCAATCGCCCGTGGCGTCATCGCGGGCCTGGGCGTGAAAGGCTACGTTCTGGCTTTAGAAGCGCTGGTGGATCCCTCCTAAAGGCCCCTTGTCGGGTGTAACCTGAACCACCGCGCCGGCAGACGTCCGACCAGGAGGGGGTAAGGCATGCCGCACTTCTCCTGCTTGCGTTCGCGGCTGCGATACACTTTCCCAAGGCGCATACGCGCCTGCAGCATCCAAAGATGTGCGCAGTTGTGTAATTGCGCGCACCGTTGGGAGCATTACTACCAGCGCCAAAGGGGCAACCCCCCGTGCGCGCGTGAAATTGACGTGATTTTGAAAGGCATTCACCATGGCGCTTTCCGATACCCGCTTTAGCAACCGCCGCCGCGCGCTGGCCGCGAAGTTGGCTAGCCAGCGCGTGGACACCATGCTGGTGACTCACCTTATCCACGTGCGTTACCTTTCTGGTTTCTCAGGCTCCAATGGTGCGGTGCTGGTGAACAAGGATCTCTCAGCAAAGATCTCCACTGATGGCCGCTACTTCACCCAAATCGCGGAGGAAGTGCCAGACATCGAGATGGTGGAGGGCCGCAATCCAGGCTTGAGCTTGCTCAAGCAGGTGGAAGGCCCACGCCGCGTAGGCTTTGAGGCGGACTTCGTTTCCGTCTCCGCCTTGGAGCAGCTCAAGGAAGCCGCGGGGGAGGAGATCGCCTTGGTCCCTATTTCCGGGGTGATTGAGGAAATCCGCCTTACAAAGGACCCACTTGAGCTGGAACGCCTGGGCTTGGTTGCAGATCTGGCGAACTCTTCCCTGGCAGAACTCATTGCGGAAGGCGGCCTTCGCGCAGGAATCAGCGAAAAGCAGGTTGCGGCAGATTTGGAATACCGGATGCGCATGAAGGGCGCCGAACGCCCGAGCTTTGACACCATCGTTGCCTCCGGACCGAACTCCGCCAAACCACACCACGGCGCCTCTGACCGCATTATCGAGCACGGCGACTTAGTCACCATCGACTTCGGCGCGCATGACCGTGGCTTCAACTCAGACACCACCCGCACCTTTGTGATCGGCGAGGCCAGCGACTTTGCCAAAGAGATCTACCAGGTGGTCCTTGAGGCCCAGCTTCAGGGTGTGGAAGCAGCGGTGCCCGGTGCGGCGCTTGCCGACGTCGACAAGGCTTGCAGGGACGTGATCACCGCGGCGGGGTACGGTGAGTACTTTGTCCACTCGACGGGGCATGGTGTGGGGCTGGATCTCCACGAGGCACCCTACGCTGCAACTACTGGCACCGGAGTGCTTGCGCCTGGCATGACCCTCACCATTGAGCCGGGCATCTATGTGCCGGGCAAAGGTGGCGTGCGCATTGAGGACACTTTGGTGATCACCGAGGGTGTGCCAAAGAACTTGACTCGCGGCCTGCCCAAGGAGCTCCAGGTGCTCTAGACCCAAAGGCATGGCTTTGCTAGAAACAACCGCGCTGCTCATGTATGCTGTGTGATGTTCTTGGGGCGTGAGTGGGCGAACAACTCGCCTTCCGCCCCATTTGCATTGCACAGTTTTTTCATAACTCAAGATCAAAAGATCTCCCCTGATCCACCGTAAGGAACCTTTCGTGGCAACTACCGCAGATTTCAAGAACGGCCTTGTGCTGAAGATCGACAACAAGCTCCAGCAGATCGTGGAGTTCCAGCACGTTAAGCCAGGCAAGGGCCCGGCCTTCGTGCGTACCAAGCTGAAGGACGTTGTTTCCGGCAAGGTGACGGACAAGACCTTCAACGCAGGCGTCAAAGTGGAAACCGCAACCGTTGACCGCCGCGACATGACCTACCTCTACAACGACGGCACCTCCTACATCGTCATGGACGAAAAGGACTACGAGCAGATCGAGCTCGCACCACACATCATCGGCGATGGCGCCCGCTTCCTGCTGGAAAACACCACCATCCAGGTTTCCTTCCACGAGGGCGAGCCACTGTTCGCTGAGCTGCCAATCTCCCTTGACCTGCGCGTTGAGCACACCGATCCGGGCCTGCAGGGCGACCGCTCCACCGGCGGCACCAAGCCAGCCACCCTGGAAACCGGCGCAGAGATCCAGGTGCCGTTGTTCATCGAGACCGGCAACGTGGTCAAGGTAGACACCCGTGACGGCTCCTACCTCTCCCGAGTAAACAACTAATGGAACCTTCTGAACACAGGCAGTCTCAATCGCAAGATCCCGACGCGGCAGGCAAGCCAGAGTCTCCGAGTATTCCAGAGGCGGTGGAAACGCCAGAGGCAGAAGTAGAGGCAGCGCGCCAGCGCAGCCAAGCTCAGCCTCGGCCGCGGGTGGGTTTCAAGCGCCACGGTTCGCGCTACCGCGCGCGGCGCCGCGCAGTGGACATCCTCTTTGAGGCAGAGGCCCGCGACATCGACCCGGTAGCAATTGTGGAAGATCGCGTCATGCTTTCCTACAATGACACCAACGGAGTTGCCCCGGTAAACCCCTACACCAAGCAGATCGTGGCAGGGGCAGCCGAGGAGTTGGACCGCATCGATGAGGTTATCGCGGCGCATCTCGCCGAGGACTGGACGCTGAGCCGAATCTCTGCGGTGGACCGCGCTGTTCTGCGCGTTGCGGTGTGGGAGTTGCTGTTCAACGAGGAAGTTCCCGTGGTCACGGCCATGGTGGAGGCAGTGGAAATCTCCAGCGAGTACTCCACGGACGACGCCCCGGCATACATCCACGCGCTGCTGGACTCAGTGGTGCAAAAGATCGACGACGCCCGCGCCGGCGTCTCATTCCTGGCCACCGAGGCAGAGGAAGAGGTTCATCAGGCTGCCGAAGTGGATGCTGAATTGGATGCCGATGCCGAGATCGAGATCGATCACGACGACGATCACGGTGACGATCACACGGACCCAGTCTCCGGCGAGGCCGAAAGTCACCTCGACAACCCGGTAGATGAACGGGAAGAGCAACCGGATGTAGTAGCGGAAACTGCGGAACCAGAAGCCACTGAGTAGGCTCACTAAGCGAGCGGGCTGACGAGCTGAAACACCAGCAGGGAAGTATTGCTGGGAAAGGCGGGATTGCAAGCGATCCCGCCTTTCGGCATATCTCAAATTCCCTGAAACTCCTAGGGCAAACTACCTTGGCAGCGTAGTCGGGGGCTGCGTGCGCCTGGCAAACTGTTTCAGGGTGTGCAGGAGGGCTTCCACGCTGCGCTTCACATGGTTGGAGAGCTGCTCTTTGGTCATACCGGCGGCAACCATGAACTCAGATTCCACCCGCAACACCACCGTGGGACCTGAGTACACCACGGATGCCCTGGTGAGTGGTGCTTCTAGGTTGAGTTCGTTGGCCACCACCATCGCCTCGGGGAAGGGAAGCTCAGGGGACCGGGTGGTTGGGTGGTCAGCGCGCACCACAATGGTTGAGGGAAACACCAAGAAATCACCCACCACGGGGCCAATACGGAAGGCAGCCCGGTGCTCGTTGATCTGCGTCAAGGTCATGTCATATTCGGCGTGTTCGGCCAGGAGGCGCTCCATTGTGACATGGAAAACTTCATTCGTGCTCATTGCTCGCCGCCTTCCTGCCGCCCAGTGGCGTCGCCGCTTTCCCACTGCACGAGCTCCGGGAATTGCTCGTCCAACCAGTTCATGCTGCGTACAAAGGAATCAATACTGGTCACTACAAATGCACCCGCTTGCATAAAACTCAATCCGGCGCGGACATCGAGCCAGCGGGAGACGGAAATCTTCAGGTTGTTGGCAACCGCCTCACTTTCTGGGGAGTCCGGGAAAAGCGAGGCCTGCTCAACGTAGGACATTTTTGGATACATCATGGTTGCGTTCCAGTCGTTGACGTGGATCATGACCGTGACGTGGTCTTCCCACGTGGGAGTGCCACGCCAATACGCATTAGCCATCAGCGTGCCTTCGTCCATCGCAAAGGTGACGGTGTGGCTTTCAAATTCCACCACGAGGACTTCCAAACCTTCGCTGGTGGTGCGCTGGTAGATGAGCATTTCTTCATCCAGCACCTCTGCAACCGTGTCGAGAGATGCGGGGATCACCTCTTTGAGGTTTCGCATGAAATCCATAGTGACTCAACCTTAATCCAGCGCTTCATCCAGCGCCTGATCGTGCCCGCTCATTGTCTCCTCGGGTTGTTCAGCCTTCGTGGGGTCGGGCAGCAGTTCCTCGCCGCCAAGTTCGTGGGCAAGCGCCTGGTTGATGGTGCTGTGGCGGAACTGGAAACCATGCATCTTCAACACCTGTGGTTGTACGCGCTGATTGGCAAAGGCGAGTTCGTCGGCGCCCTGGGCACCCAGAATGAGCTTCGGAGCGATGGAGGGGAGGGGAATAATCGACGGCCGCTTGAGCACCTTACCCAATGCTGTAGCAAAATCCGTATTGCTCACCGGATTCGGCGCCACCGCATTGATCGGCCCCGAAAGCGCGGGATCAAGCAGCGCCTGGACGTAGATGTCCGTGAGGTCATCAATGCTGATCCAAGAAAGCCATGGGCTGCGCTTCGCAAACGAACCTCCCAAGCCCACGTTGAACAGGCCTTTATACACCGGAAGGAGACCGCCCCGGCCGCTCAGCACCACGCCGGTACGGATTTGGGCTGTGCGCACACCGCCATCTGTGGCTGCCTGGGTTGCCGCCTCCCACTCTTTGACCACCTGCGCCAAAAAGCCTTCGCCGTTGCCGGAAGATTCCTGGAGGATCTCGTCGCCACGGTCGTGACCGTACCAACCGATCGCCGAGGCACTGATCATCACCTTGCATTCTTTGGTCTCCGCAGCGAGTCTTGCCAAAGCAGCGGTTGGCCCCGTGCGCGAGTCCCTGATTGCGGCCTTGTGGGCGTCGTGAAAGCGCCCAAAAATGGGCTCCCCGGCCAAGTGAATGAGTGCATCAACCCCCTGAAGAAGCTCGGGGTGAGGGGACTCAGGATTCCAGAGGCGTTGCTGGTCTTTGGGTTTGGAGCGCACGAGCTGCACCACGGTGATGCCGAGGGTCTGCAGTTGTGCGGTGAGCGCGCGTCCAACGAGCCCGCGGGAGCCGGTCATGGCCACAGTGCGAATCTTGCCGTTGTCGCCTTCGGATGCGGCATCCGTAGGGGAGTTGAGCAGCGGCTGGAGGCTGAGTATGCGCTGTATGTCGCCGAGGAGCTGGTGCTGGCGGTAGGCAAACAATGACACCAGGCTTTGGCCGGGGACGCGGGTGAACACCTCGTCGGTGATAACGGTAGCTTCCGCCGTGCCGGCATCCAGACCCGGAACTGCCCCGGTGACCGGCGCGAAGGAGTGGACATGGCGCCAGTTCGCGAGTGCTCGCACGGGAGCGGTCACGCAGACGTCGGTGAATTGGCGGCCCGGAATGTAGCCGGAGAGGTCGTGCTTCGCCTGCCAAGTCAGCCCCGCCGGCAGCGCAAAAGTGGTGGTGCCGCGCGCCAGCGACTCCGCCTGAGCAACCGGAGTCATGGGCAGAAAGCTTGGGGAGAGGCGCGCGACTGCACCCGGCCTGGTGTGCCAATCCCACACCAAGTCCAGCGGCGCGGGGATGATATGCGCTGCATGAAATGCCATGGGCCAGCCTTTCGCTACTCGGGTCAAAGCATCACTCGGAAGCAGCCCCACGAGCATGTGCACAGCCTCAAGCACGAACGACGCCACCAAGTCCGCAGCTCACAAAGTGTTCTTGGGTGTTGCGGTACGGCGCCTCCCGAAGGCGTTTGGCTCAGCGGGGGAGAGCTCGCGAGGATTCTTGCAACAGCCTACAGAAGTTTTGCGGAGAAACTTTTCCCGCCACCACATTGGGTGCGCGGAGGGGGTGTGCGCTGCTAGTCAAAATGGTTGCGAAGTTGTAATATTTGAGCCAATGGCTTCCGCTGGCTTTCACGCTTGATTCCGCGCTGATTTCCATGCTGGGAGCTGAACACACAATTGAGTCCATTGGGCATCCTTTAAGGGCCGCACAGAGAGGCGGGAAAGGAGGTCACGATGAGTTCAGTAGGAAACGAGACGGTCGAGCTGCTCAGCAGCCAAGAAGTCTCGCGCACTATCGCACGCATCGCGCACCAGATTATTGAAAAGACGGCGCTTGATTCACCCCAGGCGTCAAAGGTGATGTTGCTCGGTATTCCCTCCGGCGGCGTGCCACTCGCAGAGAGCTTGGCCACCCGGATTGAGGAGTTCACAGGGGTGACGGTTCCCGTCGGATCCCTTGATGTGACCTTGTACCGAGACGACCTGCGCTCGAACCCACACCGTGCACTCCAACCCACCCGCATCCCCACCGGCGGCATTGAGGGGGCAACAGTGGTGCTGGTGGATGACGTCCTCTATTCCGGCCGCACCATCCGCGCCGCACTTGACGCGCTGCGTGACATCGGGCGGGCGGGCGTCGTTCAGCTTGCGGTCCTGGTGGATCGCGGTCACCGCGAGCTGCCCATCCGCGCAGACTACGTTGGCAAAAATCTGCCCACCGCAGCAGGGGAAGGGGTGAAAGTGCTGCTAGAGCCTATCGACGGGCGCGACGCCGTACTGCTCACCCGCCCCAAGGCCGCGCGGCAAGAAGAAACTGGAGCCTAAAAGATGAAGCACCTGCTTTCCATCGCGGATCTTTCCCGCGATGAAATTCTTGGCCTGATGGATGAGGCCGATAGATTCCGCGAGGCCTTGTTGGACCGGGAGGTGAAGAAGCTGCCCACACTGCGCGGGCGCACCATCTTCACCCTGTTCTATGAGAACTCCACTCGTACTCGCTCCTCTTTTGAGACTGCCGGAAAGTGGATGAGCGCGGACGTGATCAACATTTCGGCGTCTTCTTCCTCGGTAAAGAAGGGCGAGTCGCTCAAAGATACCGGCCTTACCCTTTCCGCCATTGGCGCGGATGCGATCATCATGCGCCACTCTTCCTCCGGTGCGGCGCAGCAACTTGCGCAGTGGGTTGCCCCAGGCGGCAATGGCCCAAGCGTGATCAACGCGGGCGATGGCTCCCACCAACACCCCACGCAGGCACTGCTCGATGCAGTCACCATGCGCCAGCGCTTGGGGGATTTGGATGGGCGCAAAGTGGTGATCGTCGGTGATTGCCTGCACTCCCGCGTGGTGCGATCCAACGTTGACCTGCTTTCCACCTTGGGCGCAGAGGTGGTGCTCGTGGCGCCGCCAACGCTGTTGCCTACCGGCGTTGAGCACTGGCCTGTGCGCACGAATGTGGACATGGACGCTGAGATTTCCGATGCCGACGTTGTGATGATGCTGCGCGTACAGCAAGAGCGCATGCACGGCGGGTTCTTCCCTTCCCACCGCGAATACGCAACGCTCTACGGGCTTTCCAAGGACCGCGCGGCGCGGCTGCAGGAACACACGGTGATCATGCACCCAGGGCCGATGCTGCGCGGCATGGAAATCAACTACGCCGTTGCGGATCTACCTGCATCTGCCGTGTTGCAGCAGGTCAATAACGGTGTGCACGCGCGCATGGCGGTGCTGTTCACCCTCATTGCTGGTACGGAGTCCCCGGGGTTCTAGGGAACCAGGGTGTTGTAAGGAGAAAAGAATGAACGATCAAGCAGATCAACAAAAGCACACCGAGTTCCCACCCACTGGCACGCTGGCGGCTCCTGCGCAAGGCCGGTTGCTGCTCACCAACGTGCGCCCTTATGGCGAGGGGGAGCCGGTGAATGTGCTCATCGAAGAGGGCAGCATTGC
The DNA here is from genome assembly GCF_024580965.1 of Corynebacterium kozikiae. Classification (NCBI taxonomy): domain Bacteria; kingdom Bacillati; phylum Actinomycetota; class Actinomycetes; order Mycobacteriales; family Corynebacteriaceae; genus Corynebacterium; species Corynebacterium kozikiae. The sequence goes on from NZ_JANIKJ010000003.1 coordinate 34,380, forward strand.
GGCGATTGGCGCTGATGCTGCAGCCGGTTCCGGCGTTGAGTCTGACACAGAAGGCGTGGAAGTGATCGACGGCAAGGGGGCTGTGCTGCTCCCAGGCCTGGTGGACATGCACGTCCACCTGCGCGAGCCCGGCCGCGAGGACACCGAAACAATTGCCACTGGTTCCGCTGCTGCGGCGAAGGGTGGCTTCACCGCGGTGTTTACCATGGCAAATACCCAGCCGGTGATGGATCAACCGGTGATCGCGGAGTCGGTCTGGTTCAAGGGGCAGCAGGTGGGCCTGTGCGACGTGCACCCCGTGGGTTCCATAACCAAGGGACTTCAAGGCGAGCAGCTCACCGAGTTCGGCATGATGGCTCGCTCTGAGGCCAAGGTGCGTATGTTCTCCGACGACGGCAAATGCGTAGACAACCCGCTTCTCATGCGCCGCGCCGTGGAGTACGCCAAGGGGCTGGATGTGCTGTTGGCGCAGCACTGCGAGGACCCACGGCTCACCGAAGGCGCGGTTGCCCACGAAGGTGAAACTGCAGCCAAGCTGGGTTTGCGTGGCTGGCCCCGGGTTGCCGAAGAATCCGTGGTGGCCCGTGACGCCATTTTGGCCCGCGACTACGGCAACCGCGTCCACATCTGCCACGCCTCCACCGAAGGCACCGTTGAGCTCCTCAAATGGGCAAAGAGCCAAAATATCCCCATCACCGCGGAAGTGACCCCACACCACCTCCTGCTCACCGACGAGCGCCTGGAAACCTACGACGGCGTGAACCGCGTGAATCCGCCGTTGCGCGAAGAGCGAGACACGGTAGCGCTGCGCGAGGCGTTGTTGGAGGGCATTATCGACGTCATCGCCACCGACCACGCGCCGCATGGCTCTGAAGATAAGTGTTGCGAGTTCGAACACGCCAAGCCCGGCATGCTCGGCCTTGAAACATCCCTGCCAATCGTGGCCAAGATCTTCGTGGAATCCGGGCTGGCCGATTGGCGCTTTGTGGCCAAGGTGATGTCTGAGCGCCCCGCGGAAATCTTGAAGCTCCCAGGCCACGGCCGCCCGATTGCAGTAGGGGAGCCCGCCAACCTGGTGCTGGTGGAAACTGATTCCCCGTGGACTGCTCACGGTGAGCAGATGGCCTCCAAGGCCCAAAACACCCCGTATGAGGGGATGGAGTTTTCCACCAAGGTGGCAACCACCATCCTCCGCGGGCATGTGACCTGCCGCGATGGAGTGCCCAGCGCACCACGCAACGCATAAACCCAAGACGCTATTGCACAGATTGATCTGAAATCTTTTTTGAAAGGCAAGACCTTGCTCGCAGATTCCACAGCAACCCCAACCCCCACCAAGGCAGTGCTCGTGCTTGCCGACGGCCGCGCCTTTTACGGCCAAAGCTTTGGTGCCACCGGCACCACCTATGGTGAAGCGGTGTTCACCACAGCCATGACCGGCTACCAAGAGACCATGACGGACCCCTCCTACCACCGCCAGATCGTGGTGGCTACCGCCCCGCAGATTGGCAACACCGGCTGGAACGATGAGGACAACGAGTCCCACGGCGCAAAGATCTGGGTTGCCGGTTTGGTGATCCGTGACCTGGCAAACCGCGTATCCAACTGGCGCGCTGAGCGCACGCTGGAAGCTGAGATGATTGCCCAGGGCATCGTGGGCATCGCCGGTGTGGATACCCGCGCAATCGTGCGCCACCTGCGGAACTTCGGCTCCGTCTCAGCGGGCATCTTCTCCGGTGAACAGGCAAGCGCGCCAGTTGAAGAGTTGGTACAACTGGTCAAGCAGCAGCCGATAATGGAAGGCCTGGATCTCGCTGAGCAGGTGAGCACCCCGGAGCCCTACGTGGTGGAGGCAGAGGGGGAGCAGCGTTTCACCGTGGTGGCCTATGACATGGGCATTAAGACCAACACACCACGCAACTTTGCGCAGCGCGGCATCCGCACCGTGGTGGTTCCAGCGAACACCCCGTACGAGCAGATCACCCAATACAACCCGGACGGCGTGTTCATCTCCAACGGCCCTGGTGACCCTGCCACGGCGGACATCATGGTTGGTATCGTCGGCGATATTATCCGCGCCGGCATCCCACTGTTCGGCATCTGCTTTGGCAACCAGATTCTGGGCCGCGCGTTTGGGCTGAAGACCTACAAGCTGAAGTTCGGCCACCGAGGCATCAACGTGCCTGTGCTCAACCACGTCACCGGAAAGATCGACATCACCTCCCAAAACCACGGCTTTGCCCTGGAAGGCGAGGCAGGCAAGGTGTTCAGCACCCCGTTCGGCGACGCGCAAGTCACCCACACATGCCTGAACGACGGCACCGTGGAGGGTGTGGCCCTGTTGGATGGCTCGGCCTTCTCAGTGCAGTACCACCCCGAAGCCGCCGCCGGCCCGCACGACGCCAACCCGCTGTTCGATCAGTTCTTTGAGCTGCTCGAATCCCGTGCCAAATAACCCCCACCAGGAAAGGAAACCTATTCATGCCAAAGCGCAATGACCTCAAGCACGTCCTGGTGATCGGCTCCGGCCCGATCGTAATCGGGCAGGCCTGTGAGTTTGACTACTCCGGCACCCAGGCGTGCCGCGTACTCAAAGAGGAGGGCCTGAGAGTCACCCTCATCAACTCCAACCCGGCAACCATCATGACGGACCCAGAGTTCGCAGACCACACATATGTGGAACCAATCCAGCCGGAATACATTGAAAAGATTTTCGAGCGCGAAATCGCCCAGGGCCACCCGATTGACGCGGTGCTGGCAACCCTTGGTGGCCAAACCGCGCTCAACGCGGCAATTGCGCTGGACCGCAGGGGATCGCTGGAAAAGTACGGCGTGGAGCTCATCGGTGCAGATATCGATGCAATTGAGCGTGGCGAGGACCGCCAAAAGTTCAAGGACATCGTGGCAAAGGTCGGCGGCGAATCCGCCCGCTCGCGCGTGTGCCACAACATGGAAGAGGTCTATGAGACCGTTGAGGAACTCGGCCTGCCAGTGGTGGTGCGCCCCTCCTTCACCATGGGTGGCTTGGGCTCGGGACTTGCATACACCCGTGAGGATCTGGACCGCATTGCAGGCGGTGGCCTCGCCGCCTCGCCTGAGGCCAACGTGCTCATTGAAGAGTCCATCCTGGGCTGGAAAGAATTTGAGCTCGAGCTCATGCGTGACGGCGCAGACAACGTTGTGGTGATCTGCTCCATCGAAAACGTAGATGCCCTTGGCGTGCACACCGGTGACTCCGTGACGGTGGCACCTTCCATGACGCTCACCGACCGTGAATACCAGAAGCTGCGTTCCCTGGGTATCGCCATCATCCGCGAGGTTGGCGTGGACACCGGCGGCTGCAACATCCAGTTCGCCATCAACCCAAACGACGGGCGCATCATCACCATTGAGATGAACCCCCGCGTTTCCCGTTCCTCGGCGCTGGCGTCCAAGGCTACCGGCTTCCCAATTGCGAAGATCGCCGCCAAGCTGGCCATCGGATACACCCTTGATGAGATCACCAATGACATCACAGGCGTGACCCCCGCGGCCTTCGAGCCCACCCTGGACTACGTTGTGGTCAAGGCACCACGCTTTGCCTTTGAGAAGTTCCCCGGTGCCGACGACACCCTGACCACCACCATGAAGTCCGTGGGTGAGGCCATGAGCCTGGGCCGCAACTACATCGCAGCCCTCAACAAGGTCATGCGCTCCCTGGAGGAGAAGCAGGCCGGGTTCTGGACCACCAGCGATGAATTCTTTGCCGGCGAGCGCGCCCGTGACGTGGCTGCCGTGTTGGAGGATCTCAAGCGGCCTACCTCGGGGCGCATGTATGACGCCGAGCTCGCGCTGCGCCTGGGCGCGTCGGTAGACGAAGTCTTTGAAGCCTCCGGCATCGATCCTTGGTTCCTTGCGGAGCTGCAGGCGCTCGTCGAATTCCGCGCTGAGCTTGTGGAAGCTCCTGTGCTGGATGAGGAGCTGCTGCGCCGCGCGAAGTTCTTTGGCCTCTCGGACAAGCAGATCGCCGCGCTGCGCCCAGAGTTCGCAGGTGAGGACGGCGTGCGTCGTTTGCGCTGGTCCCTGGGTATCCGTCCGGTGTTCAAGACCGTGGATACCTGTGCGGCCGAGTTTGAGGCCACCACTCCGTATCACTACTCAGCATACGAGCTGGATCCTGCCGCTGAGTCCGAGGTGCGCGAGCAGAAGGATAAGGAAAAGATCATCATCTTGGGTTCCGGCCCGAACCGCATTGGTCAAGGCATCGAGTTTGACTACTCCTGTGTGCACGCGGCGCTTGAGCTGTCCCGCGTGGGCTATGAAACGGTGATGGTGAACTGCAACCCGGAGACTGTTTCTACGGACTACGACACCGCAGATCGCCTCTATTTTGAGCCTTTGACCTTTGAAGATGTGATGGAGGTCTACCACGCCGAGAGTCAGTCCGGCACCGTTGCGGGCGTGATTGTGCAGCTTGGCGGCCAGACTCCGCTCGGGTTGGCAGAGCGTCTGCGTGACGCCGGCGTGCCAGTGATCGGCACCAGCCCAGAGGCCATTGACCTGGCTGAGGACCGCGGCGAGTTCGGTGAAGTGCTGCGCAAGGCAGAGCTCCCAGCGCCGGCTTTCGGTACCGCAACCTCCTTCGAGGAAGCCAAGAGCGTGGCTCAGTCCATCGGCTACCCAGTGCTGGTGCGGCCTTCCTATGTGCTGGGCGGCCGCGGCATGGAAATCGTCTACGAGGAAGAGGCCCTCAAGGATTACATCAACCGTGCCACGGAAATCACCACCGACCACCCGGTGCTGGTGGACCGCTTCCTGGACTCCGCGATTGAGATCGATGTTGACGCGCTCTGTGACGGCGAGGAGGTGTACCTGGCCGGCGTGATGGAGCACATCGAGGAGGCAGGTATCCACTCCGGTGACTCCTCCTGCGCCCTGCCGCCAATGACCTTGGGCTACGAGGACATCGAGAAGGTGCGTCGTTCCACAGAGGCGCTGGCACACGGCATTGGCGTGCGCGGTCTCATGAACGTGCAGTTCGCGCTGAAGGATGACATCCTCTACGTGATCGAGGCCAACCCCCGCGCATCGCGCACCGTGCCGTTTGTGTCCAAGGCAACCGGCGTGCACCTGGCCAAGGCAGCCTCTCGCATCATGACTGGCTCCACGATTGCCGAGCTCAAGGCAGAAGGCATGATCCCTTCCGACTACGACGGAGGCTCGCTGCCATTGGACGCCCCAATCGCCGTGAAGGAGGCAGTGCTTCCGTTTAACCGCTTCCGCCGCCCAGACGGCACCATGCTGGACACCCTGCTCAGCCCGGAGATGAAGTCCACCGGTGAGGTGATGGGCTTGGCCGATAACTTCGGCGCAGCCTACGCGAAGGCCGAGGAAGGCGCGTTTGGCAAGCTGCCCACCGAAGGCACCGTGTTTGTGTCCGTGGCAAACCGGGACAAGCGCACCCTGATCTTCCCAATTCAGCGCCTGGCCTCCCTGGGCTTCCGCATTCTGGCCACTGCCGGCACCGCCGGGATGCTGCGCCGCAACGGTGTGCCTTGTGAAACGGTGTTGAAGCGCTCCGAGGCCGGCCCAGATGCGAACGATCGCTCCATCGTGGAGCTGATCCGCGATGGTGAAGTGGACCTGATTCTCAACACCCCTGCGGGTTCTTCTGGTGCGCGCCACGACGGCTACGAGATCCGTGCCGCAGCCGTGAACGTGGGCGTACCGCTGATCACCACCGTGCAGGGCGTCACCGCAGCCGTACAGGGCATTGAGGCGCTGCAGGCGGGTGAGCTCGGCGTTCTGGCGCTGCAAGAGCTTGAACACGCTCCCTCTACTGGTGCGAAGGCTTAATCCAGATGGAGCGACAGCACAGTGTTCACAGTGGATTTGGTGAGCAGCTCCTAGCCGCGGGCAAGGCCCACGGCAGGCTCTGCGTAGGGATTGACCCTCACCGCGGCCTGCTTGAGGCCTGGGGTTTGCAGGCAGATATTTCCGGCTTGCGCACCTTCTCCCAGGCGTGCGTGGAGGCTTTTGCTGGGCACGTTGCGCTGGTCAAGCCCCAGGTGGCCTTCTTCGAGGCATTCGGTTCTCAGGGGTACGAGGTGCTAGAAGAGTGCATCGCGGCCCTGCGCGAGGCCGGCACGCTGGTGCTTGCCGACGCCAAACGTGGTGACATCGGCTCCACCATGGCTGGCTATGCCCAGGCTTGGCTTGAGCCGGGTTCACCTTTGGAATGTGATGCCGTGACGGTGTCCCCGTACCTCGGGTTTGGGTCTTTGGCGCCGGCCATTGAGTTGGCCGAGGAGCATGGCAAGGGCCTGTTTGTACTCGCCGCGACCTCCAACCCAGAGGCACGTGAGCTTCAGGACCAGCGCAACCCCCAGGGTGTAAGCATTAGCCAGCAAATGGTGGATGCCGCGGCGCAGCGGAACGCCGCCCAGGTTGCTGCAGGGAGCCGGGTGGGCAACATTGGCGTAGTGGTGGGGGCGACTCTGGCGAAGCCGCCGGAGCTGTCTGCACTGCAAGGCCCCGTGCTGCTCCCCGGGGTCGGAGCGCAGGGCGCTGGCCCTGAAGATGTGGCTCGAATCACCGCAGGCGTAGAGGAGCTCTCCTTTGCCAACGTGTCGCGAGCCGTGCTTGCCGCCGGTCCCGATGTGGCGGCCTTGCGTCAGGCTGCGCTGGCGGTGGCTGAAGAGTTGGGAAACTAAGCACCCAGCGTGCTGTTGTTGAGCAGGTCCAGCGAGAGTGCCAGATCGATGTGCGCGACCTAGTGCTGCAAAACAGGGCGCTGTGAGGAGAAGGCTTAAGGTAACGCTACGGTAAAGTAGCAGGTCAGGGCCGTAGTGTGAACCGCGGGTGGGCAAGTAGCTCACCTGCGGTTTTGTGTTTCAAAAAGGCCGATTACCTACGGTTTTATACTTTGGTGTTACACTAGGGCGGCAACAACGTTACATCGCTGAGATTTCATCAGGCTTTGCCCTCAGGTTTGCCTGGTGGCGAGCTCGGAAGCTCGCGCTCCCAACACTGCATCGCTGCAGCTTTCATTATCACTGTGCAAACAGTTTGAGTGGTTGGCAAAAGCGGCTAAGGTGGTGCGAGATCTCAATGATCTCAACGATTGTGAGGTTGGCTGGATGGGAGTTGTAACTCGCCGAGGCAACACTGCGGCCGTTTAGCCGGGCTGTGCCCAAAGGTGGGATATGATCACCAAGCACCTTCAGCAATGTGCTGGAGGAATGAACAAACGTACATGTGAATTTTTTTCGAATCGGAGGAACCCGTGGCCCTTCCACAGTTGACTGACGAGCAGCGCAAGGAAGCCCTCGCAAAGGCAGCAGAGGCACGCAAGGCTCGTGCAGAGCTCAAGGAGCAGCTCAAGCGCGGCGACGTTACCCTGAAGGAGGTCCTGGACAAGGCCTCTTCTGACGAAATCATTGGCAAGACCAAGGTTTCTGCGCTTCTGGAGTCCCTGCCAAAGGTTGGCAAGGTGAAGGCTAAGGAGATCATGGACGAGCTGGAGATCGCTCAGACCCGCCGTCTGCGTGGCCTTGGTGACCGTCAGCGTCGTGCCCTGCTTGAGCGCTTCGGCTTCCTCGAGGACTAATCAGTGCAAGGCGAACAGAACAACGGCCATTTGGTAGTGCTCTCCGGTCCCGCCGGAGTGGGTAAGTCCACCGTAGTTCGTCGCCTGCGCGAAGAGGTTCCAAACCTTTACTTTTCAGTCTCCATGACCACCCGGGCCCCGCGCCCAGGTGAAGTAGAGGGGCGGGACTATTTCTTTGTAACCCCAGAGGAGTTCCAAGCCAAGATTGACCGTGGGGAGATGCTGGAATGGGCAGACATCCACGGTGGCCTCCAACGCTCCGGCACCCCAGCGGGCCCGGTGCGCCAGGCAATGGAGGAAGGGCGCCCCGTACTTCTTGAGGTGGACCTGGCAGGTGCTCGCAGCGTTGCACAGCAACAACCCGACGCCCACCTGGTCTTCCTCGCGCCCCCATCCTGGGATACCTTGGTGGAGCGCCTCACCGGGCGCGGTACGGAAACTGAAGAGGTGATTACTCGCCGCTTGGAAACCGCCAAGTACGAGTTGGATCACCAACATGAGTTTGGCCATATTGTGGTCAACCATGATGTGGATGATGCCGTAGCGGAGATCGCCTCGATTCTCCTCGGCAACATGGCCTAAGATGGTAGCTTTATACGGGCTATCGGGCCTGAAGAATGTGTGAAACAAGAAGGTGGCAGTAACTACTGTGAGCAACGTGACCGAGAACAATGATGGCGTTTTTGATACCCCAGTTGGTATCACCGCACCACCGATCGATGAGCTGCTCAAGCGCGTATCCTCCAAGTACGCCTTGGTGATTTTCGCGGCGAAGCGTGCGCGCCAGATCAACAGCTTCTACCAGCAGGCTGGTGAAGGCGTGTTTGAGTTCATCGGACCGCTGGTAACCCCAGAGTCTCAGGAGAAGCCACTTTCCATCGCATTGCGAGAGATTGAAGCCGGTTTGCTCGACCACGAAGAGGGCTAATTCAACCTTCCGAGCACCCATGACGCCCCCATAACCCAGTATGGTTATGGGGGTCCTGGCATTTCCGGTACCTCGGTTCTCCGGTCCCAAAGACGCAAAACCGCACCCATCAAACTGAAAGGTCCAGCCCTGTGCAGCAACAACGCAAAGTGGTGGTAGGCGTAGGCGGCGGAATCGCAGCTTACAAGGCGTGCCATATCATCCGCCTGTTCAAGGAGTCTGGGGACAACGTGATCGTGGTGCCCACTGAGTCTGCCCTGCGGTTCGTGGGTAAGGCTACCTTTGAGGCGCTTTCCGGCAACCCCGTGTCCACCACCGTGTTTGATGCGGTAGATGAGGTGCGCCACGTCCGGGTGGGCAAGGAGGCTGACCTTGTAGTGATCGCCCCCGCAACCGCAGACCTTATGGCGCGGGCAGCCGGCGGCCGTGCGGATGACCTCCTCTGTGCAACCCTGCTCGTTGCCACCTGCCCGGTGGTGTTTGCCCCCGCAATGCATACCGAAATGTGGGAGCATGCCGCTACCCAGGCAAATGTGGAGCGCCTGCGCAGCTTCGGCATGACCGTCCTGGAACCCGCCCATGGCAGGCTCACCGGTACGGACACCGGCCCAGGCAGGCTCGCCGAGCCGCAGCAGATCGTGGACATGGCGAATACGCTTCACGCCCTGCGGAAGCTTCCGCGCGACCTCGAGGGCCGGAAAGTGCTCATCACCGCAGGCGGCACGCAGGAACCGCTTGACCCGGTGCGCTTCCTGGGCAACCACTCCTCAGGCAGGCAGGGGTTTGCGCTCGCCGAGGTAGCCGCACACCGCGGCGCCCAGGTCACGCTCATCGCCGCGCACACCGACGCGCTGGACACTCCAGTGGGCGCCAAAGTACAGCGAGTACACACCGCTCGGGAGATGCAGCAGGCGGTTCAGGAAGAGCTTTCCCACCACGATGTTCTCATCATGGCGGCGGCGGTAGCGGATTTCCGCCCCACAACCGAGGCTGGGTCCAAGCTCAAGAAGGGCACTGACGACGCCAACCTGATGGCGCTTTCCCTTATGGAAAACCCGGACATCTTGCGCGGCGCCGTGGAGGCGGCTGCGCAGATGGATCCGCGCCCCGTGATCGTGGGGTTTGCCGCAGAAACAGGCGATGAGCAGCACAGCGCGCTGGATTTTGCGCACGCGAAGTTGGCCAAGAAGGGCTGTGATCTGCTGATGCTCAATGAGGTCTCGGAAGGCAAAGTGTTTGGCCAGGACCGCAACCGCGGCTACCTCCTGCAAAAGGATGGGGCAGTGATGGAGGTGCCTGACGGCAGTAAGTTCGAGGTGGCCTCGGCGATCCTCGATCGAACCCGGGAGCTACTGGACACCGTGAATCCAGCTACGTTGCCAAATTAGACAGCTTGGTCTATATTTGCTTGGAGATTGAACCACCAAGCAAAGGAAATGGCTGTGAGCGCAGAAGAACTGGCACACCAAGCAGGGCAGTACCGCCTGTTTACCAGCGAGTCCGTAACCGAGGGTCACCCAGACAAGATCTGCGATGCCATCTCGGACACCATCCTGGACGCTTTGCTCGCCGTGGACCCACAGGCGCGAGTTGCCGTGGAAACGGTGACCACAACGGGCATTGTGCACGTCGTTGGCGAAGTGCGTACCAAGGGCTACGTGGAGATCCCCAAGCTGGTGCGTAACAAGCTGCGTGAGATCGGTTTTGTTTCCTCAGACGTTGGCTTTGACGGCACCACCTGTGGCGTGAGTGTGTCCATTGGTGAACAGTCTGCGGAGATCGGTTCTGGCGTGGACAACTCCCATGAGGTTCGTTCCGGTGAGCAGACCGATGATCTGGACCAGGCGGGCGCGGGAGACCAGGGCCTGATGTTTGGCTACGCCACCAATGAGACGGCCAACCTCATGCCGCTGCCTATTGACCTTGCCCACGCGCTCGCCCGCCGCCTCACCCAGGTGCGCAAAGAGGGGATCGTGGACCACCTTCGCCCCGACGGCAAGACCCAGGTGACCTTGGCCTACAACAAGGAGGGCAAGCCTGTGTACCTGGATACCGTGGTGGTGTCCACCCAACATGACCCAGAGGTCACCCAAGAATGGCTGCACGCCCAAATCAAGGAGCATGTAGTGGACTGGGTGCTGGAACAGGCGGGCCTCAGCAACACCCTCGCTGCCCAGCCATACAACTTGCTGGTGAATCCTTCGGGAAGCTTCATCGTCGGCGGGCCCATGGGTGACGCCGGGCTGACCGGGCGCAAGATCATTGTGGACACCTATGGCGGTATGGCCCGCCACGGCGGTGGCGCCTTCTCCGGTAAGGACCCCTCGAAGGTGGACCGTTCCGGTGCATACGCGATGCGCTGGGTTGCCAAGAACATTGTGGCCGCGGGCCTCGCCGAGCGCGCTGAGGTGCAGGTGGCCTACGCGATTGGCCGCGCAAAGCCGGTTGGCCTGTACGTGGAGACTTTCGGCACCGCCCTTCACGGACTCAACGATGAAGCCATCCAGCAGGCTGTCTTGGAGGTGTTCGATCTTCGCCCCGCCGCTATTATTCGTGAGCTTGATCTCCTGCGCCCCATCTATGCAGGCACCGCGGCTTATGGCCACTTCGGGCGCGATGACCTGGATCTGCCCTGGGAGAACACCGATCGAGCAGAGGCGCTGCGCAAAGCCCTCGGCCTCTAGGCAGCCGGGGCGCGTCTCCTGCTCGCGCGTAGCATGGCGTCCATCGAGGCGGAAGTAATTTTCCCTCAACACCTGCCGCTGTATGGAAAGGACGTCATGTTTACCGGGATTGTGGAGGAAGTCGGCGCCATTGAGGCGATCACCCAGCTTGAAGATTCCTTGCGTTTGAGGATCACAGGCCGTGCGGTGTTGGAAGCCGTGGGTCACGGCGACTCAATTGCAGTAGACGGCGTGTGCCTCACGGTTGTGGCCTACAACGCCCACAGCTTTGAGGTGGACGTCATGCAGGAGACCTTGAACCGCTCCGCTTTGGGTAGCCGAGGCGTTGGCGCCCAAGTGAATTTGGAGCGTGCGGTGAAGGTTGGCAACCGGCTGGACGGGCACATCGTACAAGGTCACGTCGATGGTGTAGCAACGCTGCTTTCTCGCAACCCCAGCGAGCACTGGGACGTCCTGCGCCTCTCTTTGCCTGCGCAGTTGCAGCGTTATGTGGTGGAGAAGGGCTCGATTGCACTCAACGGCACCTCCCTGACCGTGAGTGGAGTCGGTGAGGGCTGGGTAGAAGTCTCCCTGATTCCCACCACTTTGGAGGTGACCACCTTCGGCAAGCTGCAGGTGGGAGAGCTTGTGAATGTGGAAGTGGACGTGCTCGCCAAGTATGTGGAGAGTATGCTGCAGGCAGGCGTGGGCCAGGTGCTTTAGGGGCTAATCGCAGGAGATTCACGCTTGGTAGCGGCGTGTCCGAGCCACGGTTTAGAATCACGCACATGACCAACACCCGCAGCATCGCAGAGCACCTTCCGGTGGCTCGTGTGCTTCCGTTGCTGCAGGTGAGTCACCTGGATCGTACCTTTGACTACCTGGTGGATGAAGCCTCCTCGGAGGCGTGCAACCCTGGCGTGCGCGTGAGGATTCGCTTCAATGGGCGCCTGGTGGACGCGATCGTGATGGAACGCCTCGCGGAAAGTGACCATCCGGGCACCCTGAGCTGGATTGACCGCGTGATCTCGGAGGATCGCGTGTATCCCCCGGTGCTGCAGAAGCTAGTGGAGTCCTTGAAGCAGCGCTACGCTGGCACCACGGCTGACCTGTTACGCGCAGCGATTCCGCCACGCCACGCCAGCGTAGAGCAGGTGGATTTTAGCCAACCCTGGGAGGAACTCGGCACCGCCCAGGAGCCTGACCTCTCCCAGTGGGCCTCGTACCAGCACGGCACGAGCTTTGTGGACGCGGTGCTGGCCAAACACACCGCGCGCGCGGTGATGCAATTCCTGCCAGGGGAGCAGTGGGCGCAGGCCTACGCGGCAATCGCGGTCAAGGTGGCGCTTGGGGGTTCTGGTGTGCTCATTGTGGTCCCTGACCAGCGGGACCTGGATCTCCTGGAAGCAGCCTTGCGCGCCCATGTGAGCGCCAAGCAAGTGACGGTCCTGCAGGCGTCCTTGGGCCCCCAAGCTCGCTACCGGCGCTACTTGAGTGTGCTGCGCGGCCAGGCCCGTATTGTGATTGGTACTCGCAACGCCGCCTTCGCCCCGGTGCACAACTTGGGGCTGGTGTGCATGAAAGATGATGGGGACGAAAACCTGGTGGAGCCCCGCGCGCCCTATCAGCACGCCCGTGAGGTGCTCACTACCCGCAGTTCCATCGAGGGATGCTCCCTGGTGATCGGCTCTTTCTCGCGCACCGCGGAGGCCCAATTGCTGGTGGAATCCGGGTGGGCGCATGATCTAGTGGGCTCCAGGGATACCATCCGCACCAGGCAACCCGCAATCCACGCGGTGGGGGAAACCGACCGCGAGCTGGAACGTGACCCCATGGCACGCCAGGCGCGCATCCCGGCCAGGGCGTTTGCCGCTGCACGCAGCGCCCTCGAGCGAGGAATGCCCGTGCTCTTCCAAGTTCCACGGAAAGGCTATGTTCCATCCCTTGCCTGCGGAGTGTGCCGTGCCCCAGCCCGCTGCCGAACCTGCGCAGGGCCGATGGGGCTGCCCGCGGCGTCGGAACCAGGCGCGAACACGGGAATCGGTGGCGCCGGCGGGGAAACTCCCGCCCTACCGACGTGCAGATGGTGCGGCCGTCCCGACGCCCACATGCGCTGCGGGCAGTGCGGCTCCGACAAGATCCGCGCGGTGGTTTTGGGCGGGCAGCGTACCGCCGAGGAGCTGGGCAGGGCGTTTCCGCAACAGAGGGTGATCGTTTCCGGTGGTCAGCGCATCGTGGATGCACTGCCGAAGGAACTCGCCCCCGGCCCTGGCCTCGTGATTGCCACCCCCGGCGGGGAACCCAAGGGAACCTATGGCGCCGTGGTGTTGCTGGACACTTGGGCGTTGCTTGGCCGCCAGGATCTTCGCGCCACCGAACTCACCCTGGCCCAGTGGGCGCATGCGGCGAGCATGGTGGAACCCGGCCGCAAAGGCGGGGAGGTGATTGTGGTGGCTGACCCTGGTCTGCCCGCCGTGCAGGCGTTGATTCGCTGGGACATGGTGGGCGCCGCTCAGCGAGAACTCGCGCAACGCAAAGAAGTACACTTCCCCCCGGCGGCGCACATGGCGGCGGTGGACGGGCCATCAGCAGCTCTTGAAGAGTTCCTGGAACTGGTGGATTTGCCCGAACACGCGGAGGTGCTCGGGCCGGTGGACCTGCCCCCAGGGGTGCGCCTGCCTGGGCAGTACAACGAGCAGGTAGCCGGCCCACCAATGCGCCTCCTTATCCGCAGTCCGCTGCGCCACCGCAATGACTTGGGCTCGGCACTGCGGGCGGCCTCGATGGCGCGGGCGATGCGCAAGCAGGACCTTCCACTGCGCATCCAAGTAGACCCCATCAAGGTGGGGTAGGATTGCAGTGTTTCTTCGCAGGTGCCGCGCTGGACGCCACACAGCACGCTCACGAGTGCATGGCTCGCCCGCGCCTGACCCAATTTTTTGTTGAAAGGAAAGCTGTTTCCATATGGCAACCCGCCCAATCCGCATGTTCGGTGATCCAGTTCTTCGTACCCGCGCGCAGGAGGTGACGGAGTTCGACGCCGCACTTGAGCACCTGATTGATGACATGCTGGAGACGATGGATGAGGCCGGCGGCGTTGGCCTTGCGGCGAACCAGGTTGGTGTGACCAAGCGGGTGTTCGTGTACGACTGCTCCCATATTGAAGAGGGGCTGCGAGGGCACATCGTCAACCCCGTGTGGGAAGCGATCGGCGAGGAAACCCAGATCGACCAGGAAGGCTGTTTGTCCATCCCAGGTGTGCAAAAAGACACCGAGCGTTTCCAGACGGTGAAGGTCAGCGGCCAGGATAAGGACGGCAACCCAGTGTCCATGGTGGCCAGCGGGTTAATGGCGCGCTGCATCCAGCATGAGACAGACCACCTTGATGGCATTTTGTTCCTTAAGCGCCTGAGTCCTGAGCTGCGCAAAGAGGCCATGGCTGAGCTGCGTAACGCCGAGTGGAACCAGGAGCCGCGCGGTTGATCCGCAGACTTTTTGGGGAGTGATGAAGATGCGCCTACTTTTTGCAGGAACACCCGAACCGGCAGTGGTTGCCCTCCAGGCCCTGCTGCGCAGTGAGCACGAGGTTGCAGCGGTGCTTACCCGCCCGGATGCGCCAAAGGGGCGCGGCCGGAAACTTGTGGAATCCCCGGTTGCGGCCCTGGCCCGTGAGCACGGGATTCCCACGCTGAAGCCTGCCACTATCAAACCCGGTACTCCGGACGGCGAGCAGTTCCGAGTGGCACTCGCAGACATCGCTCCGGACTGCATTCCAGTGGTGGCCTATGGCAACCTTGTCACCCCGGACTTGCTGGAAGCGGTGCCGCACGGCTGGGTGAACCTGCACTTTTCGCTGCTCCCTTCTTGGCGTGGCGCCGCGCCAGTGCAAGCAGCGATTCGCGCGGGTGATTCGCTCACTGGTGCCACCACCTTCCGGATCGATGAGGGCCTTGATACCGGCCCCATCTTGGCAACGCTCCAAGAAGAGATCCAGCCACTAGATACTGCAGATGACCTGCTCACCAGGCTCGCTTACAGTGGCGCTGATCTGTTGGTGCGCACCATGGATGGCCTTGCAAACGGCTCGCTCACCCCGCAGCCCCAACCGGGGGAAGGTACCTACGCACCAAAGATCCTTCCCGCCGACGCACACGTGGACTTCTCCGCACCCGCCGAGGAAATTGACCGCCTCATCCGTTCCGTCACCCCGGCGCCAGGCGCATGGGCGATGCTCGGCGAGGCCCGCGTCAAGCTCGGACCGGTACTTCTGTTGAAGGAGGACTCCCTCGAAGCAGGCGCAATGCGCATTGAAAAACAGCAGGTAGTTGTAGGAACCGGAAGCTACGACGTCCGCCTCACCACCCTGCAGCCCCAGGGCAAGAAAATGATGGATGCTGCAGCGTGGGGTCGCGGCGTTGGCCACGTTGAAGAGAGGTTTGCATGAGCGGCGGTTTTCGTTCGCGGGCACGCACGTCTGACCAGGGTCCGCAAGGCGCAAGCAACAGCGAGCGGAGGGAGCCTTCCCGACGTCGCCAAGCGCCGCAATCCCAACGCCAGGCAGCGCCCGGCAAGATCACACGCTCCCGCGGGGAGGGAAGCAGCCAGCGCCGGGGCGACTTCCAGCGCATTCCTGGGGTGGACATCCCGCGCTGCGTGGCGGTGGAGGTGCTGCTTCGAGTGGCTCAGGAAGGCGCTTACGCCAACCTCACCCTCCCAGCGCTGCTGCGCTCAGCCCGTGTGAAGGGACGCGATGCCGCCTTTGCCACGGAACTCACCTATGGCACGCTGCGCCAGCAGGGCGTGCTGGACGCGGTGATCAATGACTGCGCCTCGCGCCTTGTTGCGCAGATGGCGCCCGAGGTGGCGGCGGCTTTGCGCCTTGGTGCGTACCAACTGCTGTACACCAGGGTGGATCGCTACGCTGCGGTAGATACCTCAGTGCGGATCGTGGAAGGTTTGGGCCAGGAGCGGGCCAAAGGGTTTGTAAACGGCATCCTGCGCACGATTTCCCGCAGCTCCCGCGAGCAGTGGCTGAACAAGCTCACCCCTGCTGGTGAGGTAGCGGCGCTGGCGTTTCGCTACGCCCACCCGGAGTGGATTGCGCACAGCTTCTCCAAGGTGGTGGGCATCGGGGAGCTACAGCAGGCGCTCGAGGCTGATTCACAACGCCCAAGCGTGCACCTGGTTGCGCGGCCGGGCGAGATCACCGCAGAGGAGTTGGCGCTGATCACGGGTGGTGAGCAAGGCAAGTATTCCCCCTATGCCGTGTACCTGGAGGGTGGTTCCCCGAGTGATGTTGAGCCCGTGCGCCAGGGTTTGGCGGGCGTCCAGGATGAGGGCTCCCAAATCATCGCCCGGGCTTTGGCTACGGCACCGATCGACGGCGATGATCAAGGTAAGTGGCTTGATCTTTGTGCGGGTCCTGGTGGAAAGGCCGTGCTTTTGGGGGCACTTGCCCGAATAGAGGGCGCCACGGTGGATGCGGTGGAGGTTTCCCCGCACCGCGCTCAACTCATCCAAAAAGCAGTGGGCGATCTGCCCGTGGTGGTGCACACCGCTGACGGCCGGAACCCCGATTTTCCAGCCGCCAGCTTTGACCGCATTCTCGTGGACGCCCCCTGTAGCGGCCTCGGTGCCTTGCGCCGCAGGCCAGAGGCCCGGTGGAAGAAGCAGGAGGAGGACATCCTCCCGCTGCAAAGCCTGCAGCAGGAGCTGTTGAGCTCCGCGCTGCGTCTGGTGCGCCCCGGTGGTGTGGTGGTGTACTCCACCTGCTCGCCGGATCTGCGGGAAACGAGGGAAGTATTGAGCCATGTGTTGGCCAACCCCGAGTTCGCGGACGTACAAGAACTTCCCGCCCGTCCCCTTGCCGCCGGGATGGAGGACACTGGCGAGGAGCTGTCTGTGCAGATGTGGCCGCACCGCCACGGTACCGACGCGATGTTCTTCGCGGTGCTCAAGCGCTCCCCGAAAGGCACACAATAAATGCACTAAAGATCGGCTCGGTTGTACCCTGGTGGAAGTGCAGGTTGCTTCTTGAGGCGCTCCGGTACTCAAGTTCAAATGGTGAAGGTGGACAATATGCAACGCAAACCAATTATCGCGCCATCAATCTTGGCGGCGGACTTTAGCAAGCTCGGCACCGAGGTGGAGGCGGTGAGCAATGCGGACTGGATCCACGTGGACATCATGGATGGGCACTTCGTCCCCAACCTGTCCTTTGGCCCGGATGTGACCAAGGCGGTGCACAAGTCCACCTCTTTGCCGTTGGATGTGCACCTGATGATTGAGGCTCCGGAGAAGTGGGTGCAGCACTACATCGACGCCGGTGCGCACTGCGTGATTTTCCATGTGGAAGCCACGGATGATCCAGTGGCCCTGGCCCGCACCCTGCGCAGCGCTGGAGTGCGCGCGGGGTTCTCCGTGAAGCCCGGCACGCCTATCGAGCCCTACCTGGACATGCTGGAGGAGTTCGATGAAGTGCTGGTAATGAGCGTGGAGCCGGGCTTTGGTGGCCAGTCCTTCATGCCGGATCAGCTTGCCAAGGTGCGCACGCTGCGCACGGCGATCGATGAACGCGGCTTGGACGTCATCATTGAGATCGACGGCGGCATCTCCGCAGACACCATCGCCCAGGCCGCCGAGGCCGGTTGTGACGCCTTCGTGGCGGGTTCCGCCGTGTACGGCAAGCCAAGCCCCGCGCAGGCGGTGGATGAGCTGCGCAAGCTCGCCAGCCGCTAACACACAGCGCGGAAACCGCCGGTTGGCTGTTCGCACTCCGCCGCGTGCAGTGGCACAATGGTGCTGTTTGGGGGTGCTGTTTGGGTGCTGTTTGCCAGTGCGCCGCAGCACCCCACTCGATGTTCACCCGCAGCAGGGAAGAGGAAGCTCGACAATGGAACCCCACGCACATTCTGCCGACGAGGCGCCGACCCCCGACCAGCGCCGAGCTGGCCAGGGGAGCAAAGTTCTCAGTGACGCAGAAGTCCAGCGCTACGTTGCCGCCGACGCGGCGTTGACGACCACGCGGCCGTGGCGCCTGGAGGTGGCGTCGCGACGCATGAATACACTCGCGATTATTGCCGCAGTGGTGATCCTTGCGGTGCACATCTTCCTGGCCATTGTGGTGGCGATCGGCGACACCGGAACCACCGTGACCCTGGTGGACCAGTGGGGCTACTTCCTGGTGGGCGTGTTGTTTGCGGCACTGGCGTTTGTAGCGTTGCGCCGTCCGCGCCTGCGGGCAAATGAAGACGGAGTCCAGGTGCAGAACTTCATTGGTAGCCGCTTCTATCCGTGGAGCGTGGTTTACGGCCTGAACTTCCCAGAGGGAGCCAAGGTTGCCCGCCTGGAGCTGCCGGAGTTCGAATACGTGCCGCTGTGGGCGCTGCAGGCGGCGGACGGCGTGGACTGCCTTCGGGCCGTAGAAGCCTTCCGCACACTTGAAGCTCAGTACATGCCGGAGGACTAGCCTCAACGCAGCTTCCAACACTGCAGTTCCAAGCAGGTTTCAGCTTAAGGAAGGATTCCCGCCACTGTGGCAGATCCCACCACCTACCGCCCGGCTTCAGGGAGCATCCCTACGCAGCCGGGCGTCTACATGTTCCGTGACCCAAGCGGCACGGTGATTTACGTTGGCAAAGCCAAAAATCTGCGGGCCAGGCTCTCCAACTACTTCCAGGACCTGAGCCAACTGCACCCGCGCACCCGCCAGATGGTGACCACCGCCTCCTCCGTAGCTTGGACAGTGGTGGGTAGCGAGGTAGAGGCGCTGCAGTTGGAGTACACGTGGATCAAGAAGTACGATCCGCGCTTCAACGTGAAGTACCGCGATGATAAGTCCTATCCGGTGCTGGCGGTTACTGTGGGGGAGCGCTTTCCCAGGGCGTTTTTCTATCGCGGTGCCCAGCGCAAGGGCGTGCGATACTTCGGCCCATACTCCCACGCCTGGGCGGTGCGGGAAACAATCGATGTTCTCACCAAAGTCTTCCCCATGCGCACCTGTGCATCCGGGGTGTTCCGCCGCCATGAAGCACTGGGGCGGCCCTGCCTGATGGGGTACATCGATAAGTGCGCAGCGCCCTGCGTGGGCCGCGTGAGCGAGGCCGAGCACCGCGAAATCGTGGACGGGTTCTGCTCCTTCATGGCCGGCCATACCAATGAGGTGGTGCGCAGCCTCACCGAGCAGATGAACCAAGCTGCAGAAGAGCTGGACTTTGAGAAGGCTGCCCGGCTGCGCGATGACCTGCAGGCCGTGCAAAAAATCACTGAGCAACAGGCCATCGTGCTTGGTGACGGGACTGACGCCGACGTCTTCGCGGTGGCCGCAGACGAGTTGGAGGCAGCTATCCAGCTCTTCCACGTCCGCCAGGGCAGGGTGAAAGGCCAGCGCGGCTGGATCATCGAGCGCACCAGCGATCGCCCAGAGGACCTTGCCGAGCAGCTCCAAACCTTCCTAGTGACCTTTTACACCGACCTCGTTGACCAGGAAGCCCACACCCAGCAGCGCGAGGCAAAGGTCGCGCGGCGCGGCGTGGACAAAGAATCCCTGAAGGCGCTTGCCGCAGGCACCGGCGCTGGCAGGGGATCGGCTGCGCGATCTGGTGCTGGAACTGTGATCCCCAAGGAAGTGTTGGTGGGCATCGAGCCAACGGATGTTGCGGCGACGGCCGAGGTGCTTTCCAAGTTGCGCGGTGCCCAGGTGGATGTGCGGGTGCCGCAGCGCGGAGACAAACGCACCCTCATGGACACTGTTGCACGGAATGCTCAGGAGACGTTGAAGCAGCACAAACTGAAACGTGTGGGGGACCTCAGTGCGCGTTCCCAGGCACTCGCGGACATTCAGGAGTACCTGGAGATGGACCAGGTGCCGCTGCGCATCGAGTGCACGGATATCTCGCACATCCAGGGCACGGACGTGGTGGCCTCGCTGGTGGTCTTTGAGGATGGGTTGCCGAAAAAGCAGGACTACCGGCGCTACCACATCAAGGAAGCCGCAGGTGAAGGCCGCAGCAATGACGTTGGTTCCATTGCCGAGGTCACCCGCAGGCGCTTTGCGCGCTATCACGAGGACAAGATGGCGGTCCCGGAGGAAACCGAGTTCACTGATATCCAGACGGAAGATCAGCCCACCGGGAAACGTCGTTTTGCGTATCCTCCGCAGCTCTTCATCGTTGACGGCGGGCAGCCGCAGGTCCAGGCGGCGCAGGCAGTGCTCGATGAGCTGGAGATTTCCGACGTCACCCTGATCGGCATAGCCAAACGCTTGGAGGAGGTCTGGCTGCCCAACGACCCCTATCCCGTCATTCTGCCGCGTAACTCGCAGGCCCTGTTCCTGATTCAACAGATCCGTGACGAAGCCCACCGGGTTGCCATCCAATTCCACCGCCAGCAGCGCTCTAAGCGCATGAAGGCCTCTGAGCTGGACAATGTGAAGGGCCTGGGCCAGGTGCGCCGCAGGGAGTTGGTGCGCCACTTTGGCTCGCTGAAGCAGCTTAAGCAGGCCAGCGTGGAGGAAATTGCGGCGGTAAAGGGGTTTGGCCCGGCGCTCGCGCAAAACGTGTTTGACGCGCTGCATCCGCAAAGCTAGCGGTACAGGAGTTTCGCCGATGGCAGGCGGGAAGCGCGCGGCGCGGGCGTTTTTTGGAAGTAGAATGGCGGCCATGAGTGCGCACGCTGAGGAAGTAACCAACGGACAAGGCCAAGACAAAGCCCAGATTCCGCCGATTTTGATCACCGGGCTTTCCGGCGCCGGCCTGAGCTCTGCGGGCAGGGTGCTGGAGGATATGGGCTGGTTCGTGGCCCAGAACATCCCGGCGGTGATGGTCACGGAACTGGTGGAGATGGCCCGCACCGCAACATCACCAGTGGAGCGGATCGCCGTAGTGTCCGACGTGCGCTCCCTGGCCTTTGCCGGCAATCTTGAGCAGGTGATTTCTACGCTTGCCGCAAAGGGCAATCAGCCCCTGGTGCTGTTCATGGATGCCCGCGACGACGTACTGATCAAACGCTTTGACAACGTGCGCCGCACCCACCCGCTGCAGGGCAACGGCACCCTGCTTGTGGGGATCGAGCGGGAACGAGAAATCATGTCTACCCTGCGGGAAAACGCCGATGTGATCATTGATACCTCTGACCTTTCGGTGCACGATCTCCGCCGCGCCATCGAGTCCAACTTCTCCTCGATTGCCACCAAGGCACCGCACGTGACCATCCAGTCCTTTGGCTTCAAGCACGGCTCGCCGCGCGATACGGACATCATGCTGGACGTGCGCTTCTTGCCCAACCCCTTCTGGGTTCCGGAGCTGCGCCCCTTCCGCGGCGTGGACAAGCCAGTGAGTGATTATGTGCTCTCCCAGGAGCACACCGAGGAGTTCCTGAACAACTTCATCGCGATGTTTGACAACATGCGCTCGGGCTTTATCCATGAGGGCAAGAACTTCATTACCGTGTCCGTGGGGTGCACCGGCGGGCATCACCGCAGCGTGGCAATCGCTGAGGAGATCGGCGCGCGCCTTCGGGAACGCGGCGACCTCGACGTCACCGTCAATCACCGCGACATTTCCCGGAACTAAGGCAAGGGCGCAGATGAACCAGACAGATTGTTCCCAGCCGAATGTGGTGAGCCTTGGCGGTGGCCACGGGTTGTTCCAAACGCTGCGCGCTGTGCGGCTGCTCAAACCCGCCTCCATCAACGCGGTGGTGACCGTTGCCGATGACGGCGGCTCCTCCGGCCGCATCCGCCGCGAGCTCGGCCAAATCCCGCCGGGGGACCTGCGGATGGCTCTCGCGGCTCTCGCGCCTTTCGACGATGAGGGCGCCCTTTGGGAGCAGGCTCTCCAGCATCGTTTCAGCGGGCACGGGGCGCTTGCCGGCCACGCGGTGGGTAACCTGCTCATCGCGGGGCTGGTGGAAATCACCGGCTCCGAGCTGCAGTCCCTGGACATGGTGGCCAAACTCATGCGCACCGAGGGCAGGGTGCTGCCAGTGTGCAACGAGGCTTTGGAGATCGCCGCAGAGGTTGGCGGACTGGAAGATGACCCGCGGATCATGCGTGAAGTCCGCGGGCAGGTGGCGGTTGCCTCCACGCCGGGCACGGTGCGCCGGGTGCGCGTGTTCCCGGAAAACCCGGAGCCGTTGCCGGAGGCACTTGAGGCGATTGCCGCCGCAGACCTCATCACCTTAGGTCCGGGTTCCTGGTTCTCCAGCGTGATCCCGCACGTGTTGGTCCCCGGTATCCCACAGGCCATTAACAATTCCAACGCCTTGCGCGTGGTGGTGCTCAACCTCAATCCGGAACCGGGGGAGACCGCGGGGTTCAGCGCCGAGCGTCACCTCCATGTGCTTTCCCAGCACGCCAACGGTATTCAAGCCGATGTGGTGTTGGTGGATTCCTCCATGCTGGGCAATGAGGTCGAGCGCAAGCACCTGGAGCGCGCGGCTGCGGCGCTCGGTGCCAGGGTGTCCTGCTATGACCTGCGGGAGCTCGACGAACGCGGGCGCACCACGGACCGCCACAGCCCAGCCAAGCTGGCCGATGCGCTGCGCCGAGAGCTCGCGGGCGAAAACGGCAATGGAAATGCGTAGGGAGTAGGTTCGCGCGCGCCCAGCAGCTACAATGCAAAAGCTACAGTGCGCGGTGGTGCGCGCCGGAGCGCAGATGCACGCGCACATGTTGGTCTGCAAGTTTTGTTGCAAGGGGTTTGAAGTTCTATGCAGATGTTGTCCACCCAGGTCAAAGATGAGCTGGTGAAGGTGCAGTCCACCCGCCAGTCCTCGCGGATCGCGGAGATCGCTGCACTTATCCGCTTTGCCGGATCGATGAACATTGTGGCGGACAGCCTGGTGGTGGAAGTGGAACTGGATCACGCGCAAGCCGCGCGCCGGCTCGCAGCCGAGATCGCAGACCTGTTTGAGATTTCAGCCACGGTGCTGGACCTAGGGACCTCCACGCAGCGAAAGGTGCCCCGGCACTTGGTGCGTATCACTGAAGGGGCGGATTCCCTGGTCCGCCGTGTTGGTTTGGTGACCCGCAGCGGTCACTTGGTGCTCGGCTTGCCGCCAGCAGTGATCACCGGCACGATTACCGACGCCGAGGCCGCCTGGCGCGGCGCCTTCCTCGCAGCAGGGCACCTTTCTGACCCCGGCCGCACCGCCGGGCTTGAAGTCTCCTGCCCGAGCCAGGAAGCCTCGATGGCGTTGGTCGGCTGTGCACGTCGGCTGGGGCTGACCGCGAAGACCAAAGAGAGCAGGGCAGTGGAGAAGGTGTATCTGCGCGACGGCGAGGCAGTAGGCGCGCTGCTCTCCCGCATGGGCGCGCATGCAACGCGGCTCCAGTGGGACAAGAAGCGCAAGCGCAGCACCACCCGACCGGGCAGCAACAGGCTGGCAAATTTTGACGACGCCAACCTGCGGCGTTCAGCTAGGGCAGCAGTGGCGACCGCCGCCCGCGTGGAACGGGCCATGGCGATCCTCGGGGATGATGTGCCGGACCACCTTGCCCAAGCTGGGCAATTGCGCGTGCAGCACCGGCAGGCCTCACTGGAGGAGCTGGGCAAGCTTTCCGATCCCCAAATCACCAAAGACGCCGTTGCCGGCCGCGTGCGCAGGCTCCTGGAACTTGCGGACAAGCGTGCCGCTGCCTTGGGCATTCCGGACACCAACCATGCGGTGACCGACGAGCTCATGGACCAGATGTAGTGTCTAACACACAAAAACACGCCGTTGTGACAAGCTTCACAACGGCGTGTTTGCTGTGATAGATCGGAAACCTTCACGGTGCCCCATGTTTGCCGACGCCCATTTCCTCCCACATTCGGGGGTGTGGCCACAGGGAAAAGTGCTGTGCGAAACGGACATAAACCAAACAAAAGCCACATTTACGTACACGGCGATTTGGTGACGTCGGAAGCGCTCGGCGGCGAACATTCCCGCAACCCCTGCGCGAGTCCACTGCCGTCGCTAGACTGTGCTTTGTGAGGTTCAGGCGAGTAACCGGAACAAAAACAACGCAATCACACACCGCTTGACCGGGAAAGATTGGCCGGGAACTCGACCTCCAGATTTTCTAACACTCAACTTTGAGGAGTACTAAGTGACTATCCGCGTAGGTATCAACGGTTTTGGCCGCATCGGCCGCAACTTCTTCCGTGCAGCTCAAGAGCGTGGCTCCAACTTCGAGGTTGTTGCAGTCAACGACCTGACCGACAACAAGACCCTCGCTCACCTGCTGAAGTACGACTCCGTCCTCGGCCGCCTGGGCAAGGAAGTGACCTTCGACGACGAGTCCATCACCGTTGACGGCCAGAAGATCACCGTGTTCGCAGAGCGCGATCCAAAGGACCTCAAGTGGGGCGACCTCGGCGTGGACATCGTTGTTGAGTCCACCGGCTTCTTCACCAATGCAGAGGCAGCAAAGGCTCACATCGACGCCGGCGCCAAGAAGGTCATCATCTCTGCACCAGCAAAGAACGAGGATGCAACCTTCGTTGTGGGCGTGAACCACACCGATTACGATCCAGAGAAGCACAACATCATCTCCAACGCTTCCTGCACCACCAACTGCCTTGCACCACTGGCTAAGGCTCTGAATGACGGCCTGGGCATCGAGCGCGGCCTCATGACCACCATCCACGCATACACCGGCGACCAGCGCCTCCAGGATGCACCTCACAGCGACCTGCGCCGCGCACGCGCAGCAGCCGTGAACATCGTGCCAACCTCCACCGGCGCTGCCAAGGCTGTTGCACTGGTGCTCCCAGAGCTCAAGGGCAAGCTGGACGGCTTCGCAATGCGCGTTCCAACCATCACCGGTTCCGCAACCGACCTCACCTTCACCGCTTCCCGTGAGACCACCGTGGAAGAGGTCAACGAGATCATCAAGAAGGCTGCTGAGGGCGAGCTCAAGGGCATCCTCTCCTACACGGAGGACCCAATCGTGTCCACCGACATCGTGACCGATCCACACCCATCCATCTTCGACGCTGGCCTGACCAAGGTTATCGGCGACCAGGTGAAGGTTGTGTCCTGGTACGACAACGAGTGGGGCTACTCCAACCAGCTCGTTACCCTGACCGAGTACGTGGCAGAGCGCCTCTAATACTCCACGCCGTTCAACAGTGCCGCCACTGGCACTGACACGGCGGGGTGGGCGAGTGTAAACCCGCCTACCACCCCAACCCCTGGGGTGTGCCTACCGTGGTACACCCCAGGGGTTTTCCTTAAACACACACCAATAAAGGAGATTATTGTGTCCGTAAAGTCTTTGAAAGACCTGCTCGACGAAGGCGTTGAAGGCCGCCACGTTCTGGTCCGCTCCGATTTCAACGTGCCGCTCAACGACGCCCGTGAAATTACCGACGCTGGCCGTATCACTGCATCCCTGCCCACCATCCAGGCGCTGTCTGAGGCTGGCGCACGCGTGATCCTGATGGCCCACCTTGGCCGCCCAAAGGGCGAGGTCAACGAGAAGTACTCCCTCGCCCCAGTTGCTGAGGCACTCACCGAGGCCCTCGGCCAGTACGTCGCACTCGCCGGTGACGTTGTTGGCGAGGACGCACACGAGCGCGCCAACGGCCTCAACGACGGTGACATCCTCCTGCTGGAAAACGTCCGTTTCGACCCCCGCGAGACCTCCAAGGACGAGGCCGAGCGTGGGGAGTTCGCCGACCAGCTCGTGGCCTTGGCCGCAGAAAACGGCGCGTTTGTTTCCGACGGCTTCGGCGTGGTGCACCGCGCACAGGCCTCCGTGTACGACGTAGCCAAGCGTCTGCCACACTACGCAGGCACCCTGGTTCAGGCTGAGATCGAGGTGCTGGACAAGGTGGCCTCCAACCCAGAGCGCCCATACGCTGTGGTGCTCGGTGGTGCCAAGGTTTCCGACAAGCTCGGCGTGATCGAAGCCCTGGCTGCAAAGGCAGACAAGGTGATCATCGGCGGCGGCATGTGCTACACCTTCCTCGCTGCCCAGGGCATCAACGTGCAGGAGTCCCTGCTGCAGGAAGAGCAGATCGAAAAGTGCAAGGCGCTGCTCGAGGAGTTCGGCGACAAGCTGGTTCTGCCAGTAGACCTCACTGCTGCTTCCGGCTTTGCCGAGGACGCAGACACCCAGATCGTGGCAATCGACGCCATCCCAGAGGGCTGGATGTCCCTCGATATCGGACCGGAGTCCGTATCCGCATACGCTGAGGTACTGAAGTCCGCAAAGACTGTGTTCTGGAATGGCCCAATGGGCGTGTTCGAGTTCGCAGCCTTCTCCAAGGGCACCCGCGGCGTTGCAGAGGCAATCATCGAGGCAACTTCTGACGGCGCCTTCTCCGTGGTTGGCGGCGGCGACTCCGCTGCAGCGGTCCGCCTACTGGGCCTGCGCGAGGACGGCTTCAGCCACATTTCCACAGGTGGCGGCGCCTCCCTGGAGTTCCTGGAAGGCAAGCAACTGCCAGGCGTTGAGGTCCTGGAATCCTAAATCTCCCCGAACACCCTTTTTCTGAAAGGAAACCCCATGGCACGCAAGCCACTGATCGCTGGCAACTGGAAGATGAACCTGGACCACTTGGAGGCCGTTCGCACCGTCCAGAAGCTGGCGTTCGCCCTGCCCAAGGATGTCTATGAGTCCGTAGACGTAGCACTTACCGTTCCATTCACGGACATCCGCTCCGTGCAGACCCTGGTGGAAGGGGACAAGCTCTCCATCTCCTACGGCTCCCAGGATGTTTCCGCCCACGAGTCCGGCGCATACACCGGTGAAGTTTCTGCGCCGATGCTGGCAAAGCTCGGCTGCTCGTGGGCAGTGGTTGGCCACTCCGAGCGCCGCGAATACCACGGCGAGACCGACGCCCTGGTAGCAGCAAAGGCAAAGGCAGCCCTGGCTCAGCAGATCAGCCCAATCGTGTGCGTTGGTGAGCCACTGGAGATCCGCGAGGCAGGCACCCACGTTGAGTACGTGGTGGAGCAGACCGAAGCCTCCCTCGCAGGCCTCAGCGCAGAAGAGCTCTCCCGCACCGTGATCGCCTACGAGCCAGTGTGGGCAATCGGCACCGGCAAGGTAGCCTCCGCTGCAGACGCACAGGAAGTGTGCAAGGCAATCCGCGAGCTCATCGAAAAGCTCGCCGGCGCTGAGGTGGCCGAGGGCATCCGCATCCTCTACGGCGGCTCCGTGAAGGCCGAGACGGTCGGTGAGATCGTCGGCCAGCCCGACGTAGATGGCGGCCTCGTTGGCGGCGCTTCCCTTGACGGTGAGGCTTTTGCCAAGCTGGTTGCAAACGCCGCAGTGTAAGGGCTTACGGAAAAGCCCAAAACACTGGTGTATAGTGTGCTAGGTAATGCTGGCGCTTGCTCAGCACGCAAAGTTGTAAAGGAAATTCATGGTTCTCGCTCTCCAGACGATTCTGCTTCTGGCCTGCATCCTGCTCACCATCTTCGTGCTGCTCCACCGCGGCAAGGGTGGCGGCTTGTCCAGCCTCTTCGGTGGCGGAATGCAATCCAACCTTTCGGGTTCCACCGTGGCAGAAAAGAACCTTGACCGCATGACTGTGCTGACCGGACTCATCTGGATCGGTTGTATCATCGCGTTGCTGCTGCTCCAGGTATTCGCCTAAGCACACAAACGTTAAGGCCCGCTTGCACTCATGCAAGCGGGCCTTTCCTTTTTGAGCACTTTCTCGCCGATGACGCTTCGGTTCTTGTCATTGTCGATCAACCCAACAACATCGGCCGGTTAACCGTCGCAGTCGCCCAAGACATGGGGGCCGACGTTCGCTATCTACCGGGGCTTGCGATGCGGCAGCTCTCTCGCATCCACGTCGGCAACTCCAAGACCGATGTGCGCGACGCCTACGTCATCGCCCATGCCGGTCTTAAACTTCCGGATGCCTTGCGCAGCGTCGACCGCGTTGAGGAAGTCTTTATCCAGCTGAAAGTGCTCAACGGTATTGACGAAGATCTCGCCCGGGCCTACACACGCCTGATTAACCAGATGCGATCCGCGCTCGTGGGAACCTATCCTGCATTCGAACATGTTCTGCGCGGACAGGTGATTCATCGCAAGTGGATCCTCCACCTACTTGCGAAATACGGTGGCCCCACCAAGATTCGACGCGTCGGTAGAGCACGTCTGGCAGCCTTTGCGCGCAGTCACAGGGCGCGCAATCCTGAGCCTGTCATCGATGCCATGCTTGCTGCCATCCACGGGCAGACCGTGTCCATTGCCGGGGCAGAATACGCCGAACTTGGCGTAGCAATGTCCGCCAAAGATGCACTGGCCAAACTCGAGCATCGTAAAGAAATCGAGGCCCAGGTACTCAAGCTCATCCAGGACATTCCTCACACCGAGATTCTTTTATCCATGCCCGGCATCGGCCCGCGTAGCGCCGCGCAGATCCTCATGACCGTTGGCGATATGTCCGACTTCCCCGATGCAGCGCACCTAGCGTCCTATGCAGGCCTATCACCGCGGACGAATCAGTCGGGAACGTCCATCATGTCGAATTCGCCCAACCGGGCTGGCAACAAAAAATTAAAGAACGCCCTATGGCAATCGTCTTTTGCATCGATCAGATTCCACGAGCGTTCCCGACAATTCTATGAACGAAAACGCAAAGAAGGCAAAAGACACAACGCCGCAGTTGTCGCACTCGCACGCCGACGCCTAAACGTTCTCTTCGCCATGATGCGTAGCGGCGAGCTCTACCGAGACATCTCCACAGTCCAAGAGGTCACAGCAGCTTAGAACCAACAGCTCCCATCCAAGCCGATTGAGCAGCAAGCCCAATCGGCTCCTCGAGATGCCCGAAAACAACATTCACACGGCGAAGCAGAAGCCCTTCATACCCCCAACAACCTCACCCACGGAGTTGACAACCTATATAGGAACACCCCCTCAACACAAAGCCTAGTTGGAGCGGCGGCGCAGCAGCACCAGGAACCCAGCAACGACGAGGGCCAAAACGCCCAGGCCGATCGCGACGTTGCGCCAGGAAGCCGATGGCTCAGCCTCAGCTTCCGGAGAAGCGTCCGCGGAAGAATCCGCACCCTCACCACCGACGACGCCTCGGATCCACTCGGCCTGCTCGGCAACCGGCGCCACCGCGACGGCGGCATTAGAGGTCATTTCCTCCTCCGTCGGGTTGTCCGGGTCCTCGAAGAGTCCAGCCGACATGATGCCGGCGACCTTGCCGTCGGCGAAGATAGCGCCGCCGGAGTCGCCCGGCTGGATACGGGCGCCGTTCTTGAGGGCGACCTCGAGGGCGGTTGGGGCGTCGAAAAGGGCGAGCGGGGAATCGCCGCGGACCTCGGCCTCGGCGGAGGGCAGCTCGGTGGAGCCTCCCGAGCCGTCGGAGGACCAGCCGTAGATGTTCACAGCGCCGGCGGGGACCTCGTCTGCAACCTCGGCGAACGTATCTAGCTGCATTTCCTCTTCGGTGTGGAGCAGGGCGATGTCGCCGCGCGGGGCAACCTCGTGGCGGTCCACCTTGTAGACGCGCTGGTCGTCTCCCTGGCCGGTGCGCACCGAGCCGCCCGGCTTGGCGGCGGCCTCGACGCAGTGGCGGGCGGTGATGACCCAGTGGGGGTCGATGGCGGTGCCGGTGCAGACGCCGTCGTCGGGATCGGAGTCGTCGACACGCACGGAGACCACGGGCTTGGCTTCGTCGACGTCGCCGGCGAAGGTGGTGCTTTCCATCGCCCATGCGGGCTGGGCGACGAGGGCGCCTGCGACGGCGAGGCTAGCTGCGAGCTTTTTCACGATTGTTCTCCTTCACTACCGCGGTGATGCGGCGAATTACAGTTTCAAGCGGCCCGCGCTGAAATATCGCGAGCCATACGTAAGCGATCACGATGGCGCCGCCCACGGTCACCCAAACGTTGAGCCACTCGGCGGTGAGCACGTGGATGCAGTACAGAGTCAGCGGCATCCGGCCCAGCGGGGCGAGCCATCCGAGCCAGCGTTGCGCCAGGCAGCACAGGGCGCAGATGCTTATCGACGCCCCCACGCTGCCCACAACGTCCATGAGTCCTCCGGTGTGGCCGGTGGCGTCGAGAAGCGGTGGCAACGGTGTGGTCCAGCGCAGCGCCACATCCAGGGCGAACAGCGCCCCGCCGACCACGAGGCCGGGCCACAACGGCATGTAGCGTTTGAACTGGATGCCGGCGATCATGAGCGTGGCCCACATCATGGGCGGGTACGGCCAGGACGACGGCGCGAGCACCGCCGAGCCAAAAGTGAGGGCGCACGCGAGCCACAGCAACAGTGGTGTGTCCCAGCGTGGCGCCCAGGCGAGCAGCGCCATGCAGACCCCGATGGTGCCGAGCACCACCACGATCGACCCCGAAAATGGGGCGAGCGCGAAGTGCAGGGCGATCAGAAGGATGCCGCGCACGATGAACTCGGCGGGCTGGGCGCGCATGTACCCCATTGAGACACCGGCGATGAAGGCGAACAGTGCGGCCGGGAAGCCGAACAGCACCTGTGCAGTGATGCCCTCTTGGACGGTGAGGTGCGCGACCATCATGGCGACGAGTGCCAGCGCGCGGGCGGCGTCGATTCCTACGTTTCGGGTCTGCATGGCTGTGGAAGTTACGCAGCCAGATGTTGCGGTGACGTTAACGTGGGCGCAACACCCCCGCCGATACGATCGGGCTCATGACAATTCGGGTACTTGTGATCGACGACGAAGCCTATCTCGCCGACGCCATCGCCACCGCACTCAACAACGCAAACATGCAGGCTAGTGCCGTGTATGACGGCTTGGAGGCGCGTTCGCGTATCGACGACACCCGCCCCGACGTCGTCGTGCTCGACCGGGACCTGCCGGGGTTGCATGGTGATGAGGTGTGCAGGTGGGTCGTCGATACGCATCCCGCGACCCGGGTGATCATGCTGACCGCGTCCGGCTCCCTGGACGACAGGCTGGAAGGCTTCGGGCTCGGCGCCGACGATTATCTGCCCAAACCGTTCGAGGTGCCGGAGTTAATCGCGCGGGTTAATGCGTTGGCGAAGCGCAACGCCCCGGCGCGCGGCGAGGTGTATCGCTGCGGGGATGTGCGCCTAGACACCTTTCGGCGCGAGGTCACCCGTGGTGGCGAGACGGTGCCACTGAGCCCGAAGGAGTTCGCTGTGCTCGAGGTACTCATGGAGGCCGACGGCGGGGTGATCTCTGCCGAGGACCTGCTCGCGGAGGCGTGGGACGAAAACGCGGACCCGTTCACCAACTCCCCGCGCGTGACGGTGTCGCACCTGCGCAAGAAGCTAGGCGAACCGCGCATCGTGCACACCGTGGCCGGCGCCGGCTACTACGTGGCGGAGGAGGAACGATGAGGCTGAGTTTGCGGGCCCGCATTACGGTGATGTTCGTGGCCACGGTGCTTGGGATGGGGTTGGCTCTGATCGGGCTGGTGTATGCCTACCTGAAGCTCACCCCGGTGCCGGTAACGGCCACCTTCCCCACGGTGGAGGACGGTGTCATCATCGACGGTGCCGTGCCGATCACCAGCGAGATCCTGCGCCGCGTCCTCCTCGCCTCCCTGTCGGTACTTGCCCTGTTGACCCTGCTTGCGGGTGTGATCGGCTGGTTCGTGGCAGGCCTGGTGATCAAACCTCTTCGCGACATTGCCGACGACGCCGCCTCCGTCACCCGCGGCGACCTCTCAGCCCGCATCACCCACCATGGTCCCGACGACGAGGTCGGCGAACTCGCAGACGCGCTCAACGTCATGCTCGACGAATTGGCGGGCGCAGTGGAGCGCCAGCGCCGGTTCGCCTCCAACGCCTCCCATGAGTTGAAGACTCCGATCGCAACCATCCAGACCATGGCAGACGTGGCCCTGACCGGCGACGACGGCGGGCTGCGTCCCACGCTAACCCGCGTGCGCGAGGTCAACGCCCGCAGCGCCGACACCGTCGCCGCCCTACTCCAGCTGGCCAACGTGGACGTGCGCGACCGGCAGCGCCTCGACCTGGCAGAACTGTGCCGCGAGGTGTGCGCCGACCGCAACGTCCCCGCCGACGCCGTGCCCGTGACCGTGGACGCCTCCCCCACCCTGACCCGCCAGGCGGTGGACAACCTGGTGCGCAACGCACTCACCCACGGCAACAACCCCGCGCTCACCCTGCGCAAGGTGGGCAACTTCGCTGAGGTCACCGTGGAATCCGGCGGCGAGACCTACTCCGCGGCCGAGGTTGCAACCTGGACCGAACCATTCGCGCGCGCCGAACGCACCGCAGGTGCCGGCCACGGGCTCGGGCTGGCACTCGTCGATGCGATCGCGAACGCCCATGGCGGATCCCTGGTGCTTGCGCCGCGGGCCGGTGGTGGGCTCGTCGCAAAGCTATCGCTTCCGGCCTAAAGCTCCCGGATGTAGAGCAGCATGCGGGAGCCTTGCTCGATGTTGGTCAGGCCGTGGCGTTCGTAAAAGCGGCGCGCATCGGTGTCTACCTCGTCGACGTTGATTTGTAATTCGCCGGCGCTGTGCTTGCGGATCTCCTCGAAGACCCGCTGCAGCAGCGCCGTGCCGACCCCGCGATTGCGGTGGGCAGGTGCGACGTAGAGCTCGTCGAGCATCGCCACCGGCCCGTCGTAATACGGGCTCGGGCGCAGGGTGACGTAGGCGAAACCAATATCGCCGGCGAGGAGAACGAAGGCGTCGTCGTGTGCGATGATCTGCGCAAACCGCTCCTCAAGGCCTTCGGGAACCGGGGTATCAAACTCTGTGTTGAAATCGCGCAATAGCTTTGCGACGACCCCCGCGTCCGCTACCTCCGCGACCCTGATCTCGTTGGTTGTAGTCATATGCGCACACCCCACTCTACGCCAGGAACAGCAGCGTTTCCTCCTGGCCCTTCGCACCCGCTGCGGGCCAGTCCATGCGGTCGGCCCCGTCAATCACATGCTGGGCAGCCTCATGCTTTTCCTCGCCGGCAACCAGCAGCCACACACGCTTCGCGCGCGCAATGGCGGGGAAGGTGAGGGTCACACGCTGTGCTGGTGGTTTGGGGGAATCCTCCACAGGAACCACCAAACAATTCTCCTCGGCCGTTGCCTGTGAGTGGGGGAACAGGGAGTTAATGTGGCCCTCTCCGCCCATGCCCATAAGGTGCAGATCGAAGTGCTCAGGCAGGATTGCTTCGAGCTTTGCCGCTGCCTCATCCATGGACACTTCGCCCAAGCCGTACCCGTGAATGTTCTCCGCCGGGATGGCAATGTGGTCCAGCAGCGCCTCGCGTGCCTGGCCCTCGTTGGAATCCTCGTGGGAAACGGGTACGTTGCGCTCGTCGCCAAAGTAGAGGTGGATACCGCTCCAGTCCACATCGGCGTCCCGCAGTTTGCGCAGCAGGCCGATACCGGCCCCGCCTCCGGTGAGCACGATGTGTTTGGCGCCGTCGGCACGCGCTACCTCGAGGAAACGCTCGGCGGCTTGGTCGATCACGGCCTGAAGATCTGGCAGTCGCAATACTTCAACCATTGGGCTCTCCTTAGTGCGTGAGGTATTCCACCCGGCTCAGGCCGCGAAGTGCCCGGGCGTAGGCGATGTCTGGGTCCAGGTGCCGCAGCTCTTCGGCGAGGCAGTCGGCCTCCGTGCGCAGGCTCACCGCAACCAGGGCGGGTGCGCGATCGGGCAGGCTCACACGCAGCACCTCCGGGTCGGCTACCGTTTCAATGACCACGGTGCCCGAGGGCCGGACCAGCTCCACTTTGGAGATGGGCACATGGGCGCGGCCAGCGGAATCGTAGGAAAACTCGGTGGTGTCTGAGTTGACTCGGGTTACCGTCACACCGAGGCGGTCCGTGAGCCAGCCAGCGGCCAGGTCCACGCTTGGGGAATCGTGGTGGCCATACACCTTGGCCTCTTGCACCATCTCATGAGGGGGCTGGTCCAGCGTGGAGGCCAGGATGCCGCGTAGCGGGGTGAGCCGCGCCCAGGCGAAGTCGGAGTCACCTGGGGTGTAGTGGTTGCGCCGGTTGTAGAGCGCGTCCACCGGTGGATCGTACTGGGAATCGGTAATGCGGCGGTGTGCAATTTTGCCAAGTGGATCCTGGCCAGGGTTCACCGGCGCCGAGTAGGGCCACCAGGCCACGATTGGGGTGTCCGGGAGCAAGAGGGGAGTGACCACGTGGACCAGGTGCTTGCCCACCTCGCCGCGCAGCTTCATGAGGACAACCTCGCTGGCGCCGGCGTCGCCGCCGATGCGCACCTGGGCGTCCAGGCGGGTCTCTGCCTCAGTGTCGTCTACCACCAGCACGATCACGCGGGAGGGGTGCTCGCGGGAGGCATCGTTCGTGGCGGTGATGATGGCATCGATGTCGTCGGATGCCTGCGCGATCACGATGAGCGTGAGCACCCTGGAGGTGGTGTTTTGGTTGCCCGTATCGCGGATGCGCACCAGGGTTTTGGCGATCTGCTGGGTGTTGGTCTCTGGAAGATCAAAGATCACGGAAAGACTCCTTGCAAAAGGCGGGCGTTAGGGGCGGCGCCACGCGCGGCCAAAACGGGACAACATGCGATCAGCGGACTCCGGACCCCATGTACCGGCTGGGTACTCGTCGGGGCGGCCGTTTTCTGCCCAGAATTCCAAGATTGGATCAAGGATCTGCCAGCTCAGCTCCACCTCTTCGTTGGTGGGGAAGAGGCTGGCCTCATCCAGAAGGGCGTCCAAAATAAGGCGTTCGTATGCCTCCGGAGATTCCTCGGTGAAGGCCTCGGAGTAGGAGAAGTCCATGTTGACGTCACGTACTTCCATGGCTGAGCCTGGCACCTTGGAGCCAAACCGCATGATCATGCCCTCATCGGGCTGCACTCGAATCACCACCACGTTCTGGCCCTGTGCATGGCGGGAACCTTCAGGGAATGGCTGGTGAGGTGCGTCCTTGAACACCAGGGCGATCTCCGTGACCCTGCGGCCCAGGCGCTTGCCCGTCCGCAAGTAGAAGGGTACGCCGGCCCAGCGCCTGGAATTGATCTCTAAGGTGCAGGCGGCATACGTCTCCGTGGTGGAATCGGGATCGAAACCTTCCTCCTCACGCAGGCCTTTGGCAAACTCGGAACCCTGCCAGCCGGAGGTGTACTGTCCGCGTGCAGTGGTCTTAGCTAGGGGCTCGACCGCTCGGGTGGCCTTGAGCACTTTGATCTTTTCCGCCTGCAATTGCTCCGGGGTGAAGTCGATCGGCTCCTCCATTGCCACCAGCGCCAGCAGTTGGATCAAGTGGTTTTGGATGACGTCGCGCGCGGCACCGATGCCGTCGTAGTAGCCGGCGCGGCCGCCGAGACCAATATCCTCAGCCATGGTGATCTGCACGTGGTCCACGTAGTGGGAGTTCCACATCGGATCAAACAGTTGGTTGGCAAAGCGCAGCGCCAGAATGTTCTGCACCGTCTCCTTGCCCAGGTAGTGGTCGATGCGGAACACCGACTTCTCCTCGAACACGGAGTTAATCAGCTCATTGAGCTTGGTGGCGGTTTCCTGGTTGTGACCAAAAGGCTTCTCCACAATGACGCGGCGCCATTGCTGCGGACCCGCCTGTGCCAGGCCGGAGCGCTGGAGCTGGTGGCACACGTCGGAGAAGAAGTCCGGTGGCACGGAGAGATAGAAGGCCCAGTTGCCGGCGGAGCCGCGCTCCGAATCCAGCTCCTCAAGTTTGTTGGCCAAGTTGTCAAAGGCCTGGTCATCGTCAAAATTGCCGGTGACAAAGTGCATGCCCTCGGCGAGGCGGTGCCACACGTTTTCGCGGAACTCCGTGCGTGCCCCAGCCTCAACCGCCTTGCGAACATAATCCTGGAAGTCTGATTGGTCCCAGTCACGTCGGCCGTATCCCACCAGCGGGAAGCCTGCAGGCAGGAGGCCGCGGTTCGCCAGGTCATAAATGGCGGGCAGCAGCTTTTTGCGGGCGAGGTCACCGGTGACACCGAAGATCACCATGCCGGAAGGCCCGGCAATGCGCGGCAGGCGCTTGTCATTGGGGTCGCGCAGTGGGTTGATCCACGGCCCGTGTTGTTGTTGAAGCTGGTCAGTCACGGTTGTTTAGTCTACCTTTGTCTACCTATTTCTACCTTCAAACAGATATCTTGTCTGAAGGGAAATTCCTTTAATGAGCAAAACACACCCAAAATCACCGGCTTGGTGTGGGTGTGTTCTGCGGGCCGCCTAACTGAGGCGTTGCTCCATGGAGCTCAGGAGCTCATCCCAGGCCTGGACGAACTTGTCCACGCCCTCGCGCTCCAGGGTGGCAAACACATCTTCAAAGTCAATGCCAACGGCGCTGAGCTGCTCGAAGATTGCCAGCGACTCCTCCGCGGTGCCACTCAGGGTGTCGCCGGAAACATTGTCCGCGGCGAGTGTGGCGTCGATGGTGGGCTCCGGCATGGTGTTCACCGTGGAAGGTCCGGCCAGCTCGGTGACGTACAGAGTTGCGGGGTACTCGGGGTTCTTCACGCCTGTCGACGCCCACAGGGGGCGCTGCACATTCGCGCCGTCGGGGAGCTCGGCGGCGGCGGGGGAGTCGAAGAATTCCTGGAACACCGCGTACGCACGGCGTGCGTTGGCCACACCGGCCTTGCCGCGAAGAGCGAGGGCCTCGTCGGTACCGATCTCCTCCAGGCGCTTGTCTACCTCAGTATCCAGGCGGGAAACGAAGAAGGATGCTACGGAGTGGATCTTGGAGATGTCGAGGCCAGCTTGGGCGGCGCGGTTGATGCCCTCAATGTAGGCGTTGATGACCTCGCGGTAGCGGGCAACGGAGAAGATGAGGGTGACGTTCACGGAGATGCCCTCGGCTAGGGCGTCGGTGATGGCGGGCAGCGAACCTGGGGTTGCTGGAATTTTGATCATCACGTTCTCGCGGTCCACGCGCTCCCAGAGTTCGCGGGCCTGCGCCAGGGTGGCCTCGCGGTCCTCGGAGATGCGGGGGTCCACCTCGATGGACACGCGGCCGTCGTAGCCCTTGGAGTCCTGGTAGATGGTGGTGAACAGCTCGGCGGCTGCTTTGACGTCATCAATGCTCATTGCGTAGACGGCGTTGTCGGCGGTGGCGCCTTCTTCACGCAGGGCGGCAATCTGCTCGTCGTAGGCGTCGCCCTTGCTCATCGCGGCGGCGAAAATCGCAGGGTTCGTGGTCACGCCGACGATAGATTTGGATTCAATGATCTCCGCCAAATTACCGGAGTTCAGGCGCTCGCGGGAGAGGTCATCCAGCCAGGTCGAAGTACCTGCGGCGGCGAGGGCATCAATTGCATTCATGGGTTATTCCTTCCACATTCTGGGTTAGGCCTGCAGGGACTCGTTTGCGGCGGCGACTACTGCCTCAGCGGTGATGCCGAACTCCTCAAAGAGCTTTTCGTATGGGGCGGAGGCGCCGAAGTGCTCCAGGGATACCGCGCGGCCCCGGTCACCAAGAAGGCGGTACCACGGCATTGCGATGCCGGCCTCAACGGACACGCGAGCGGTGACTGCAGCAGGCAGCACCTCCTCGCGGTATGCGGCGTCTTGCTCCAGGAACCAGTCAAGGCAAGGCACTGACACTACGCGGGCGGCAACGCCCTGTGCCTCCAGGGTCTTCGCGGCTTCCACCGCCAACTGCACCTCGGAGCCGGTGCCCATGAGGATAACGTCAGGGGTTGGCTTGGAGCCTTCTACCAGGATGTATGCGCCGCGCACCACGCCCTCGGTGGCCTTCTCCTTGGTGCCCTCGAGCACAGGGAGGTTCTGGCGGGTCAGCGCGAGTCCCTTCGGGCCCTCTTTGGCCAGCAGGGCTGCGCGCCAGGCAGCTGCTGTCTCATTGGCATCGGCGGGGCGCAGCACGGCCACGCCAGGGATTGCGCGCAGCGCAGCAAGCTGCTCGACTGGCTGGTGGGTTGGGCCGTCCTCGCCTAGGCCAATGGAATCGTGGGTCCACACGTAATAGGCGTCTGTTTCCATCAGTGCGGCGAGACGCACGGCGGGTCGCATGTACTCGGAGAAGATTAGGAAGGTGCCGCCGTATGGGCGGGTGCCACCGTGCAAGGAGATGCCGTTGAGGATTGCGCCCATTGCGTGCTCGCGAATGCCGAAGTGCAGGTTGCGGCCACCCGGAGTGGTGGTCCAGGTCTCCGTGGTGATTTCTTCTGGGCCGAAGCTCGGGGAACCCTTGATCACGGTGTTGTTGGAGCCGGCGAGGTCGGCGGAGCCACCCCAGAGCTCAGGCAGGGTCTTGCCCAGTGCCTGCAGTGTGGCCTCGGAGGCCTTGCGGGTTGCCACGGATTCGCCCGCCTCCCAGGTGGGGAGCTCGGCGTCGAAGTCTTCAGGCAGGGTTCGGGTGCTCAGGCGCTCGAACAGTTCCTTACCCTCCGGGTTGGCCTCGGCCCACTTGTTGAAGCGCTCTTGCCATTCGGCGTGCTTCTCGGCGCCGCGCTCACGAAGCTTCCGGGTGTGCTCAATGACCTCAGGGGCAACGGCGAAGGTCTTTTCGGGATCAAAGCCGAGTACCTCCTTGGTTGCGGCAACCTCATCCTTGCCCAGTGCGGCACCGTGGACGGCACCGGAGTTCATGAGGTTTGGCGCAGGGTAGCCAATGACGGTGCGGACGCGAATAAAGGTTGGTCGGTTGACCTCCGCCTTGGCCTTGGCAACTGCCTCCTCGATTGCGGCAACGTCCTCGCCGCCCTCAATCTCAATCACCTGCCAGTCGTAGGCGCGGTAACGGGCTACTACGTCCTCGGTGAAGGCGATCTGAGTGTTGTCCTCAATGGAAATACGGTTGTCATCCCAGAACACAATCAGGTTGCCGAGCTGTTGCGTACCGGCGAGGGAGCAGGCCTCTGCGGTCACGCCTTCCTGCAGGTCGCCGTCGGAAGCGATCACGTAGATGTAGTGGTCAAAGGGGGACTGCCCGGCAGGTGCCTCGGGGTCGAGCAAGTAGCGCTCACGACGAGCCGCCATGGCCATACCCACCGCGGAAGCCAGGCCCTGGCCCAGGGGGCCTGTGGTGATTTCCACGCCCTTGGTGTGGCGGTACTCAGGGTGGCCCGGCGTGAGCGAACCCCAGGTGCGCAGCGCCTTGAGGTCCTCAAGCTCAAGGCCGAAACCACCCAGGTAGAGCTGAATGTACTGGGTGAGCGAGGAATGGCCACAGGAAAGGACAAAGCGGTCACGGCCTGCCCA
Source organism: Corynebacterium kozikiae (assembly GCF_024580965.1). Lineage (NCBI taxonomy): Bacteria > Bacillati > Actinomycetota > Actinomycetes > Mycobacteriales > Corynebacteriaceae > Corynebacterium > Corynebacterium kozikiae. Next base: position 73,679 of record NZ_JANIKJ010000003.1, read on the forward strand.
GTTGGTGTCTGCTGGGTCGTGGTCCAGGACGCGCTGGTAAAGGGTGTACGCCAACGGCGCCAGACTCATCGCAGTGCCTGGGTGGCCAGATCCGCAGTTTTCCACGGCGTCTGCGGCCAGGACGCGGACGGTGTCCACCGCCTTGGTGTCTACCTCAGTCCAATCTGATGGGTAGTTTGGTGTGGTGAGAGCCTGAAGTTCGGGTGACAAAGCCACGGGGGAGTCCTTTTCTTTTCAGAATTGTTGGATAACTCCCACCACTGTAGCCGCCTTTGAAGCTTTGTTGGTTGTGATATTGCTCCGCGTGCCGATGTTGGTTTGCACCTGCGTCGGGTGGCGTCGGATCACGTGCTTTGGGGGAAAAACAATGATCTGGGGAACTTTTTCGCTTCCCTGGCCGACCTTTTCGGTGCGCCGTTTATCGCTTGTGGGCGCAGGCCGCTAGAGTTGGCTTTTTGAAGATGAATCTAATTCGGTACAAGTAGCTGAAGAAATTGGTAATGGAGGGAATCGCCTTGGAGAAAATCAAGGCCTATATCGCACTGACAAAGCCGCGGGTCATTGAACTTCTCCTCGTTGCTACCATCCCTGCGATGCTTCAGGCGCAGCGCGGCGAAAACAACATTGTGCTCATCTTGGCCACCTTGTTCGGCGGCTGGATGGGTGCCGCGGCGGCAAACACCTTTAATATGGTGGCCGATTCGGATATTGACCAGAAGATGGGCCGCACCCGTGCCCGCCCCCTGGTGCGCCACACCGTGAGCAACCGCAACGCCTCCATCTTCGCGTGGGTGCTCACCATCGCTTCCGTGCTGTGGCTCGGATTGTTGTGCAACTCCTGGCTCGCGGCTGGGTTCATCCTTTTGACCATCGCCTTCTACATCGGGGTGTACACCAAGTACCTCAAGCGCCGGACCCACATGAACATCGTGTGGGGCGGTGCAGCGGGCTGTATGCCCGTGATGGTCGGCTGGGCAGTGATCACCGACAATCTACCTGCCGCAACGCCCGCGCACTGGTGGCAGGCGATCGTGCTGTTCCTCATTATCTTCTTCTGGACCCCACCGCACACCTGGGCGCTGGCCATGAAATATAAGGAAGACTATGCCGCAGCCGGCGTGCCCATGCTTCCCGTGGTGCGCCCCGAACTTGAGGTAACCAAGCAGATCGTGTGGTACACCTGGGCCACCGTGATCACCACCTGGCTGCTTATCCCCGCCGCCGGCTGGATCTATGCGGTAATTTCTGTGGCCTCCGGCGTGTGGTTCCTCATTATGGCGATCCGCCTGCACCAGGGCGTGAAGGCCGGCGCGAAGGTGAAGCCGCTCAAGCTGTTCATCCTCTCTAACAACTACCTCTCCATCCTTTTCGTTGGTCTTTCCGTGGACGCCGTGCTGGGGCTGAAAACCATCGCCCAAATGATCGGCGTCGGGGTATAGCCATGCACGTGAAGGGGTTGGCGCCCGCCCGAACGGTTGTTGCTTCTGCTGCTGCGCTGACGGCGTTGACTGTGCTTTCCGCGTGTTCGTCCACGCAGGTTTCTGTTGAAGATGTGGCACCGCTGCCGGCGCGGACGCAGGCGAACATGGAGACGTCGGAAGCGCCCCCTGCGCAGGACGTGGACACCTCAACCATTGCCGCATCCCCTGCGGTGGAAATGGTGATCCCGCGCATCGAGCTCACTGCGGCGTTTGAGGAGGGTTCTTGCCGCACGGTGGACGGCGCGATTGACCCGGAGAGCATCACAGAGGCCTGTACCTACACCCCCGAGGATCGACCCTACGAATTGCCCGCGAGTGATGCCTCGGACATCGTGGTGATTGCGGGACATGCGGGAGCTGGGGTGGCGGCGGTGTTTGACAAGCTTTACGACGTCTCCGCCGATGCGCATTCCGTGGCGGTCAACGACCGAATGTTCCTCAAGACCGAATCCTCAGGTGATCGCTATCTGGTGTACCAGGTCACGGACCTGCACTCACCGCAGAAGGACACCCTCTCCACCGATGACGCCGTGTGGGGCACCGAGGCCACTCCTGGACGTCTGCTCACCATCAGCTGCATCCAGCCGCAGAACGTGTTTGCGGAATCGGTGCGCAACGTGGTGGTGGGCTGGCAGTTCCTAGGCTTCGCTGACGAAGCTACCGAGGGTGCCCCAGTGGCTCAAGCGAATGAGACCGCTGAGCCGGCACCGCAAACCGGCGTGGAGAGCCCTGACGGCGCGGCGCGGGAGGTAGATCGCGCGCCTTTCGCCAACTCTCAGCCGTACCCAGGCCGCCGCGCCCCTCAAGCCCCGCCTACCGACGCCGACCAGGCGCCAGCGGGGCAGACTCGGGATGCGGAGTCACTGGTGTTGGATCGTGTGACTGAAATTCAACGTTAAATGCGTGTTGCGGGGTGGGGGAATGCGCATCGTTTGCGCCTGCGCAAATGGTCTTTTCGGCGCGCGTAACTGTCAGGAGTGGCTGAAAGAACTCTTAAGGAAGACTTGAGACTTTTGTGACTAGTGTGTTTAATGGTGCGTGTGGTGCTGTTGTGACTGGCGTGACTGGCGTGACTTGACTGCTTGCCGGTACGCGGCGCCTTTGCAGCACCGAATCCACTTACTACAACTTCAAGGAGTCTTCCCCCTCATGAAGCGAATCGGTATTTCCGTACTTTCTCTGGCCCTGGCCGGCTCCCTGGCGATCGCGCCCCAGGCCGTGGCTCAGAGCTCTCTCACTTCTTCCGAAACCACCACTGCAGCAGCCTCTGGCCTGACTGAAGCTGAGCGCACCAGCCTCGAAACCGCCCTGCGCAACATCGAAGGTAACGACCCAAGCTTCACTATCGAGCTCGAAGGCGTGACCTGGAGCCTGGAGAACAACACCTACACCGCAGGCGCTGAGACCCGCACCTTCGAAGAGATGGCCGCAGCCATCAAGGCAGTCTTGGAGGCTGACGCTGCAGGCGAGGAGTCCACCGCCTCCTCCTCCGCACTCGGCTCTTCCGAGGCGGCCTTCGATGTTGCCGCAGCCAAGGCGCTCGTTGAGCGTCTGAAGTCCGGCAACCCTCCATACACTGTGGAGTGGGGCGGCCAGACCTGGTACCTCGCACAGGATGAAACCTTCTACGTACTCAACCAGGCAGACGCTGGCAAGCAGCTCGCCGAGATCGCAGATGGCGAAGCCATCAGCGTTGAAGCATTTGCCGCTCGCATCCAGGGCCAGATCTACGAGTTTGAAACCACCGGTATCAACCCACTGGCCATCGCAGCAGGCCTCGGCGTTGCCGCAGCAATCAGCTCCTCCGGTGCAGGCGGCGGTTCCTCCGCACAGGGTGAGGGCGCTGGCCAGGCTCAGGGTGGCGCAGAGGCTTCCGCTTCTGCCAACGGCGCTGTCCGTGGTGTTGCCGCTCAGACCGGCGTGAACCCAGTTGCCTCTGTGCTGCTCTCGCTGACCGTGCTCTCCGTGATCGGCGCAGCCGCCTTCGCTGCACGCCGCTTCACCGCTTAAGAGCTCACAAGCTGCACAATTACTAAACTTCTCCCCATCGGTTGGACCGCAAAAGCAGACTTCAACCGGTGGGGAGTAGGTTTTTGGATACACAGAAGAAGGGGCCCGTCCACTGCGGACTGGCCCCTTTTCTTGCGCTTATATACGGAAGCTTTTACACGGTGACCGTGCGCTTCGCGTCCCCTGCGGGGCTTCCCGTCAGCGTTGCTTGGCCGCCAACTCGCACCTTACCGATGGCCCACAGAATTGCCGTGGCAGCCACCACAAAGGAGCACAAGCCGATGTGGATAGGAACACTCCAGCGTGGAACCTGCAGGTGGTACTGGCCAATGCCCACTGCCGCCTGAACCAAAATCATTCCGATGAGCAGCCATGCCTGTTTGCGCTGGCGCTGTGGCGCTTGCTGCAAAATGAGGCCGATGAGGAGCAGCACCGTTGCAGCAAGGTAGGCGTACATGACCCATGCGTGGACATGCGCGATCCAATCGATGTCCACCTCAAGGCGGCCTTCCATACCAACGCCCTCATCACCGGAGTGCGGGCCAGCGCCGGTGACCATGGTGCCGGTCATAAGCACACCGGAGAGCAGCACCGCACCGAGCGCAGCCAGCCAACGCAGGCCCGACGAGTAGGTGTAGCGCACTTCGCCGTCGTCGGGTTCACCCACCCGCACAAACAGAATTGCCGCGAGCCACACCAAGAGCATGGACGGCAGGAAGTGGAGAGCAACGGCCCACCACTTGAGGTCTAGCCACACGGAGATGCCACCGATCACCGCCTGGATGATCACACCGACACCCTGAATCACCGAGTGGATGATGATTTCCTTGCGCCGACCAGCGCGCAGTACCGCAACGAACACCGCCACGGTGAGCGCCACCAGGACGAAGGTGAGCAGGCGGTTGCCAAACTCCACAGCCTGGTGAATCCACGGTGCGGCTCCTGGCACCGGCACCAGAGAGCCGGGGTGGCAGTTCGGCCATGTATTGCAGCCGAGTCCTGAACCGGTGACGCGCACAATGGAGCCGGTCACCGTGATACCACCCTGGGCCAGCAGGAGGCTCAGCGCGAGTTTACGTTGGGTTTGTATTGAAGGGGCTGTGGTTAGGCTAGACACGTTGGTTCATTCTACTCCGGGTCCATGGCACGTTGGCCGTGTCACGCGAATTTGAACCACTTGATTGCGGCAATTGCCGCTGCGGCCGCCCAGCCCAGCAAGATGAGGATTTCAAAGCCGGGGAACACCCCATCAAAGGCGTGCACGAGGCCCTGAGACAGCGCCACGGAAGGAATAAGCTCCAGCGCGCGGGGAACCTCCGGGGCCACGAAGATGAGGTAGGAAGCAACGCCCACCAGCGCAAACCAGATGAGGTTGGCCAGGCCAAGGACAAGCTCCGAACTCAGCGTCCCGCCCATCAACAGGCCCATTGCACCAAAAGCAACCACGCCAACCGCGAACACCCCTATGCCGAGGCCGAAGTTGCCGTTCCAGCCAAAAAGCAACGCAACAACCGTGAGCAACACCACTTGGAGGAGGCTGACCACCGCAACCCCGAGCACTTTCCCACTCACGATCACCCAACTGGGCACCCCCGAAGCACCGGTGCGCTTCAACGCCCCATAGCGCCGGTCAAAGGCAAGGGAAATGGCTTGACCGGTGAAGCCAGAGCTCATTGCAGCGATGGCCAGAAGTACCGGAAAGCTGTCCTGCAGGGGTTGTGGCGAATCGAGCAGTGGCAATGTTGCAATTGCGATGAGCATGGCCAGCGGAATCACGAAGCTCAGCAGTTGCTGTTCGCCGTGGCGCAGAAAAAGCTTGGCCTCCATTTTCGTCTGCGCGGCAAGCATCGCTGCGGCGGAAGCTGGTGTGGGTTGTGGGCGAAACGTCCCTGGTGCAAACACTGTTGTTATTCCTAACTGCGCAGCTCGTGGCCGGTGATTTCAAGGAAGACATCTTCCAAGGATTGCTGATGCGTTGACCACTGCGTGATCAAGATCCCTTCCTGCGCGCAGGCGTGCGCCACCTCCGCCAACAGGGCCGGGGTTGCTGGCTGCGTCAGGCGGTAGTGCAGCGGACGGGTTTCCACAGCGCCGAGGCGCGTGCGCATTTCTACCGGCAACGCGACCTCAGTGCTGAAGCTTGCGTTGGCAGCGTTGCTGCCACGCAGTTGCGCGGGGGAGCCGCAGGCCACCACCTTGCCGTGGTCGATAATTACCACGGAATCGGCGAGCGCCTCCGCCTCATCCATGAGGTGCGTGGTGAGTACTGCCGCCACGCCGTCGGCACGCAGTGCGCGTAACAGCTCCCACACCATGTGCCGTGACTGCGAGTCCATGCCCGCAGTGGGCTCATCCAGGAATACCAGCCGCGGCCGCCCCACCAGCGCCATCGCCAGGGAAAGCCGTTGCTGCTGGCCTCCTGAAAGTCTGCGGTAGGAGGTCTTTTCCACGTTCTGCAGCCCAAGCAGCTCCAGCAGCCATGCGGGGTCCAGGGGGTTTTCGCTATACGACGCGGCCAGGCGCAGCGCCTCACCCGCCCGAATGCCGGTGTAGGAACCCCCGCCCTGCAACATGATGCCCACCTGCGCCCGGACGGCGTCGGCTTGCGAGCTGGGATCCATCCCAAGCACGCTGATGCTGCCTTGGTCCGGGGTTTGGAAGCCTTCGCACATCTCAATGGTGGTTGTTTTGCCTGCGCCGTTGGGACCAAGCAACGCCAGCACCTCACCTTCGTTGAGGCTGAAGCTCACGTTATCCACCGCAGTTTTGGCGCCAAAGCGTTTGCTCACTCCGCGAACTTCCAGCGCAGGTCCGGGCATGTTCCTTCTTCCTCACAAGCGAATCGTTTCGGGTGTTTAGTGTAGGCGACGCCGGCTGCGAGCGTTGAAGGCCCACCACAACACTGCAAGAAGAATTGCCAAAGCCACAAAAGAACCCACGTACACCGTGAACACCGTCAGCGGTGGTAAGGAAAGCCCCCTGGGCAGCACCATGAAGGAGACCACCACCGAGTAGACAAGCACCCCAACTTGGAAGAGCAGTCTGTTTGCCCAGGCTGCAAGCGGCAGAATCGCCCAGAGCGCGTACCAGGGGTGCACTACGGGGAACAGCACCACCAGCACGAATGTTGCTACGCCGAGCCCGCCCACGGCGGCAATCCGGCCGTTCAACACTGCGAATAGCATGCGGACCGTGAACGCGAGGATAGCCGCAATGCCCACGCCGCGAGTGACGCTCAGTATCGCCTCCGTGTGATCACCTAGGCCTAAGACCATGCCCACCCAGCCGAAAATCACGCCCACCGAGGTGGTTGCGGACATCCAACTGCGAATCGTCACCGCGCCGCCCTGGCTGGTGATCCAGCCCAAGCCAATCCCGGACACCCACGTCACCAACGCGATACTCAGGCACAACACCAGGATCTGGCAGGCGATCGCCAGCGTAAGGGCCCACCACTTTGCCAAGCCGCGTGCATGCAGGCTGCGGGCCAGCACCATGCCCACAAAACCTAGCGCCATAAAGCCGGTGACCTTGACCATGCCGGCGCAAGAGATCAGTAAGCCAGAGGCGGCAATGTGTGCTGCCGCGCTGGGAAACAGCCCAGTTTCCAGCCGCCAGGCTCCGCGCAGCCCCAGCTCCAGCCCGCAAAGCATCAACCCCAGGAGTATCGCCTCGTTATGGATGCCGCCGATCAGGTGCAAGATCGTGAGCGGATTGAGTACACCGAGCCACAGCGCAGCTTGGGGGCGCACCCGGCAGCGCTTTGCCAGCGCCACAATTGCCCAGCCGGCGAGAGCCACACCAAGGATGGAGCACAATCGGTGCGCGAACACCGCCCACGCAACATTATCTGAGGTCACAATGCTGATAATTTTGGCGATCCCCAACGCCACCGGGCCATATGGGGAGGGGGAGTTCGCCCAAATGAAGGGGACGCTTCTGGCCAGTGGGTCGTCCGCACCCAAGATATCCACCGGCCCCGCCACGTAAGGGTCCAAGCCCTGGCGGGTAATCGAGCCATTGGCCAAATAGCTGTAGATATCCTGCGTAAACATTGGCGCGCTCGCCAGGATCGGCAAGCTCCACGCCAGAAATGTGCGCCGCAGCATACTCACGCTGACGACGCCGGGGTCGCGCTGCTTGGGGAACAGGAAGGCACCCGTGAACGGCGCCAGCAGTACCCAGGCAACCACAAGGCAGCCAACACCCACGAAGCAGAGCATCATCGACGCGCTCATCATGCGCACCATGAGCGCGCCACCCGGGAAACTCGTGTAGGGATTGTCCACCACCGGAAGCGCCCCGGCGCCGAGGGCCCCGAATCCGAGCAGCAACGCGCCAAGGGTGCCGAGCCAGCGGATGAATGCGAATTTTCGGAGGTCGGTGTAGCGCAGGTGAGCGCGCTGCAAAATGTCTACACCAGTTGCTGTGGCAACGAGGCCAAAGACCCGCTGGGTGGGCACCTCCACGTGCAAATTGGCCGAGCGTGAACCGGCCCGCCCCACTTGGGGGGCCTCGCTCCATAGGTGCCTTGCGGCCTCGCGCACGCGTTTTCTCACGCCGCTTATCTTACAAGGTAGGAAAGTGGCGGAATGAATAGCGACATATTAGTGTTGCTAAAAGATGTCCGCGGCCACGGATGTCTAGACCGGATTCGAGTGAAGGAGGTGAGAGCAATCGCCAAAGTACATGGGGCGGATGCTCGATCCACCGAAGGCGAAACCCGCCGCGAAATCATGCTCCTCATCCTGAAGGCGGGGCAGATTAGCGCAACGCAATTGGCGGAACAGTTGGGGCTGTCCGCCACCGGGATCAGGCGGCACTTGGATGTGCTCGTCGATGAAGGCCTCGCTGAACTGGCACCAGCCCGCCGTTCACATGGACGTGGGCGGCCCGCGAAGGCGTTCCGGCTCACCGCGAGTGGCAGAGCCCAGTTTGGCCATGAATATGACACCCTCGCGGCACTCGCCCTGGAAACCCTGCGGGAGACTGCGGGGCAGGAGGCTGTGAAATCTTTCGCACTCAAGCGTGTTGAGCGGATCCTCCAGGGAATCGCCGCACCGAGCGCGCGCGACGAGGCGTCGATACGCGAAACGGCCGCCGCCGTCGTGGAAGCCTTCAGCAATCACGGATACGCCGCCACCGTCACCCAAGCGGGCAAAGGTGTGCAAATTTGCCAGCACCATTGCCCAATTGCAGAGGTAGCGCAGGAGTTCCCCGAACTCTGTGAGGCGGAGCATCAAGTGATCGCTGAGCTGCTCGGCCACCACGTGCAACCGCTGGCCTCCATCGCTGACGGGCACAACATCTGCACCACCAACATCCCCATCACCCCGATACACACCCATAAGAAAGGAGCGGTTGATGACTAGTCCACAGACCGACGACGAGATCATCGAGTCCATCGGCCCATACAACTACGGCTGGCACGACTCCGACGTCGCAGGTGCCTCAGCGCGCCGCGGCCTGAACGAAGACGTAGTGCGAGACATCTCCGCGAAGAAGAACGAACCGGAATGGATGCTCGAACAGCGCCTCAAGGCCCTGGCAATCTTTGACAAGAAGCCACTGCCCACCTGGGGCGCCGACCTCTCCGGCATTGACTTTGACAACATCAAATACTTTGTCCGCTCCACCGAACAGCAGGCAACGAGCTGGGAAGACCTCCCAGAGGACATCAAGAACACCTACGACCGCCTGGGCATCCCAGAGGCCGAGAAGCAGCGCCTCGTTGCAGGCGTTGCCGCTCAGTACGAGTCCGAGGTGGTCTACCACCAGATCCGCGAGGACCTGGAAGCCCAGGGTGTGATCTTTGTGGACACCGACACCGCGCTCAAGGAGCACGAGGAACTGTTCCGCGAGTACTTCGGCACCGTCATCCCCGCCGGTGACAACAAGTTCTCCGCCCTCAACTCCGCGGTGTGGTCCGGCGGATCCTTCATCTACGTGCCCAAGGGCGTGCACGTGGAGATCCCGCTGCAGGCCTACTTCCGCATCAACACCGAGAACATGGGCCAGTTCGAGCGCACCCTGATCATCGTGGATGAGGACGCCTACGTCCACTACGTGGAAGGCTGCACCGCGCCAATCTACAAGTCCGACTCGTTGCACTCCGCCGTTGTGGAGATCATCGTGAAGAAGGGTGGCCGCTGCCGCTACACCACCATTCAGAACTGGTCCAACAACGTGTACAACCTGGTCACCAAGCGCACCAAGTGCGAAGAGGGCGCCACAATGGAATGGGTGGACGGCAACATCGGTTCCAAGGTGACCATGAAGTACCCAGCCGTGTGGATGACCGGCCCCCACGCAAAGGGCGAAGTGCTTTCCGTGGCCTTCGCTGGTGAAGGCCAGTTCCAGGACACCGGCGCAAAGATGACCCACATGGCGCCTTACACCTCCTCGAACATCGTGAGCAAGTCCGTGGCCCGTGGCGGTGGCCGTGCAGCCTACCGCGGCCTGGTGCGCATCAACGCAAACGCCCACCACTCCACCTCCAACGTGGAATGTGACGCGCTGTTGGTGGACAACATCTCCCGCTCCGACACCTACCCATACAACGACATCCGCAACGACCACGTCTCCCTGGGCCACGAGGCCACCGTCTCCCAGGTCTCCGAGGAGCAGTTGTTCTACCTCATGTCCCGCGGCATCGCGGAAGACGAGGCAATGGCCATGATCGTGCGCGGCTTCGTGGAGCCAATCGCCAAGGAGCTGCCAATGGAGTACGCCCTCGAGCTCAACCGCCTCATCGAACTGCAAATGGAAGGATCCGTGGGCTAAATGGTCAAAAACGCAACCGTCCACAACAACAAAGGCGACCTGTTCACCTCCTTCTCCGTCGAAGACTTTGAGGTCCCCCAAGGCCGCGACGAAGTGTGGCAATTCGTGCCGCTGCGCCGCCTGCGGGGCCTGCACGACGGCAGCTTTGGCGACGTGGCCAGCGCGGAATACGCAGTAAAGGCCGAAGCGCCCGTCACCGTAGAAACCGTAGGCATGGACGACGCCCGCGTAGGCCGCACTGGCGGGGCAGTGGACCGAGTAGGCGCACAGGCCTACTCCTCCGCAACCTCCGCCACCCTGGTGAGCGTTCCCGCCAACACCAAGGTTGAGGAACCAATCGTGGTGAGCTTTACCGGCGCCGGCGAGGGAGTCACCTTTGGCCACCTGGTTATTGAGGTAGCCACCGGCGCGGAAGCAGTAGTTGACCTGCGCTACACCGGCAGCGCCACCCACGCCGACAACGTGGAATTCGTTCTCGGAGACGCCGCCCGCCTCACGGTGATCGTGGACGCATCCTGGGACGACGACGCCGTCCACGCTTCGGGCCAATGCGCGATCCTCGGACGCGATGCCGTGCTGCGCCTCAACACCGCAGTCTTCGGCGGCGAGCTTGTGCGCCTCATTCCGCGCGTCAAGTTCACCGCCCCAGGCGGCGACGCCGAACTGCTCGGCGTCTACTTTGCCGACGCAGGGCAGTTCTTCGAGCAGCGACTGCTCGTAGACCACGCCGTGCCGAACTGCCGCTCCAATGTGCTCTACAAGGGCGCACTCCAAGGCAAGGACGCCCGCACCGCTTGGGTAGGCGACGTGCTCATCCGTGCCAACGCACAGGGCACCGACACCTACGAGGCGAACCGCAACCTCGTCCTCACCGAAGGCGCACGCGCAGACGCCGTGCCAAACCTTGAAATCGAAACCGGCGAAATCACCGGCGCAGGCCACGCTGCAACCGTGGGCCGCTTTGACGATGAACAAGAGTTCTACCTCCGCGCTCGCGGTATCCCACTCGAAGAAGCACGCCGCCTCATCGTGCGCGGGTTCTTCTCCGAGGTCATCGGCCGCATCCCAGTGGCTAGCATCCGCGAAGAACTGGAAAACCGCGTAGCAGAAGAACTCGACCGCCAACTTCACAAAGCCTAAGGAACACCCACATGAGCACTCTTGAAATCCGCAACCTCCACGCCCAAGTCATCCCCTCCGACGAAAATGCAGAGCCAAAGCCAATCCTCAAGGGCGTAAACCTCACCATCAACTCCGGTGAAACCCACGCCATCATGGGCCCCAACGGCTCCGGCAAATCCACCCTCGCCTACACCCTGGCAGGCCACCCACGCTACGAAATCACCGAAGGTGAAGTGCTGCTGGACGGGGAAAACATCCTCGAACTCGAAGTAGACGAGCGCGCACGCGCCGGCCTCTTCCTGGCCATGCAGTACCCAACCGAAATCCCAGGCGTCTCCATGGCCAACTTCCTGCGCACCGCTGCAACCGCCGTCCGCGGCGAAGCACCCAAGCTGCGCGAATGGGTCAAGGAAGTGCGCACCGCACAAGAACAACTCGTGATTGACCCAGCGTTCTCCGAGCGCTCCGTCAACGAAGGCTTTTCTGGCGGCGAAAAGAAGCGCCACGAAGTGCTGCAGCTCGACCTGCTGCGCCCCAAGTTCGCAGTAATGGACGAAACCGACTCCGGACTCGACGTGGACGCACTGCGCATCGTCTCCGAGGGCATCAACCGCTACCAGGAAGAAACCGGCGGCGGCATCCTCATGATCACCCACTACAAGCGCATCCTCAACTACGTGCAGCCTGACTACGTGCACGTGTTCGCCAATGGCAAGATCGTGACGTCCGGCGGACCAGAACTCGCCGACGAACTCGAAGCAAACGGCTACGACAAATTCCTGCAATCATGACGCTCAACACCGAGGCAATCCGTGCCGAATTCCCTATCCTGGAACGAACCGTGCGCGGCGGAGCCACCCTTGCCTACCTGGACTCCGGGGCCACGTCGCAACGCCCAACCTCGGTGTGGGAAGCAGAACGCCGCTTCGTGCTAGAGACCTTCGCCCCCGTGCACCGCGGGGCATACCAACTAGCCGAGGAAGCAACCGACGCCTACGAAGCAGCACGTGACAAAATTGCTGCGTTCGTGGGCGCCCACGGCGACGAACTCGCGTTCACCAAAAACGCCACCGAGGCGCTTAACCTTATCGCCTACACCCTCAGCAACCCAGAAGCAGGGGAGCTGCACGTGGGCGAAGGCGACACCGTTGTCATCACCGAACTTGAACACCACGCCAACCTCGTGCCATGGCAAGAGCTCTGCAAACGCACCGGTGCAACCCTCAAATGGTACGCCGCCACCCCAGACGGACGAATCGACCTAGACTCACTTGAACTCGACGACACCGTGAAAGTGGTAGCGTTCACCCACCAATCAAACGTAACTGGAGCCGTGGCGCCGGTACAGGAGCTCGTGCGGCGGGCGAGGGAAGTAGGGGCGCTCGTGGTACTAGACGCGTGCCAGTCCGTCCCGCACATGCCAGTGAACTTCCATGAGCTCGACGTAGACTTCGCGGCGTTCTCGGGGCACAAGATGTGCGGGCCGAGTGGTGTGGGGGCTGTATACGGCAAACGTGAACACCTAGCCGCGCTCCCGCCGTTCCTCACGGGCGGATCGATGATCGAAGTGGTCACCATGGAGCACACCACCTATGCCGCGCCGCCGCAGCGCTTCGAGGCTGGAACGCAGATGACTAGCCAAGTAGTAGGTTTAGGGGCGGCAGTGGAGTTCCTCTCCGAGATCGGGATGGAAAACATCGCAGCTCACGAACACGAGCTCACGGCCTATGCTCTGGAGAAACTGCAGGCGATTGAGGGGCTTCAGATCGTGGGACCAACCACCGCGGAAAACCGCGGCGGGGCAATCAGCTTTGTTGTTGATGGCATCCACCCCCACGACCTAGGGCAGGTACTCGACGACCGGGGCGTCTGCATCCGGGTCGGGCACCACTGCGCATGGCCAATTCACCGAAGCCTCGGTGTGCAGTCCACCGCACGGGCATCTTTCTACCTCTACAACACGAAGGACGAAATCGACCGACTGGCCGCAGCCATCGAGGACGCCAAGGAATTTTTCCAATGAACCTTGAATCCATGTACCAGGAAGTGATCCTGGATCACTACAAACACCCTCACCACGCAGGGCTGCGTGAAGACTTCAACTCAGAGGTTCACCACGTCAATCCTTCGTGCGGTGATGAAATCACGCTCCGGGTACTCCTTTCCGACGACGGACAAACAGTGGCCGATGTTTCCTACGAAGCTCAAGGTTGCTCCATTTCCCAAGCCTCCACCTCTGTGATGGCGGAAGAAATCGTGGGTCTAAACGTGGATGAGGCGCTGCACAAGCTTGCGGAGTTTGAAACGATGGTGACCTCCCGCGGCACCGTGGAGGGTGACCCAGAGGTCATCGGTGACGGTGTGGCCTTTGCTGGTGTGGCCAAATACCCTGCGCGCGTAAAGTGCGCTCTGCTTGGTTGGAAGGCCTTCCAAGCTGCAACTGCTGATGCATTGGAGAAAAAATGACTGAAGAAGCTGTGCCAACGAAACCCGAGCAGTCCGAAGCAGATCTGGCCCGCGCTGCAGACGTGGAGGAGTACTTGCGCGATGTGATCGATCCTGAGCTCGGAATCAATGTTGTAGACCTAGGTCTCGTTTACGACATCTGGATCGAAAACAACGATGAAGCACAGGTGAACATGACCCTGACCTCACCCGCTTGCCCACTTACGGACGTGCTGGAAGACCAGGCACAGTCCGCAGTGGTCGGCAATGGGGCAGCATCCAAGCTCACCATCAATTGGGTGTGGATGCCGCCTTGGGGGCCGCACATGATCACTGAAGACGGCCGCGAGCAGCTTCGGGCGCTAGGCTTCAGCGTGTAGTTCAGCTTCCGCTCGCCATCCTTTTTTGGTGGCGGGGTGGCTGTTGTATTCAGGTGGCGCTTTATCGTGCCTCCTGAAGGCGGGTCTTCCGCGCGCGTCGCGGAACATCCGCCCATTTTTGTCTCGGTCCCCGTCATCGTTTGCGGCATTGTGTGGTCTACACAGCAGCATCATGTTCTCAATTACTGTGGCTCCACCATTGGACCAGGCCTGAATGTGGTGGTACTGGCACTTCCATGCCGGCATGTCGCAGTCTGGGTGCGGGCAGATCATGAGCTCGGTGCGCATGACCAGGCGTTCCCCGTCGTTGGCGAAACGTCGGATTGGCAACGCCTCTGCCATGATCTCACCTTTTTCATTGGCTGCACTCACGATCACGAAACCAGTATCGGAGATCTCCACACCGTCGAGCTCATGGAGAGGCACGCCACACCCATCAGCGGTGTACACATGCCCGTCGCTGAAATAGCCCTCGCTGGGGCGCAGTGGGAGGAAGAGCAGTGGCATGTAGACCTTTTTGGTGTGCGGCTGCCCGCCTTTCAGCAGCTCCAGCATTGCCACTGCGAACGCCTGCGCATGCTCCATGCCCTCGTTCTTCATGAGCTGACGCACCCGCGGCGCGAGGTTTTGCTCGACCTGCGTGAGGTCGGCGTCCGCAAACTGCCCCATCAACCGCCGCTGCCCGGCAGCGTCTGCCTTCTTCTGCGTCTGGGCCTTCGGCAGCCGCTTCACCGGCACGCCCGTGAGATTGTGCTCTCGCACAATGGCAATTGCTTGTGCCTTCGCCTTGTCCACGCTCATCCCAGCCACAGCCTTCAGGCACTCAATCAGCACCTCATCCCGAGAGACATCCTTCGCCGTGAGCTGGTTCACCGCGGACGCCAGCACCCGCAACACCCCAAGCCCGTAGCCTTTCGCCGCCCGCTTCACCGCAGCGCCGGTGTAGAAACCGTGGATCCAAAGCAGCCGCCCCACTTCGCTGGTTTCCATACCCAGCGTCTCCGCGAGCTGCGCTCGAGGCATGCTGCGCGCAGCCCTGGCGACGTCGACAAGAAAGTCAACCCCCAGGCCTGTGTAGGCGCGCGCAACATCAAAAGTGTTCATGGCGGCTAGGTAACCAGCAAGTCAATCCCGCTGCAATGGCAAACAGCACCCAACCCGCCGCTCCTGTGGAATTCGGCCAAGTTTTCCACAGAACGCCCGCCCCGCGAAGTCACCCACTTGACAATTGGTACAATCGTCCGGTGATTGTGACCAATGATTTTGAAGTCCGCGTCGGTGCACGCACCCTCCTCAACGCACCCGGCCAGCATCTCCGTGTGCAGCCCGGAGACCGGATAGGACTCGTTGGCCGCAACGGCGCAGGCAAAACCACCACCATGCGCATACTTGCAGGGGAAACTGAACCATACGCCGGCTCGGTGACCCGCAGCGGTGAGATCGGCTACCTCCCCCAGGACTCCCGTGAGGGCAACATCGAGCAGACGGCCCGTGACCGCGTCCTCTCCGCCCGCGGCCTGGACTCCATCATCCGCAACATGGAGCGCCAGCAGGAGATCATGGAAACTACGGAGTCGGAAGCCAAGCGGGATCAGGCAATTAAGAAGTACGCCCGCCTGGAGGAGCGCTATCACGCGCTCGGTGGCTATGAGGCCAACGCAGAAGCCGCCCAGATTTGCGACAACCTGGGCCTTCCCGCCCGCATCTTAGAACAGCAGCTCAAAACCCTCTCCGGTGGCCAGCGCCGCCGCGTCGAGTTGGCGCAGATCCTTTTCGCTGCTTCCGCGGGTTCGGGGAAGTCCCAGACCACCCTCCTCCTTGACGAGCCCACGAACCACCTTGATGCGGATTCGATCACCTGGCTGCGCGGCTTCCTTTCCAAGCATGAAGGCGGCCTGATCATGATTTCCCACGACGTGGATCTCCTTGAAGCTGTCTGCAACAAGATTTGGTTCCTCGATGCTGTCCGCGCCGAGGCCGATGTGTACAACATGGGGTTCAAGAAGTATTTGGACGCCCGTGCTACGGATGAGGCTCGTCGCCGTCGTGAGCGCGCGAATGCGGAGAAGAAGGCCTCTGCGCTGCGGGATCAGGCCGCGCGCTTGGGTGCGAAGGCAACGAAGGCGGCTGCGGCGAAGCAGATGTTGGCACGCGCGGATCGCATGTTGGGTTCGCTGGATGATGTCCGGCAGGCGGATAGGGTGGCAAACATCTCCTTTCCTGAGCCGGCTGCTTGCGGCAAGACCCCTCTGAATGCGAAGGGGCTGACCAAGATGTACGGCTCCCTGGAGGTGTTCGCCGGTGTGGACCTTGCCATTGACAAGGGTTCCCGCGTGGTGGTGCTGGGTTACAACGGCGCGGGCAAGACCACGTTGCTGAAACTGTTGGCGGGTGTGGAGCGTACCGACGGCGAAGGCGGCATCGTTACAGGTCACGGGCTGAAGATCGGTTACTTTGCCCAGGAGCATGACACGATCGACCCTGAGAAGTCGGTGTGGCAGAACACCATTGAGGCTTGCCCGGAGGCGGGGGAGCAGGACCTGCGTGGCCTGCTCGGTGCGTTTATGTTCCAGGGGGAGCAGCTTGATCAGCCGGCCGGCACGCTGTCTGGTGGTGAGAAAACCCGCCTAGCCCTTGCCGCGCTCGTGAGCTCCCGAGCCAACGTCCTTCTCCTTGATGAGCCCACCAATAACCTGGACCCGGTGTCGCGCGAGCAGGTTCTTGATGCGTTGCGGACGTATTCGGGCGCGGTGGTGTTGGTGACACACGACCCAGGCGCAGTGAAGGCCCTTGAGCCTGAGCGTGTGATCGTTTTGCCGGATGGCGATGAGGATTTGTGGAGCGATGATTACATGGAGTTGGTGGAGCTGGCTTAGTTCCGGAATCCGTGTACGGGCGCAGGGATGAATCCTCCGCGGCTGATGAAGGCGGCGTTGTCTACTTGGGAGACGGGGATGACGGGGGCGTAGCCGAGTAGCCCGCCGAAGTTCACTTCGTCGCCGGGTTTGGTGCCGGGTACCGGGATGACGCGCACGGCGGTGGTTTTGTGGTTCATGACGCCGATGGCGGCTTCGTCGGCGATCATCCCGGAGATGAGGCTGGCGCTGGTGTCGCCTGGGATTGCCACCATGTCTAGTCCCACGGAGCAGATTGCGGTCATGGCCTCGAGCTTGTCGATGCTGATGTTGCCCGCGCGGACGGCGTCGATCATGCCCTTGTCCTCGGACACGGGGATGAAGGAGCCGGACAGCCCGCCCACCCGCGAGCATGCCATCATGCCGCCTTTCTTGACGGCGTCGTTGAGCAGCGCGAGTGCTGCGGTGGTGCCGTGGGTGCCCACCTGCGCAAGCCCCATGTGCTCCATGATGTGTGCGACGGAATCGCCGAGCTCCGCGGTGGGGGCTAGGGAGAGATCGACGATACCAAATGGCACGCCGAGCCGTTCGGATGCCATGGTGCCCACGAGTTGGCCGGCACGGGTGATTTTGAAGGCCGCCTTTTTGATGGCTTCGGCCACTTCGTCGAGAGTCGCGCCGTCGAGGTCGCCGAGCGCACGGTTGACCACACCTGGGCCGGAGACGCCCACGGATACCACGCAGTCTGGTTCCTCTACGCCGTGGAAGGCGCCGGCCATGAAGGGGTTGTCGCCTACGGCGTTGGCGAACACCACGAGTTTGGCGCAGGCGATGGCGCTGCGGTCGGCGGTGCGTGCGGCGGCGTCCTTGATCACTTCGCCCATGAGTGCCACGGCGTCCATGTTGATGCCGGCGCGGGAGGAACCGATGTTGACTGACGAGCATACGACGTCGGTCTCGGTGAGGGCTTCGGGGATGGATCGGATCAGGCGCTCGTCCCCGGCGGTCATGCCTTTTTCCACAATGGCGGAGTAGCCGCCGATGAAGTTCACTCCCACTTCTTTCGCCGCTCGGTCGAGTGCGTGGGCGAGTGCTACGGGGGAGCCCTCAACGGCAGAGGTGATCAGGGCGATCGGGGTGACGGAGATGCGTTTATTGACGATGGGGATGCCGAGTTCCCGCTCGATGCTTTCGCACTGCGCAACTAGGTGTTCTGCCTGTGTGGTGATTTTTTGGTAGACGGCATCGCAGGTGTCTTCCATGGTGCCTCGCACGCAGTCGAGCAGGGAGATACCCATGGTAACGGTGCGGATGTCGAGCCGGTATTGCTCGATCATTTCGATGGTGTCGAGGATATT
Source organism: Corynebacterium kozikiae (assembly GCF_024580965.1). Lineage (NCBI taxonomy): Bacteria > Bacillati > Actinomycetota > Actinomycetes > Mycobacteriales > Corynebacteriaceae > Corynebacterium > Corynebacterium kozikiae. Next base: position 92,113 of record NZ_JANIKJ010000003.1, read on the forward strand.
TGACGCTGAGTGTTGGATGGTCATTAGATCACGTTCATTGCGTCGAAGATGGCCTGTGACTGGATGCGGATCACCAGTTGCTCTTGCTCGCCCACTGCGTCCATCCGCTCCTGAATGGTGGCGATGTCCACCTCTGCTTCGTCGAAGGCAACGTGCAGGATCATGGTGAAGTATTCACCCATGAGGGTTTGGGAGACGTTGTGAATATTCACGTTCATTTCGGCACAGGCGGTGGACACGGCAGCGATGATGCCGGTGTGGTCTACACCGGTCACAGTCATGATGGCAAACATGCCAGTGATGTTACTCGCAATAGGCTACGAAGTTGCGCAGCACCTGGTGTGCGCCGTCGTATGTGTATTTGTGGGTGGTTGCCACAATTGTGTCGTAGTCGGCGGGGGAGAAGTAGCCGTAGTCGTAGTAGAAGTCCATCCGGGTTTGCAGCGCGTCGGCGTCCATCTCGGCGTGGAATTGGCAGGCCCAGGTGCTGGCGTTGGCGCGCACGATTTGGATCGGGCAGGTGGGGCCGGTGGCAAGGAGTTCCACTCCGGTACCGACGCTCGCAGCGTTCTCGGTGTGCCCGGTGACCGCGAGGAATTCGGCGGGGAGGCCGGAGGTGATGGGGTCGTTGAGGCCAGCTTCGGTGAGTCGGACGACGGTGGGCCCTGAGTCTTCCGCCCATTCCCTGTTCACTGATCCTCCGGTGATGCTGGCCACGAAGGTGTTGCCGTAGCAGAGGAAGAATACTGGCAGGGGGTTGGCTAGGAGTGCTTCCAGCTCTTTGTGTACTTGGAGTTGCCAGTCGTCGTATTCAGGTGAGGTGACCAGCAGCGGGCTGCCGCCTACGATGATGCCGTCAAATCCAGCCGTGTCCCCTACGGTCTTGGTGGCGTCGTCAAGCATTCGGTGGGTCACTTGGTCAGGGGTGAGCCCGGTTGCTTTGAGGACGTCTTGGTATTCTGCGGCGGCGATGTGTTCGCCTTTGCGTGGGGAGACGAGCAGGATGTTGACCATAACGGGCTAGTGTACTGCATGCGCGCGCACGGATTGTTCCACGAGGCTGAGCACGGCGTCGAGGTCTTCGGTGGGGGCGCCTGAGGCGAGGCGGGTGATGAACCCGTCGAGCATGGTTTCCAGATATGTGTGTAGTACAGAGATGGGAACGTCGTCTCGCATCCGCCCTGATGCGGCGTTGGCTTCGAGTCGTGCGCGGACCGCCTGATCCAGTACTTGTTGGTGTGCTTGCCACCTGGCGCGGAAGGTGGAGTCGGTGCGTAGCATTTTGGTGATTTCGAGGCGTGTTGCGAGCCAGTCGTGGCGTTCGGGGTGGGCGAGCATGTCACGCATCACTGCTACTAGGCCGTTTGCGGCTACTACTTCTGCCATGCGGGTGGCGTCTTCTCGCGCGAGGGCGAGGAAGAGATTTTCCTTGTCACCGAAGTGGTGGAAGATTGCGCCGCGGGATTTCCCGATGCTTTCTTCCAACCTGCGCACGGTCGCTGATTCATAGCCGTATTCGGCGAAGCAGCGCCGTGCGCCTTCAAGGATTTCCTGGCGCCGTTGCGTGAGCTCGGTGGTGCTAACGATTGGCATTGGGGATCTCCTTGGGTGGAAAAAAAAGGGGGCACGCAGCCCCCTTTTGTGGTGTTACGCCTTGATCATCTGGCGCAGCACGTACTGCAGGATGCCGCCGTGGCGGTAGTAGTCGGCTTCACCTGGGGTGTCGATGCGCACCACAGCGTCGAATTCAACCTTCTCGCCGTTTTCCTTCGTGGCGGTGACGTGCACGGTCTTCGGGGTGCGGCCTTCGTTGAGCTCCTCGATACCGGTGATATCGAAGGTCTCGTGGCCGTCGAGGCCCAGGGACTCGTGGGATTCGCCCTCAGGGAACTGCAGTGGGATCACACCCATGCCGATGAGGTTGGAGCGGTGGATGCGCTCGAAGGACTCGGTGATCACGGCCTTCACACCGAGCAGGTTGGTGCCCTTTGCAGCCCAGTCGCGGGAGGAACCGGTGCCGTACTCCTTGCCACCCAGCACCACCAGTGGGATGCCGGCTGCCTTGTAGTTCTGGCAGGCGTCGAAGATGAAGGACTGTGGCTTGTCTTCCTTGGTGAAGTCCAAGGTGTAACCGCCGGTGACGTCCACGAGCTGGTTTGCCAGACGGATGTTGGCAAAGGTGCCGCGCATCATGACCTCGTGGTTGCCGCGGCGGGAACCCAGCGAGTTGTAGTCATTGCGCTCCACACCGTTGGCGTCCAGGTACTGGGCGGCTGGGGTGCCCGGCTTGATGGAGGACGCAGGGGAGATGTGGTCGGTGGTCACGGAGTCGCCGAGCTTCGCCAGCACGCGTGCGCCGGTGATGTCGGTGACAGGCTCTGGTTCGATGCCCATGTCATCGAAGTATGGAGCCTTGCGGATGTAGGTGGAGGCCTCGTCCCACTCGAAGGTGGAGCCGGTTGGGATCTTGATGGCCTGCCACTGCTCGTCGCCCTTGAACACGTCTGCGTAGTCGGCCTCGTAGAGCTCGCGGGAGATTGCGGAAGCAATGGTCTCTTCGATCTCTTCGGTGGATGGCCAGATGTCGCGAAGGAACACGTCGTTGCCGTCTTGGTCTTGGCCAAGTGCCTGGGTTTCAAAGTCAAAGTCCATGGTGCCGGCGATGGCGTAGGCGATGACCATGATTGGGGAGGCCAGGTAGTTCATCTTCACGTCTGGGGAGATGCGGCCTTCGAAGTTGCGGTTGCCGGAGAGGACGGCGGTTGCGGCGAGGTCGTGCTCGTTGATTGCTTCGGAGACTTCCTCTGGAAGCGGGCCGGAGTTACCAATGCAGGATGCGCAGCCAAAGCCCGAGAGGTAGAAGCCCAGGGCCTCGAGGTCCTTCCAGAGGTCGGCGCGCTGGTAGTAACCGTCCACAACCTGGGAGCCCGGTGCACAGATGGTCTTGACCCATGGCTTTGCCTTGAGGCCCTTTTCATTTGCCTTGCGGGCAATGAGGCCTGCGCCCACCATGACGGATGGGTTGGAGGTGTTGGTGCAGGAGGTGATGGAAGCGATGGCAACCATGCCGTGGTCGAGGGTGAACTCGCCGCCGTTGGGGGACTGCACGGTTACTGGCTTGGATGGGCGGCCGGTTGCGCCGGCTGCTGCGGACTCGCCGTTGCCTGCGCGGGAGGAGTTGAAGCCAGCCTCGCGCACTGGTGCTGGGTCGTTGCCTTCGCCCTCCGCACCCATCTTGATGGCTGGGATGGACTCGTCGCGGCACACCTCGTCGGTGGTGTAGGAGGTGAGGTCCTTACGGAACTGCTGCTTTGCCTCGGACTGCAGGATGCGGTCCTGTGGGCGCTTGGGGCCTGCGATGGATGGGACAACGGTGGAGAGGTCCAGTTCGAGGTACTCGGAGTACTCTGCCTCAGGTGCGTCCTGCTCCAGCCACATGCCCTGTGCCTTTGCGTAGGCTTCAACGAGCTCGATCTGCTCTTCTGGGCGGCCGGTGAGGTGGAGGTACTTGATGGTTTCTTCGTCGATCGGGAAGATCGCACAGGTGGAGCCGAACTCTGGGGACATGTTGCCGATGGTGGCGCGGTTTGCCAGTGGGATGGACTTCACACCGTTGCCGTAGAACTCCACGAACTTCTGCACCACGCCGTGCTGGCGGAGCATGTCGGTGATGGTGAGCACCACGTCGGTTGCGGTCACGCCGGCTGGGATCTCACCGGTGAGCTTGAAGCCCACAACGCGTGGGATGAGCATGGACACTGGCTGGCCGAGCATTGCAGCCTCAGCCTCGATGCCGCCCACACCCCAGCCCAGGATGCCCAGGCCGTTTTCCATGGTGGTGTGGGAGTCGGTACCAATACAGGTGTCTGGGTAGGCCAGGCCTTCGTTGTCAAAGACCACGCGAGCCAGGTACTCGATGTTCACCTGGTGGACGATGCCGGTTCCTGGAGGAACCACGCGGAAGTTGGAGAAGTTCTCCGCACCCCAGCGCAGGAACTGGTAGCGCTCTTCGTTGCGCTCGTACTCGATCTCAACGTTCTTCTCCAGTGCATCGGAAGCGCCGAAGGCCTCGATGATCACGGAGTGGTCGATCACCATTTCTGCTGGGTTGAGTGGGTTGACCTTGTTTGGGTCGCCACCCAGGGTCTTCACGGCCTCACGCATGGTAGCGAGGTCCACCACACAAGGAACGCCGGTGAAGTCCTGCATGAGCACGCGTGCAGGGGTGAACTGGATTTCCACGCTTGGCTCAGCGCTTGGGTCCCAGTTTGCGATTGCCTGGATGTGTTCGGTGGTGATGTTTGCGCCGTCTTCGGTGCGCAGGAGGTTCTCACCAAGAACCTTCAGGGAGTAAGGAAGTTTCTCCATGCCTTCCACAGCGCTGAGGGCGAAGTAGTCGTAAGACTTCCCGCCAACTTCAAGCTTCTGCTTGGCGTTAAAGGAGTTCTTGCTTTCGGTCACAGTGAGCTCCACTTCATATAGGAAATGTTGATTTTCTGCAGGTGATCGTTGCGCGCGCAGCAAAAGGCGCGTCGCCTCACGCACATCCTAACAGTACGGCTGTCCTGTTGTTGCGGATTCACCCCGTATGGGCGCGGTGTAGCTTCCGTTTGGCGTTGGCATCCACCCACAAACGGGGCTGTATCTTCCGCTGCGCAGGCGTGTTACGACGAGCCCAGCGCCGCAGCGTTCCCCAACATCGTGTGGCTGCGGGACGGAATCAAGCTACAAGGGTAGAGAGTGACTTAGATCAAGTTTGTATCATTTACTATCCTGAAGCAACGGTTGAGGGTTGGTGAGTAGTTCGGTACGGAGAAGTCAATGCGCCACGCCGGACAGTATTGAAAATGTAACTTAAATCACAGTAACGTTTTGGCAACAATATCGTCGCAGGTCAGACACGCCCCTGTGAAAATTGGGACTTATGTGACGCAGGTTTTCTAGCGGGATTGGTTGGAATTGATGCAGACAAAGTGGTGCAAGTGCTTTATGGTTCAAATGTCGGCTCACGGGTCGATCCCAGACACTTGACTTTCATTTCCTATGGGGGATGGGCTTCAGAACTGGGACTCAAAGGAAGCAAGACCTTTTCGCGCATGTGGGGAAGCACGCGCTGGAATAATCAAGTTTGCCTCCTAGACCCTGTGAGCCGTTTGAGAACTTGAGGAGTCATACATTGGCTCCAATATGAATGCTCTAGGAGACCACGTGACTCGTTTGGCTTTGACCCCAGCGGCAGCGGCGCGCCCAACCCGCCAGTTGGTGATGGCAGGCACCCGCATCGCAGCCGTCACTGTTGCTACTGCGGTTGCTTTTTCACCGCTCGCGTACGCACAGCCCGCGAGCCCAAGCGATGCAGAGATCGCAGCCGCACAGGCTGCCGTCGGTTCTTCGGAAGCGTCTGTGGCGCAACTCGCTACTTCTATTTCTGCCGCCGACGGACAAATCTCCTCGATTGAGCTCACCATCGGTAGCCTCCGCGAGGCCGTGAACAAGGCCCTAGTGGACTTGGACGTGGCACAGCAGGCTGCTGAGCAGGCCCGCCAGGAAGTGACCTCCGCGCGCGGCGATTTGGATGCCACTCAGGAGGAGATCGCTCAGGCGCAAGCTGCGCTCAATGAGATTTCTCGTTCCCAGTACCGCCGTTCCGCTTCTGGCTCAGGCGTGGGTGCGGTGTCTGGTAACGCCACCACTGAGGACGCCCTGGCTCGTCAAACCTATCTCCGTGTGAACGCTGACAAGCAGCGAGAGGTCATCGCTACTTTGGATCGCCTGCGCACCGAGCAAGCGAACAACGATTCTCGCCTCCGCGAGGCCCGCAACGTGGCAGAGCTACGCGCCGGCGAAGCAGAGCAGGCCCGCGCAACCGTACAGTCGGAGATGGACCGCTCCAACGCCGAGCTCGAGGCAAAGCTGGCAGAGCACGCAGCCCTGATTGCACAGCGCGTAGAGGCGCAGCGTGAGCTTGATGCTGCTCGCGGCCAGGTCACCGAGCTCGAGAACCAGCGCACCGAATACGAGCAGTACCTCGCTGCAGAGGAAGCCCGCAAGAAGGCTGAGGAAGAGGCTCGGAAGAAGGCTGAGGAAGCTCGCCGTGCGGCCGAGGCAGCCGCAGCGGCACAGCGTGCAGCCGAAGAAAAGGCCGCCAAGGAGGCCGCGGAGCAGGCCGCTCGTGAAGCCGAGGCCGCTGCAGCCCGGGAGGAACAGGCACGCCGAGAGTCCGTGGCAGCAGCAGAGGCACTGGTCAGTGCAACCACCACCGCACCCCAGGCGCAAACCCCTGCTGAGACCCCGGCCAGCGAGCCCACCACCGCTGAGCAGGCAGACGATGACCTCTATGTGACCCTCGAAGATACAGAGGACGCAGCGGGCGCAACCGGTACCGAATCCTCCGTGATCCCAAGTGAATCTGCTTCCGCACCGGCAACGAGCGCGGCGTCGGCAAGCGCTTCCACCCCCGCGGTGACTTCCGGGAACCGTGAGGAAAAGATTGAGGCCGTGATTTCTCGCGCGATGGCGCAAATTGGCACCCCCTACGCCTGGGGTGGTGGCGATGCGAATGGCCCAACCCGCGGAATTCGGGACGGCGGCGTTGCCGACTCCTACGGTGATTTCAACAAGGTGGGCTTTGACTGCTCCGGCCTGGTGCTCTACGCATTCGCTGGCGTTGGCATTGAACTGCCGCACTACACCGGCTACCAGTACCAGCGCGGCACCAAGATCAACCCATCCGAGATGCAGCGCGGTGACCTGATCTTCTACGGCCCCAATGCCGAGCAGCACGTGGCAATCTACCTTGGCGACGGCCAGATGCTCGAAGCGCCAAACTCCGGCTCCACTGTCCGCATCTCTCCAGTGCGCTGGTCTGGGATGAGCCCGTACGCAGTGCGCCTGATCTAAGGGCACGCCCCAAGGTCCCGCCACCCCGTACCAACCTCACCGCCATGGTGGGGCAAGGCACGGGGTGGAACTGTTTGTCCAACTTTCGTTTGAAGCGAAGGTTCTTCTATGCTGTTTCCTTATGGGTCCGCACACAACTTATGAGTACGTTCCGGCAAGCATTCCCGTTGAGGAAATCGACGCTTTATTGCTGTTGTCTTTCGGCGGCCCCGAGGGCATGGATGAGGTCCGCCCATTTCTGGAAAACGTTACCGCTGGGCGCGGTATCCCTCCGGAGCGCCTTGATGAGGTGGGTGCCCACTATTACCACTTCGGTGGCGTCAGCCCACTCAATGCGCTCAACCGGGAGATGATCGCCAACATTGAGCAGGAGTTGCGTTCTCGCGGCTTGGATATCCCCGTGTACTTTGGCAACCGCAACTGGAAGCCCTACGCGGGGGATGCGGCCCGCGAGATTGCCCAGGCCGGCCATCAGAACGTGGCAGTGTTCGCCACCTCCGCGTGGGGCGGTTACTCCGGCTGCTATCAATACGATGAGGACATCCAAAAGATGCGGGCGCTCATCGCCGAAGAAGGCCTGAGCGAGGTGCACTTTTACAAGCTCAGCCAGTTTTTCGCCCACCCAGATTTCCTGGACATGCAGGTGCGAGCCACCCGCGCGGCCTTCGCAGAACTTGGGTTTGCTGATCCGCAGCTCGCGGCGGCTTCGGCGCAAGCGCGCCTGGTGTTCACCGCTCACTCCATTCCGGTTCCCGCTGATGAGGGCTCCGGGATCGATTCCGACGGCACGCTCTACTCCAACCAGGTCGCTCAAGCCGCTGCGGGCACCGCCCAGCGACTGGGCATCACGGACTACGACGTTGTGTGGCAGTCCGCCTCTGGCAACGGCCGGATTCCGTGGCTCGAGCCGGACATCGTGGACCACGTGGAAGCGCTCCACCACCAGGGCGTAAGCGCGGTGGTTGTGGTGCCGATTGGCTTCATTTCCGATCACATGGAAGTGGTTTGGGATTTGGATAATGAGCTGGCCGACGCCGCCAAGGACCTAGGCATGCAAGTCGCCCGCGCGGCCACCGTCGGTCCGTGGCCGGAATTCGCCGCTTTGGTGGTGGATTTGGTGCAGGGGCTTTCGGCTCCTGGGGACATCCCCGTAGAGGGCCCGGTGGCTCAGCGCGGCTGCACCGTGGACGGTGCGCCCTGCGCAGTGGGGTGCTGTCAGCCGCGCAAGCGCCCCCACTCGGCGCAGCAGTAGCTCACCGCGGCCATTCGGGCCAGGCGAATCGGCCTGCCCAGGCCTAGGAGCTCTGGGTCAAAGGTGTGATCGCCTAAGCGGTCCACCACTGTTTCCACGATCGCTGCAACGCGGTCCGCGCGCGCAATGAGTTTGCCCGCCCGCGGCGGCACCTCTGGGGGCAGCCCCGCGGGGTTTTCATAAAAGTCCTGCAAAGTTCCCACCGTGAGCCGCGGATTTGCGTGGCTTGATGGCCCGTGATTCATTGATTCGATGAGTTGGGCGGCAGTGTTGGTGGCTTGGGTGAGCAGGGCGTCGGCGTCGCCGGGGCTCAAAAATGCCCGCGTTCGCAAGGGGCCGTGCATCTCCGTTTCCCACAGCGTGACCTCCGGCAGAAACTTTGGAGTGAGCAACATCGCTTCCTCCTGAGCATTCAAGATTGCTATCGCGGCTGCCTGACCTGCGTCGTGGGTGTTACCTGGCCCGGCGAGCAGCAATTCCACCCGCGGGTGGCGGGGACCCAACGCGAACCTTGACTCCGACTCCCGTCCCTGGTCCTTATCCAGCTCGGCGTGCCTTCGCACGGATGCCGCCAGCTCGGTGAGCCCCCGCCCGTCTGGGGTGGTGAAAAGCCCGCCGAGCTGCTCGAGTGCCTCACTGAGCGCGTCGAAACTTTGCTGATGATACAGCCAAGCTGCCCACCATATCGCTGCGTTTTGGGTTGGGGAGTAGACATGTGCGCGCAAATCCATGATTGCTCAAGCCTAGCCGATACCCTTGGAGCCTATGGATCCGTATAGTGGCGACATTTTGCAAGGGCACCAACGCAAGCAACCGCGGCAATTTCCGCAGGTACCGGCCAAGCCGGGCGAGGTCGTGGAAGTGCTCGCCGATGGCTATGTGGGTGCAGTGGTGGGGTTTGAGCGCACCTACGACGGCGACTTCGTGCGCCTCGAGGACCGCCGCGGGGCAACCAGGATTTTCAAGATGCGCCCCGGCGCGTTCATGATCGACGGCCAGCGCGTGACCCTCACTCGATACGTGGAGCAGCGCGACCCCCGCCAGAACCGTTCCAATTCCGGTTCGCGGCGCGTGGAAAATGTGCAGGCCAAGGTGGCGGCGCCGTCGCGGATCTGGGTGGAGGGCATTCACGACGCGGCCATTGTGGAAAAGGTTTGGGGGCACGACCTGCGCGTTGAGGGTGTGGTTGTGGAGTACCTAGAGGGTCTGGACAATTTGGAGGCGAGGCTCAAGGAGTTCGGTCCGTCGCCGCAACGGCGGGTGGGGGTGCTCGCTGATCACTTGGTGGAGGGTTCCAAGGAATCGCGCCTAACCGAGCAGGTGGGTCCAGATGTGCTGGTGACAGGGCATCCATTCATTGACATTTGGGCGGCCGTCAAGCCGGAGCGCCTGGGGCTGCGCGCGTGGCCGGAGGTTCCCTATGGTGAGGATTGGAAAACAGGCGTGTGCCGCCGCGTGGGGTGGAGTGACCCCAAGGAGGGCTGGAATCGGGTGTATTCCGCAGTGAACACCTACAAGGACTTGGACACTACGTTGGTAGGCGCCGTGGAGCGCCTGGTGGATTTTGTCACCACCCCGAGCCTTTCCAAGGCCGACCTGATGTAGCAAACGTCTGTATCCTTTAGTCCGTGGGTGCATTAATTTGGTTAGTAGTTGCCATTTTGCTCGCCGGCATTGAGATTTTCGCTGGTGAGCTGACGTTTCTGATGCTTGCTGGCGGCGCCTTGGCTGCCGCGGGCGTTGGGCTTGCGGATGTTCCCGTGTGGGTGGAGGTCGTGGTGTTTACGGCCGCCTCCATCGGGCTGTTGTTTTTTCTCAAGCCGGTGCTGCGCCGTAGATTGCAAACACAACCTCTCCAGGCCCATGACACCAAGGCGCTGGTCGGTTCTTCTGCCAGCGTGGTGGAGCAGGTCAGTGCAGCCGGGGGAATTGTGCGTCTCGACGGCACCTTTTGGTCAGCGCGCCCGCTGGATCCCAGTGAGGTGTTCGAGGACGGAACCATGGTGCAGGTTGTGCAAATTGATGGATCCACGGCAGTCGTAGTCAAAGCCTAAGAATTGAGGATCGACGTGAGTTTTGAATTGATCTTTGTCGCGGTGCTCTTATTGTTCGCACTGGTGGTGGTAGCTCGCTCGATTGTGCTGGTGCCACAGGGTGAAGCCGCGGTGATTGAACGCTTGGGAAGCTACACCCGCACCATTTCCGGCGGGATTTCTCTCCTTGTGCCCTTCGTGGACCGTGTGCGCGCCAGGGTTGATACCCGTGAACGCGTGGTGTCCTTTCCGCCGCAGGCTGTGATTACCCAGGACAACATTACGGTGGCCATTGATACCGTGGTGACCTTCCAGATCAACGAACCCGAACGCGCCATTTATGGCGTAGACAACTACATCGTGGGTGTGGAGCAGATCAGTGTGGCGACGCTTCGTGACGTCGTGGGTGGCATCACCCTGGAAGACGCCCTCGTGTCCCGTGAGATGATCAACCGCCGCCTGCGCGGCGAGCTGGACGCTGCCACCACCAAGTGGGGCCTGCGCATTTCCCGCGTGGAGCTCAAGGCAATTGATCCACCACCATCCATCCAGCAGGCCATGGAGCTGCAGATGCGTGCGGAGCGTGAGAAGCGCGCCACCATCTTGGCGGCCGAGGGTAAGCGCGAGGCGGACATCCGCACAGCTGAGGGTGAAAAGCAAGCGCAGATCCTGGAGGCTGAGGGCTCCAAGCATGCAGCCATCCTGGCTGCGGAGGCAGAACGCGAGTCCACCATTCTGCGCGCCGAGGGCCACCGTGCGGCAAAGCTGTTGGAGGCACAGGGTGAGGCGCGCTCGATCCAGAAGGTCAACGCCGCCATCAAGGCCGCTCAGGTGACCCCAGAGGTGCTGGCCTACCAGTACCTAGAGAAGTTGCCACAGCTCGCCCAGGGCTCCGCGTCCACTATGTGGATGATTCCAATGCAGTTTGGCGATTCCCTGGAGCAGTTTGCAAAGGCCCTGGCCAATAAGGGTGAAGACGGGGTGTTCCGCTACGAACCCACCCCTGCGGATCAACACTCACTGGACATCGCCTCTGAGGACGATCACGAAGCCTGGTTCAACACCAACAGCAACCCAGAAATCCAAGCCGCACTCGCCGAGGCCAACAAGGTGGCCAAGCAAACCGTGGATGAGGCAGTGGCTAACACCGCGGTGCCCAATGCTGAGGTCAATGTTGAGGCTGATGAGTCCAAAGCGCCCAAGCAGCTCGAGCAGCTCGAGCAGATGGAGCAGGACCAGGGCTTCGGCAATCCCTACGCCACTGCCACTGAGCAGCCCCGGCACCTTGCTGCTGAAACGGAGACGGGGGCGGAGACGAACTAGCGCGCCTGACTCAGCAGCGAAAGCGCAATCTGATAGCCAGCCAACTCAGCCTGCCAACCGGCAGCCTGTAGGCGCTGGCTCATCGCTTGTTTGGAGATCCCCAATTCTTCTGCGGCCTCATTCTGATTGAGTCCGGCGCGCATAAGGCTGGTCGCCTCCCGGCCTTCCGCGGTGCGCTTTGCCAGGATGTAGGCGAGCATGGTGAAGGTGCCGGAGATGTTGCTGGCGAGCTGTTGCTCGCCCTGTCCGTAACCCTGTATGGCCACCTTCACGCTTCCCGCGCGGGCATGCGCCCCGAGCTCCCGTTGGGCGAGCAGTTGTGCGGCGCTGGGGGCGTCGGACGCCGCTCCAAGTTCCGGCAGAGGCGAGCCTTCGCCGGCAACGGCTGCGATGCTTACTGCCCAGTCGCCCGCGGATAGCAGCGCCATGGTGGTGTCGGTGACAGCCGCGGCGGTGTGAATTTCCGCTGAGATGTCCTCCACGCCAAGCACCTGGAATTCGCCGACTCCCTCCAGGGTGGAGAGTGCTTTGGCTGATTGGGTCACAAACTGTGCGCGGCGGCGTTCGCGGCCACGATAACGGGCATGCAGTGCGTACATAATGCCCACAGCATAGCAAGGTCTACGCTCAGGGCTTGACTGGAATGCGGGTGTCGAGGATCAAACCCAGGACCCCCAGCGCCGCGAGGCCAAGCGTGGCAAGCACGATTTGGGTGTCGGCACCGGTGGCCAGCGAGTTACCGAGCAGTACCGTGACCACCGTGCCCGGCGCGGAGCCCACCAGCGTAGCCACAGTGAAGCCAAGAGCAGGCACGGGGCTGAGCGCTGCAACATAATTGAGGATGGAAAACGGCACCGCCGCAATCATCCGGAGTGCGGTGATGGATGCCCAGCCCCGCTTGTGTAGCCGGTGAGAGACACCGCGCACCGCCGGATGGGCAAGGCGCGGACGCATCCAGTTGCCAAGCAGGCGGCGCACGATGAGCAGTGAAATCAGCGCGGAGACGGTGGTTGCCGCAAGGGCGACGCCGACGCCGAGCGCAGGCCCAAAGAGCACACCGGAACTCAATGTGAGCACGGTGCGGGGGATGGGAAATTGAGTAATGGCCACGTAGAGGGCAAAGAAGCTGAACACAAACCAACTGCCCTGCTGCATGGACCACTGTTGGAGGGTGTGGAGGCTCGGGATGTCTGCCAGCAACGTGATCGCCACGAAGGCAGTCCCTGCGGCGCTGACCGCTAGTTTCTTCCACGTAGGCCAGGCTGCAACGGTGTTGAATCCGTCACGAAAAACCCCACGGAGAAACTCGAGAAAACTGTTCACCTTGGATAACTCTAGCGGTGATGTGGGTTTGGTTGGGGTTCATGTCTGTTTGGGGGGTGTTTGAAGAAAAATCCCGTGGCTTTGCGGCTACACTCTAAAACGTGCTGTGAGGCGCCGGTCACCCCGTGGTTGCCCTGTGCCTTTGCGCCACAATTTTGCCAACAATTCACAGTTTTGTCCGTGCTCTTCTCTGCTCATCTGTGGCGGATGTGGAGCCTGAATGAACCAAAAAGGGGAGAGGGTCCACTCGTGACTGACACACGATTTACCCAAACCGAGGAATTCGAAGCCAAGCAGCAGGCTTGGTACAAATCTGTGGCCAGCGTGTTTGCGCGCATTCAAAAGAAGGACGTTGCAGACGTTCCTCTTGATGTGTGGCGCAAGCTCGTTCGGACCACCTATGACGGCATTGAAGTCAACCCCCTCTACAACCGCGTCGATGAAGTTCGCGAGGCAGCAGCACCAGGTGAGTTCCCATTCACCCGCGCAGCAGCCGGCGCTGGCGCACAAGAGGGCGTGGGCTGGGGCGTCACCGAATCCTTCGGCGCAAACGCAACAAACGCTGAGCTGCTCGCGGCTCTGGAAAACGGCACCACTGATCTCGTCATCTACGGCGAGCCAATCCTTGCCGAGCTGCTCAAGGGTGTGCTGTTCCAGTACGCACCCGTCCGCCTGAACGCAGGTCTGGCTACCGCGAAGCAGGCTCAGGCACTCTACGAGCTTGCCGACGCGCAAGAGGGCACCCCGGTGCGTCTGGAGCTCGGCGCCTCGCCGCTGACTTCTTTGGTTGATGGCTCCCCATCTGTGGATCTTGACGCCGCTGTGGAACTGGCAAAAGAGGCTGCAAACCGGGAAAACACCCGGGCGATTCTGGTGGACGCCGTATCGCTTTCCAACCAGGGTGCAACTGATGGCGAGGAAATCGGCCTCGCAATCGCCGCGGGTGTGGATTACCTGCGCGCTCTGACAGATGCCGGCCTGAGCGTCGAGCAGGCTCTGGGCCAGCTTTCCTTCCGCTATGCGGTCAGCGATGACCAATTTGCGCAGATCTCCAAGCTGCGTGCCGCACGCACCCTGTGGGCTCGCGTTGCAGAGGTGCTGGGTGCCGCAGACCATGGCTGTGCACCACAGCATGCCCTGACCGCACCGGTGATGTTCAGCCAGCGCGATCCATGGGTGAACATGCTGCGTTCCACTGTGGCCGCCTTCGCAGGCGGTGTGGGTGGCGCTACCGATGTTGAGGTGCTCACCTTCGACTGGGCAATCTCAGGTGGCCTGCCCAACACCTCCCGCACGTTTGCGCACCGCATTGCCCGCAACACCAACCTGTTGCTCCTGGAAGAGTCCCACCTGGGCCACGTGATCGACCCAGCCGGCGGCTCCTACTACGTGGAGCAGCTCACCAACCAGCTCGCCGAGAAGGCTTGGGCGGTGTTCCAGGACATCGAGTCCAAGGGTGGCTTTGCTCAGGCCGTTAACGCGGGTGCCGTAAAGGAACTGCTGGATGCTTCCCATGAGAAGGTTCGCAATGACATCGCGCACCGCACCAAGAAGCTCACCGCAATCAACGAGTTCCCGAACCTCGCAGAGGCCGCGCTTCCTGCGGACCTCCGCGTGGAGCCAACCCATGTGCGCCGCTGGGCAGCGCAGTTCGAAGCTATGCGCAACCGTTCGGACGCTTTCCAGGAGGTCAAGGGCAACCGCCCACGGATCGCCCTGATCCCACTTGGCCCGTTGGCCAAGCACAACATCCGTACCGGCTTTGCCACCAACCTGCTGGCTTCTGGCGGCATTGAGGCTTTGAACCCAGGCCAAGTTGTGCCTGGCACCCCTGAATTTGATGAGGCAGCCAAGGCTGCGCCAATCGCAGTGATCTGCGGTACTGACGCCGAGTATGTGGCCAACGGCAAGGAGGCCTTCGAGGCCCTGCGCGCCGCAGGTGTGGAGCACATCCTCGTTGCGGGCGCACCGAACGATGAGTTCACCGCAGACGGTTACCTCAACCTGAAGATCGACGCAGCCGCAGAGCTTGAAGCGCTGCTTGAAAAGTTGGGAGCGTAAGCCACCATGAGCACCATCCCGAATTTTGCACAGACCCCAGCAACCCCAGAGCACTCCGGCGCTACCGACGCCGCCGCGCTGCGCGAGCAGGTGTGGACCACCCCTGAAGGCATCGACGTCCCCCGCGTGTTCAACCGCGAGGACCGCGACGATTCCGTAGCCGCCGAGCAGCTGGATTCCTTCCCCGGTATGCCACCGTTCATGCGTGGCCCATACCCCACGATGTACACCAACCAGCCGTGGACCATCCGCCAGTACGCTGGCTTCTCCACCGCTGCGGAGTCCAACGCCTTCTACCGTCGTAACCTCGCCGCCGGCCAAAAAGGCCTCTCCGTGGCCTTCGACCTGGCCACCCACCGTGGATACGACTCCGACAATGAGCGCGTAGTTGGTGACGTCGGTATGGCCGGCGTTGCCATCGACTCGATCCTGGACATGCGCCAGCTCTTCGAGGGCATTGACCTGGGCAACGTTTCCGTGTCCATGACCATGAACGGTGCGGTGCTGCCAATTCTGGCGCTGTACATCGTTGCCGCTGAGGAGCAGGGCGTGCCGCCGGAGCAGCTCGCCGGCACCATCCAGAACGACATCCTCAAAGAGTTCATGGTGCGTAACACCTACATTTACCCACCAAAGCCCTCCATGAGGATCATCTCCAACATCTTCGAGTACACCTCTTTGAAGATGCCTCGCTTCAACTCCATCTCCATCTCCGGCTATCACATCCAGGAAGCTGGTGCGACCGCTGACCTGGAGCTGGCATACACCCTGGCTGATGGTATTGAGTACATCCGTGCAGGTAAGGAAGTTGGCCTGGACGTAGACAAGTTCGCACCACGCCTCTCCTTCTTCTGGGGCATTTCCATGAACACCTTCATGGAGATCGCAAAGCTGCGCGCTGGCCGCCTGCTGTGGAGCGAACTGGTTGCCAAGTTCGATCCAAAGAACCCCAAGTCGCAGTCCCTGCGTACCCACTCCCAGACCTCCGGTTGGTCCCTGACCGCCCAGGACGTCTTCAACAACGTGGCCCGCACCGCCATCGAAGCAATGGGCGCAACCCAAGGCCACACTCAGTCCCTGCACACCAATGCACTGGACGAGGCACTGGCGCTGCCAACGGACTTCTCCGCTCGCATCGCCCGCAACACCCAGTTGCTGCTGCAGCAGGAATCCGGCACCACCGCCCCTGTTGATCCTTGGGCCGGCTCCTACTACATCGAGTGGCTCACCGAGCAGCTAGTTGAGCGTGCACGCAAGCACATCGAAGAGGTGGAGGCCGCGGGTGGTATGGCCCAGGCAACCATCGAGGGCATCCCCAAGCTGCGCATCGAGGAATCCGCTGCCCGTACCCAGGCACGCATTGACTCTGGCCGCCAGGCCCTGATCGGCGTGAACAAGTACGTGGTTGAGGAAGACGAGCAGATTGAAGTGCTCAAGGTGGACAACACCAAGGTGCGTGCAGAGCAGATCGCAAAGCTCGAGCAGCTCCGTGCAGAGCGCGATGAGGCAGAGGTGCAGCGCGCACTCGACGCCCTGACCGCCGCAGCCCAAAACGAGCACAAGGAGCCAGGTGACCTGGAGCAGAACCTGCTCAAGCTCTCCGTGGACGCCGCTCGCGCTAAGGCAACCGTCGGTGAGATCTCTGACGCCTTGGAGAAGGTCTTTGGCCGCCACGAGGCTGAGATCCGCACGCTGTCCGGCGTGTACAAGGAAGAAGTTGGCAAGGAGGGCACCGTGGATAACGTGGAGAAGGCCATCCGCATGGCTGACGCCTTTGAGGCTGAGGAAGGCCGCCGCCCACGCATCTTCATCGCCAAGATGGGCCAGGACGGCCACGACCGCGGCCAGAAGGTGGTTGCGTCCGCATACGCTGACCTCGGCATGGACGTAGACGTCGGACCGCTGTTCCAGACCCCAGCCGAGGCAGCTCGCGCGGCTGTGGATGCCGACGTGCACGTCGTCGGCGTGTCCTCCCTCGCCGCAGGCCACCTCACCCTGGTGCCTGCGCTCAAGGAGGAGCTGGCCAAGCTTGGCCGCGAGGACATCATGATCGTGGTTGGTGGCGTGATCCCACCGGGCGATTTCCAAGAGCTCTACGACGACGGTGCCGTGGCAATCTACCCACCAGGCACCGTGGTTGCGGAGTCGGCGATCGACATGCTGACCAAGCTGGCAGCCAACCTTGGTATTGAACTCGACGTCTAGCAGTCGCTGAGTCATACCAGCAGGTAGTCCACCTCGAACACACCGGCCCCTCATGAACATATGCGGGGCCGGTGTTGCCACATTCAAGGAGCACCCCACCATGAACGAGTTTTTGGAACACCACCTAGGATCGCTGCTCACCACCGCGGGAACCGACCTCGGTGAGGCAACCGCAGTGGCCCCGGAGGTGATCAAGCGCGCACGCAGGCGCATAGACATCGACGAGCTCTTTGAAGGAGTGCGCAGCCGCAACCGGACCCTGATGTCTCGGGCAATCACCCTGCTGGAATCCACCGCGCCGGCGCACCGTGTGCTCGCTCAAGAGCTGCTGGTCCGCCTGCTGCCGTTTTCCGGCAAAGCCTTGCGAGTTGGCATCACCGGCGTCCCAGGCGTGGGCAAGTCCACGTTCATTGAGGCGCTCGGCATGAAACTCATCAACGACGGTCACAAGGTGGCGGTGCTCGCGATCGATCCATCCTCCACCAAGACCCGTGGATCGATCCTGGGTGATAAGACCCGCATGGCAAAGCTGGCCCGCGAGGACGACGCTTTCATCCGTCCCTCACCCTCCGCGGGCACGCTCGGCGGCGTAGCCAAGGCAACCAGGGAATCCATGGTGGTCTTTGAAGCCGCAGGTTACGACGTCATCCTGGTGGAAACCGTAGGCGTGGGCCAATCCGAGGTGGCGGTGAGCCAGATGGTGGACTGCTTCACCTTCCTCGCACTCGCCGGAGCCGGCGACCAGCTCCAAGGCATCAAGAAGGGCGTGCTGGAGATGGCGGATCTCATCGCCATTAACAAAGCCGACGGCCCCAATCTGAAAAACGCCAAACGCGCTGCGCGCGAGCTGGCCGCAGCCATGCGCATGGTCCGCCAGGAGGACGCGCTCTGGCATCCACCCACCATCACCATTTCCGCGATTGAGCACCAGGGAATTGATGATTTTTGGCAGGTGGTCAAGGACCACCACGCGGTGATGCTGGAATCAGGCCGCTTTGAGCACAACCGCCGCGAACAGCAGGTGCAGTGGATGTGGTCCATGGTGCACGAAACCCTGCTCCAGCGGCTCAACACGAACCCGGACGTAATCAGCGCCTCGAAGTTGGCGGAACGCCAGCTCCGCGACGCCCAGATCACCCCAACGCTCGCGGCGCAGCAGGTGCTGGACGCCTTCGACGGCGTTACCACGGATGAGGGCGGTAATCCTTAAGGAAACAGCCATAGAGGTCCACGCCGTTTTCACCCTGCACGATTGGGTCGTACACCCTGGCGGCTCCGTCAACGAGGTCGAGCGGGGCGCGGAATCCCTCCTTGTGGAGGCGCTGCTTGGTGGTGTGCGGGCGTTCGTCCGTAATCCACCCCGTGTCCACCGCCGTCACCAGCACGCCGTGCTCCACGAGCTCCCCGGCCACTGTCCGGGTGAGCATGTTGAGCGCGGCTTTCGCCATGTTGGTGTGTGGATGCCCGGGCCCCTTATAGCCGCGGCCGAACACGCCTTCCATCGCCGAAACGTTAACCACATACTTCCTCCGGGCCTTCGCTGCGATGAGCGCCGGGCGCAGCCGGTTCAACAAAATGAACGGGGCAGTGGCATTGCAAAGTTGCACCTCGAGCATTTCAATAGGATCGACCTCGCCCACCTTGGCCACCCAGGAGTTGTGGCTCACCAGGTCAGGGATTAACCCACCCGCGTCTACGGTTTGCTCCGTGTGTGCCCCGGCCTGCAGCGCGAGCATGCTCTCGTCTACCCAGCGTTGCGCTGCGTTGGCGCTTTCGAGCTGTTGGGGGTGCAAATTGTGGGTGGGGCCGTAGCTCAGCACCTTGACCTCCGCTGCGGCGCCGGTGAGTGTGGCCTGCTCGGCGTCGATAAGCCCACTGTAGGCTCCGGGGCTGCGCCGGACTGTCTGCGCGGCGTTGTTGATCAGGATGTCTACGGGTGCTTTGGCGAAGTCTTCCGCGAACTCGGCGACGCGAGCGGGGTTACGCAGGTCAATGCCAACGACGTTCAGGCGGTGCAGCCACTCGGGGGAGTCGGCTACTGCGGCGAACCTGCGGGCGGCGTCGGCGGGGAAGCGGGTGGTGATGGTGAGGTCAGCGCCGTCGCGCAGGAGCTTCAACGCGATATACATGCCGATTTTTGCCCGTCCGCCGGTGAGGAGGGCGCGCCTGCCGCTGAGGTCCACGGAGGCCTCGCGACGCCGGCGATTGTCCGCGGCGCAATCCGGGCAGAGCTGGTGATGGAAGCTATCCACTAAGGTGTAGGGCTTCTTGCAGACGTAGCAGTTCTGCGCTTTCCGGAGCTTGCCGGCGAACCCGTGCGGCGTGGCTACCGCGCCGGCTTCGAGCGCAACCGGCTTTTGGCCCAAGGGGGAGATGAGGAGTCCGGCGGTTTCGTCATCTACTCGATTGGCGCTGGCTGTGGCGGTGCGACGGAGGATCTGTTCGTCAGCGTTGCGGCGTTCCTGTTTGGCCTCCTGGCGGCGCGCCTTCTTCCACTGTTTGTAGAGACCGGAAAGTGCCTTTCGGAGCTGCTGGGCTTCGGGGGAGTCCTGGTTGAGCTCGGCGGCTGCTTCAAGCACGCGAAGTGTGGTAGCCAGGTCTTTCTGCGTGATCCGTGTGTGGTCCATGGTGCCCTTCGGCGGCAAGGGGTGTTGGTGAACAAAAAATCTCGCAACACCCTGGTGGGTACTGCGAGACTTCGATATGTTGTGCCCGAGGGGGGACTTGAACCCCCACGTCCGTTAGTAGGACACTAGCACCTCAAGCTAGCGCGTCTGCCATTCCGCCACCCGGGCTTTGGGTGTTGTTCAGCCTTTCGGCTGGGCACTTGCATAACTATAAAGGTATGCGCGTGTAACCACAAATCGCCTTGTCAAAGGTGTGTTTGTGGGGTGCTGGTGGGTGGGATCCGCACAGCCTGGGTCCGGATTTGGGTCTTGGGTATTGGGTATTGGGTATTGGGTATTGGGGTTTTGGGTTTCGGCTTTTGGGGCCGTCTTTGGCGTTGGTCGATAGGTTAAAGTCGATAGGCCGTGTTGTTGGTCGATAGGACGGCCCATTTTTGGGAAAATCGGGTCCTATCGACTTTGGGCTATCGACCAACGCGTCCTATCGACCAACGCACCCGCGCGCAAGTTGGCCCAAAGCTCCACAGCCCCACAGCCCCACAACCATCCGCAGAGCGTCCTCCGGAATCCTTTGCACACCCTTGCTTTTGCTAATCTGCCATTCATGAATACTGCACGTCCGGCCCGCCAGTGGCGCTTGTGGCGCTGGTACGTTCCCAGCCAACCGCCCCCACAAAGCCAGGCTGCACCGCAACTGGCAGCGGAATCCCAGCCCACCGATACCTGGACGTTTGGCACACCGAAGCAGTTCGCACGCAACGTGGTGTTTCGTGAACCTGGCGCGGTTGCGCTCACGATCTCCGGCATCGTGGTCTCCGCCCTCCTAGGAGCCCTGGTGCCCAAGCTGCTGGGTTGGATCATCGACCATAACTTCACCCTCAGTTCTCCGCCAACGGTCCTTGCGATCCTCGGGGGCTTTGTACTGCTGTTTTACTTCCAAATTTGGGCTGAGGCGATGGCGGATGCATTTGGAACGCTCTCGATCCGCAGGATTATGCATGGGTTGCGGATGTGGCTGACCGGGCGTTTGCTTTCCGCTGATGAGATCACCGAGGGCCCGGGTGCTGTGGTGAACACGGTGGATGCGGACGTCGCTACCCTTGCGGAGACTCGAGAGATCTTCAATTTTCCGGTAATGATGATCGGCTACCTGCTTGGTGCCGTGGTGGTGGTTGGACCGATTTCGTGGGTTGTGGCGGTGATGTTCGTCGCTGGTGCAGCGCTGACGGCGGCGGCAAGTATTCTCACGTCTTCTCCGGTCACGGGAATTGCACAGCGGCGTCGCCAGGCCGAGGCAGATGCCGCGGGCTTCGCCACCGATTTGGCGCAGGGGTCGCGGGTGGTCAAGGGCCTTGGCGCCGTTGAGGCTTCCCAGGCACAGTTCGAGCGCAAGCTTGAGCTCGCGTTGAAGTTGGGCCTGCAGGAAAACGCCCTGGTGTCCAAATTGGGCTTTATCCGCCAGATTGTCCCGGCCTTGTGCATGGGCGTGGTGGCCGCATATTCCGGCATCAAGCTGGCCCGCGGCGAATTCACCGCCGGTGAGTTCCTCACCATCACCATGCTTGCCCCGCCCGCATTCGATGCGTTGGGCAAGAGCCTCGACCTTGCGGTGAACTGGTGGGCGCGCGGTGTGGCCTCGGCGGGCAGGATCGAAACGTTGTACGGTGCGGCGAAAAGCGGTGACGACGCCGCCAGCGCCTCAGCCGCCCACGTCGCTCTGCCGCATGAGGGCAGTGCCGGGCTTGAGGTGTGGCCGCAGGATGCGCGTTCCCAGGAACATGCCGCTGCGTTGCGCGCCCTTCCGGGCGTGCTTGCGCCCCCGCACCAGGCGCATTTGTTCGAGGCTACGCTGCGCGAAAATGTGGATCCTTTGGGCCAACACAGTGATACACAGGTGCTCGCGGCGCTGGAGGCGGCCTGTGCGCAGGACGTGGTCCGCAGGCTCGGTGGCTTCGGGCCGGACGGCGCGCTGCCCAGCACTCCGGTGGGGGAGGCCGGTCTGAATCTTTCGGGCGGCCAGCGCCAGCGCGTGGCCTTGGCCAGGGCGTTGTTGGCGCAGCCAAAGGTGTTGCTGTTGGATGATCCCACCACCGGCTTGGATGCTTTGACCTTGGACAAGGTGGTGCGCAACGTGAAGGAGTTTCGGGCCGGAAAGACCACTATTGTGCTGACGAATTCGAGGTTGTGGAAGCAATGACGTCTCCCGAAACACACCAGGACAGCCTGCTGCAGGATAGCCTCAAGCCGGCGAGTGTCCGTGAAGTTTTGCGCTACCTGGCAACCTTGGATCATCCGCTCAACCGCAAGTGGTGGTTGGGAATGAGCTTGCTCAACCTCGTGGTGTTGAGCTTCATGGTGTCCACCACCACGGTCCTCGGTTACTCAGTGGATGTGGTCACAGGCACCCCGGTGTGGCCCTTCGGTGAAGGCACTGATGCGCTCGTTGGGGTCATTGTCACGGTGTGCCTGCTTTTCTTGGCGGATGCCTTGGGCAGGGCGGCTTCGAGCTATTTCATTGGCAAAAAGCTGCGCACCTTGGCGGTGGATCTTCGGCGGAAAACCCTGCACGCGGTGTTGCAGGCTCCTATTCCCGCGATCATGGAGCTGGGTACAGGCAACGTGATCACCCGCATGACCAGGGACATTGAAGAACCACTGCGGATTTTCGGCTGGATTGGCCAGAGGATCTTCCTCACGGCGTTCCTCCTCCCGATGACCTTCATTTCCCTGGTCTTGTTGGATTGGCGCTTCGGCCTGGTAGTAGTCCTGATGATCGCCATTATGTACTTGCCCGTGCGCGCCGTGATTGTGAGGCTGCCGGAATATGCCAATTCGGTGTCTGTGGCGGAGTCGCGCCGTAACGCAACGCAATTGGATACGCTGCGCGGCCTCGGCACAATTCGCGCGTTTGGGTTCGGCACTTGGGCTGCACAGCGCTTTGAACGCGACTCCTGGGTAGCAGTCCGCGCCGAGGCAACCAAACTGCCGCTCATTCTCCGGTTGCTGCAATTCGGCCAACTCGCCTATGCCTTGTGGTTCCTGGGCGTGCTGTTCGCTGCGATCTGGCTGGTCCAGAGTGACGCGATTACCTTGGGCCAGGCGTCGGCAGCGGTGTTTTTGGTCTTCCGCGCGGAAGTGCACATCTTCAACGTGATGTTCTTTACCGGGGAAATCCAGCAGTCTTTTACCTCTCTGGGGCGCGTGGTTGCTCTGGCAACGATCAACCCTGAAAAGAACCTCCCGTACCCCGAGCCGCTCGATCGGCCGGTGGAAATCCGGATGTCAAACCTGGGCTTTGCCTACCCCCATGGCGCCAAGGTGCTCGAAGGACTGAACCTCACCCTGGCCCCAGGCAGCACCACGGCGTTGGTGGGTACCTCCGGCGCGGGAAAGTCCACCTTGGCGCAGTTGATCGCCGGCCTGCACGCCCCCACCGAGGGCAGCATCACGGTGGGCGAGCACAACATTGCCCAGGTAGACCCGGATTGGGTGGCCCAAAACATCACCCTGGTGTCTCAGGAAAATCACGTGTTCTCCGGCACATTGCGCGAGGACCTGCGTCTGGCGGCACCAGAGGCTTCCGACGAGCACCTGTTGCACGCCCTCGCCGAGGCAGGGTTGGATCAGGAAAGTGTGGCGTTCCAGCGCGCGTTCCCGCATGCGTTAGACACACTCGTGGGGGCTAACCACCATGAGCTCCCTCCCGAAATTGCCCAGCACATCGCCCTAGCCAGGGTGGTGCTCAAACAGCCGAAGGTGCTCATTTTGGATGAGGCAACCAGTGAGGCCGGCAGCGATACCGCCCAGGCGTTGGAGGATGCCGCCACCAGGATCGTTGCGGGTTCCACCGCGCTCGTGGTGGCCCACCGCCTTAACCAAGCCGTGGACGCGGACCGCATTCTGGTGATGAGTGAGGGGAGCATCGTGGAAGATGGCACGCACGCGGAGCTGCTCGCACTTGGTGGGCGCTACGCACAGTTGTACGCGCGGTGGAGTGGGGGTAACCAAACTGTGTGAAGTG
The DNA here is from genome assembly GCF_024580965.1 of Corynebacterium kozikiae. NCBI lineage: Bacteria > Bacillati > Actinomycetota > Actinomycetes > Mycobacteriales > Corynebacteriaceae > Corynebacterium > Corynebacterium kozikiae. The sequence continues at coordinate 115,858 of NZ_JANIKJ010000003.1, forward strand.
CACCGCTTGCACTAGTGCAATGCTGTAAAACTGAAACGTATGAGTGACTATGCACAAGATTCCCGCTTCCCGGGGCCAGATCCTTACGCCCCGCTGAAGAATCTTCCCACGTTCACCTTGGTGTCTCACGACTTGGAAAACGGTGCCAAGATCGCGGAGCAGCACCTGGGTGGAAACGACGTTTCCCCCCACCTCGCGTGGTCTGACCTGCCAGAAGGCACCAAGTCCATCGCAATCACCTGCTTTGACCCGGACGCCCCTACCGCGGCTGGTTTCTGGCACTGGGCTGTGTGCAACATCCCGGTGAGCACCACCGAGCTCGCCCAAGGTGCCGGCACCGCTGAGCTGGCCCTCACCTTGAAGGGTGACTCCGGCAAGGTTGGCTACTACGGTCCGCAGCCCCCAGCAGGCCACGGCCCGCACCGCTACCTCTTCGCTGTGCACGCCGTAGACGTAGAGGAGCTCGACATCCCCGCTGATGCCACCCCAACGGTGTTGGGCTTCAACCTGTACTTCCACTCAATTGCGCGCACCGTGCTGTGGGGCTGGTACCAGAATGACTAATGATTCTCCAAGGCAGGCTCCCATCTCCAAGGGTTTCCGCGTTGGTGGTGCATTAGTGGCAGTTGCGTTTGCAATGTTCATCTTCGGCGTGATCTCAGTGTTCACCGACGGATGGATGGCGCCATTCCCCGTCACGCCACGCTTCATACTCATCATTTTGGCAATTGCCCTGCTCGGCGGCTTTGCCACGATGAACCGCAAGGATGAGGGCGGGATCGTGAAGGTAGTCGCCCTCGCCGTAGCATTACTGCTGGTGGTGTTGGGGCGCTTTGTCCCAAACGAGCCTTTTGCATATTGGCAGCAATACTGGCTCCTTCTCTACGCCGTGGGTGCGTTCCTCGGAGCGATCCTCATCCGCAATAGCGCTGCGGGTAGGCAATGAGCGGAAGCTAAGAAGAAAACGCTGGTCGGAAGGTTTCCGGCCAGCGTTTTTCAGGTCTTGTTAGCCCAAAGTCCACGGCAATTTGGAGCCCACCGCTTGGTCGATGCTGTTCAGCCCGTGGGCGCGCAATTGCTTGGCGATGCCCAAGTGGATGTCACGGATCCAGTCCGGCCCACCGTAAATCATGCCGGTGTAGCCCTGCAGAAGCGAGGCACCCGCAGCGATGCGCTCCCAGGCCTGCTGCGGGGTAGAAATGCCGCCAACGCCAATGAGAACCAGGCGCCCACCCACGCGTTCATGCAGGCGTTCCAGCACTTGCATTGCGCGCTCGGCCACAGGAGCACCAGAAATGCCACCTGCGCCCATGGCTTCCACCTCGGCCTTCGGGGTGTTCAGTCCCTCGCGGGAGATGGTGGTGTTCGTTGCCACGATGCCGGCCAGCCCGAGCTCCAAGGCAAGGTCCGCCACTGCGTCCACGTCCTCGTCGCTGAGATCCGGGGCGATCTTCACCAGCACCGGCACCTGTGTTGCCTCCTGCACTGCGCTAAGGATCGGGCGCAAAGACTCCACTGCCTGCAAATCCCGAAGGCCTGGGGTGTTGGGGGAGGAGACGTTCACCACCAGGTAATCCGCGAGGTCACCAAGCAATGATGCCGAGCGGCGATAATCATCCACCGCGTCTTCAGCAGGAACAACCTTGGTTTTGCCGATGTTGATGCCAATTACGGCGTCGCTGCTGCGGCGGCGCAGGTTCTGCGCAACCTCGGCGGCACCCGCGTTGTTGAAGCCCATGCGGTTGAGGATCGCTTTGTCCTGCGGCAGGCGGAACAGCCTCGGCGTAGGGTTGCCAGGCTGCGGGGAGGCAGTCACGGTGCCCAGCTCCGCGTAGCCAAAGCCTACCGACGCCCACGCGTCCGGCGCTTCACCGTTTTTGTCAAAGCCCGCCGCAAGTCCAAGGGGTGCGGGGAAGCGCACGCCGAAGACTTCCTGGCTCAGGATTGGGTCATCCACACTCACGACCTTGCCTACAGCAGTGCGCAGCGGAGTGGCTACCTGCAGCCCGTGCATGCCCTGGGAGATGATGCCGTGGATGCGCTCCGGGGATAGCTTGAACATGCCGCGAAGTGCCACTTGATATGCGCGAACACGCAGGTCATGGAATGATGGCATAGGTTTTCTCCTCTTGTGCTGCGGGTGAAACGTCTTTGGGGGGTGTTAAAGGTCGATGATTTGCAAGCCGGCGCCGCTCGCGGAGCTCAGCACCACCTGATTGCCCACAACGGCGAGGTGTTGGGCGTCTGCAATGGTTTCCCAGGTTGCGTCCAGCTCCGGGGTGCCGGTGTTGAGCCGGTAGGAGGACAGGGTGTTTGTTCCGGTGGAGGCAACCAAGGCTCGCTGGCCCTGGGCATCCCAGGCGGTGGACCACGGGCCTTCTGCTACGGGGGTGGTTTGGTGAAGGCGGATGAAATCCAAGGACTGGTACACGGCGAGCTGGTTGCCCACGGTGTCCGCGGCCAGGAACATGCCTTGCTCACCTGCGGAGATCTCGCCTACACCTAAACCGACGCGCAGCATCGCCCCGGCGCGGAGTTCTTCAAGTTCGATGTCTTGGATGAGGGTCTTTTCGCGGTTGATTCGCACCACGGCGTCGCTGCCATCGGGGCGAGTGCTCAAGGCCAGTTGGGAGGTGGTGCCTTCCACTGTGAAGGGCTTCGCAGCCTCATCTGAACCGTCTGCAGAAAGCACTACCGCCTGGTTTGTTTGGGTGGAAGCGGCGATGATCTTGTTGTCGCCACTGAGCACGGCGAGGTCGTAGGACCCACCCAGATCAATGGGTGCGGGGAGTTGCGTATCAGCAGGGTCAATCAGGTATGCGCTTTGGCCACAGGCGAGCACAAACTTCCCGCTGGAGGCCGCAACGCGCCCGCATTCGCTTGGGAGGGTGATGCTGGCTGCGTCGTCAGCGCGAAACTCCTCAAGGGTGCCGAGCTTGAGGCCATCCTGGCTTCGCACGGCAAGCGTCTGCCCGATCACCTCGATTTCCGCTAGCTCCTCGCCGAGTTCGAGAACCTCGCCATCGGGGGTGTTCGAAGCAGGAGAGGCAACCGGGGTGGCGTTGCCCATGGCGCCGGTGAGTTCCTCGGTGTTGAGCTTGGACTCCACTGAGGTGCCGCAGGCGCTGAGCAGGAGTGCGGCGAGCGTGGAACCCACAGCGAGGCGGGTGATGTGGCTGAAGCTGCGGTCTCGATTCACAATCTGCAAGCCTATCAGGTGGGTTAGAGGGTGACGTCGTCGAGTGCTGCCAGAATGCTGCGGGGAATGTGGACTTGCGCACTTTCCAGATACTCCTGCAACTGCTGCGGGGTGCGCGGGGTAGAAACGATCGCGCTCACGCCCGGTTGCTGGCGTACCCACGCGCTTGCGGCAACAGCCATTGAGATGCCCAAACCCTCTGCTGCGGTAGCGAGGGCGGCGAGGGCTCGGAGCACGCGGTTGGCCTTCTCGCCGTGCTCGCCGTTTTCACCGCCGGTGGTGGCTGCGAGCAACGCGTGGACGTCGGTGTGCTGCCCGCGCGCGGCCCTGGAATCCTGAGGGATGCCGTGCTGGTACTGGCCGCTGAGCACGCCGTGAGCGATCGGAGCCCCCGCAATCACGCCGACGCCTAGGTAGCTCGCCGCGGGAATCAACTGCGTTTCGGCGCCGCGGGCAAGCAGGTGATATTCACTCTGCGCGGCAACCAGCAGGTGGGGGATCTGGCTGTGCAGCAGCGCCAATTGCCAGCCCTCGTAGCCGCGAACCCCGGCGTAGCGGACTTTGCCCTGGTTGATCGCAGTGCTCAGGGTGTGTGCTACTTCCTCGCAGGGGACCTGCGGATCCCAGTGACCCACGGTCCACAGATCGATGTGATCCACCTGGAGGGAGCGCAGCGCGTGATCCAGTTCCGCGAGCAGATTGCGCCTGGAGGTATCCACTCGATGCCCGTAGGTTGCTCGCTCATCCACGCCAGAGGCAACGGAAAGCACCAGTTCATCGCGATCCTTGTTGATGCCGGTTGCGGCGGCTGCGGTGGCGAACATGGTGAATGCGTCAGGGGCCAGCTCCACAAAGTTGCCGCCTTGTAGGTAGTACTGCTGAAGCATCGCGGTGGCATCGTCCTGGCTCGTGCCACGGCCCCATGTTTGGGTGCCCAAACCCAGGTTGGAAACTTTTAGTCCGCTGCGACCCACTGGTAGATACTTCACTTGCTTCACAGTAGTAGTAGCGTTGCACCTTGTGAATTCAGAAATCGCCATCCTTGCCCAAGCCCAAGTTGGCGCCACCACGGACATGTCCTGGTGGCAAGTCATCGTGCTCTCCATCGTGCAGGGCCTCACGGAGTTCCTTCCCATCAGCTCCTCCGGGCATTTGCGCATCGTGTCCGAGCTGTTCTGGGGCCAAGACGCCGGGGCCTCCTTTACCGCCGTGGTGCAGCTCGGCACCGAACTCGCTGTGTTGGTGTTTTTTGCCAAAGACATCTTCAACATCGCATCCGGCTGGTTGCGCGGGCTGTTCAACAAGCACGCCCGCGGTTTTGAATACCGTATGGGCTGGATGGTGATCCTGGGCTCGATCCCGGTTGCAGTGATCGGCTTTCTGGCCAAGGATTACATTCGCGACGCGCTGCGCAACCTCTGGATCACCGCCACCGTGCTCGTGCTGTTCTCCTTCGTGTTCATCGCTGCGGAGCGCTGGGGCAAGAAGAACCGCGGCTACACCGAACTTACGTACAAAGACGCCCTCATCATGGGTTTCGCTCAGTGCCTCGCGCTGATCCCAGGTGTCTCCCGCTCCGGCGGCACGATCTCCGCAGGTCTGTTCACTGGCCTTGACCGCGAGGTTGCGGCACGATTTTCCTTCTTGCTGGCTATCCCAGCGGTGTTTGCATCCGGTTTGTTCTCGCTTCCCGACGCCTTCAATCCCACCGCCGGCCAAGCGGCAACCGGGGCCCAGCTCCTCGTAGGCACCGTGATTTGTTTTGTCCTCGGCTACGCCTCAATTGCTTGGCTGCTCAAGTTTGTTTCCAACAATTCCTTTGCCTGGTTTGCTGCGTACCGCATCCCGGTGGGCTTGGCTGTGATGGGCCTGCTGGCAACGGGCGTGCTGCAGCCATAGCAGCCAGAGCAGGCAGAGCAGGCAGAGCAGCCAGAGTAGCCTTAACGGGCGTTATGGTGGGATAGCAGGCGAGCGCTCAGAGGGGGATGGGCGCGCTGGGTTGTGGCACGCTAAGGTGTGAATCATGCATTCATGGCCTGAACCTACCGTTCCAGTTCTCCCGCAGGAGTTGGTGCCAACCTCGGTGCTGGAGTTGTATGACAGCTCGCACCGGGCTGTGACCCCCGTGGACGTGAGTGGGCCAGAGGTGGGGATGTACGTGTGCGGTATCACCCCTTATGACTCCACGCACCTGGGTCATGCGGCCACCTACTTGACCTTCGACCTGGTTTACCGCCAGTTGTTGGCCCGCGGCCACAAGGTGCACTACGTGCAAAACATCACCGACGTTGACGATCCGCTCTTTGAGCGCGCTGAGCGCGACGGAGTGGATTGGCGTGAACTTGGCAGCTCCCAGATTGACCTGTTCCGCAGTGACATGGAGGCACTCAGCGTGCTCCCGCCGCGCGATTACATCGGCGCCATGGAGAGTGTGGACGAGGTTGTGGCAATGGTGCAGCGTCTGCTCGAGGTAGGGGCGGCGTACCAGCTCGTAGGTGATGAATACCCGGACATCTACGCGAGTATTAATGCCACGAGCCAGTTCGGATATGAATCTCGCCTGGACCGCGCACAGATGCTGGAGTTGTTCGCCCAACGCGGTGGGGACCCAGAGCGCCCTGGCAAGCGGGATCCGCTCGACGCCCTCTTGTGGCGCGCCGAACGCCCTGGTGAACCAGCGTGGCAGGCGCCCTTTGGTGCGGGTCGCCCTGGCTGGCATGTGGAGTGTTCCGCGATCGCCACCAACCGCCTGGGTGTGCACTTTGCCATTCAGGGCGGCGGCAGCGACCTGCTGTTCCCGCACCACGAGTTCTCCGCGGCCCACGCAGAGGCGGCGCACGGGGTGCCGAGGATGGCCAACCACTATGTGCACACCGGAATGATTGAGCTCGACGGCGAAAAAATGAGCAAATCCCTGGGCAACCTTGAGTTCGTCTCTCGGCTGCGCGCGAGGGGAGTACACCCTAGCGAAATCCGCCTAGGGCTGTTCGCCGGGCACTACCGGACGGACCGTAGTTGGAGCGAGGAACTCCTCCAGCACGCGCAGCAACGCAGGCAACTCTGGGCACAGGCATGCAGTGCGGCTACCGACGTCACCCTGGCCCACAATCTCATTTTTGAAGTCTCCGACCTTTTGGCCAATGACCTCAACACCCCAGCTGCATTGGCCGCGGTAGACGCGTGGGCACACGAGCAGCTTGAGCAAGCCACCGTTTCAGGGACGGAGGCTGAGGCGGATTCGAAAGCGGGCATGGTGGTTGCCCAAGCCCTGGATGCCTTGCTTGGAGTGAAGCTATGACGCAGAACCGCCCGCTCGCCCCTGAGCTGTTGGATGACCTGCTTGCCACGCTCGAAGCCGTTGCAACCGGCTCCTACCTGCGCCCAGAGGAGCGCCAATACTGGGAACAGCCATTTCCGGCTAATGCCGTGGGTGAACTTGAGGCCATCCTGCGCGGTTTTCTCAAACAAACCTATGAGGTGGGGGTGGATCCTTCGCAAACCACCGCAGCGCTCATCGAAACCCTGGATGCGTTCAATGAACGCTACTTCTGGATGGTCATCGATAACGAAGAAGAGGTGGAGCTTCACCAATTCATCGAGGTTGCTTGGCAGGATGCGGGCTACGGAGACATCGGTGAGCTGCCGGCCTTCGGCGGGGATGAAGCCACAGAGGACTAGTGGCCGTGTCTCCAAGTTTCAGCACCATTTGTGGGGGTGCTGTAGCTCACTGAAGCTCACTGAGTGAGATATTCAGTTTCAAATAGTGTTCAATAGTTCCTAAGTCTGCACCTTTTCCCTCAAAGGAGCTCACAATGGGAACCCACAAGCCTCAAATTCGCCCTCTTATCCGCCGTCTCGCCGCAATCGGCCTAGCCGCGGTGAGCTGCGCAGGCGCCGTGCTGGCGTCGGGAAGCGGCGCCCAAGCTGCCCAGGCTGTCCAAGCTACCCAAACCCAAGCATCCCAGCCGCGGGAATGCGCGCCGCTGGTGGTGGTGGCGAGCCGCGGAAGCAACCAAAACAAGCCGGAGCAGTTGGGAACGGACAACCTTTCACCCAACCTCCGAGGCTTCCTCAATTCACTCAATGCGGCGCTGGCTGCGCACCCAGATGCGGATGCCCGTGCGTTGGCGCCGCTGCCGGTGATCGCGCTACCGCCGAGCGAGTACCCGGCAGAGATTCCTTTTCCGGAGTACCTGGAACACGTAAGCCTTTCGGGGTCCTCGGAGGCGCGCGTTGACCTGCGGGAAAAGGGGCCTCGCGGGGTGGTTCGTGAGGTCGTGCAGGGCTTCAACACGAGCATGGACATGGGGATCACCCACACCAAGGCGGCTATCGAGGCCTTTGAGCGGGACACCGGTTGCACGCCAAACTATCTGCTGGCCGGCTACAGCCAGGGCATATTGGTGAACAATGCCGTGGAACCTTGGCTCTATGAGCGGGTGACGGCGCGAGGGAACACAGTGACTGCCATGACGTTGGTCGATCCTTTCCAGCCGGTTTCCGGCATTCTGGCCGAGACGGCTACGTTGCCCAACCTGCACGGATACCTTCCGATTCCGCTCTACCTGCCGGACCAGCGGGTTTCGCACCTGCGTCTATGCTTCGCCGGGGATTATGTATGCCAACTGGGGTTCAGTGGGCTGTTACTGGTGGACCTAGGGCGCATTAATATTCACGCGCATTACTTTGATCCTCAGCGCGAGGCCGCGAACATCACCGCCGGGTCCACGGCGGAAAACCTCATGCTGTTCCCGAAGCACCGAGCGCAGGAAGCAGAGTTCATTTCCCAAGCCACCCAAGTGGTGCTGCGTACCGTCCGCGCAGGTAAAACCGGCTAGGGGCAGGTTGGGGAGGGGTGCTTGGGGCGCGCGCTCGCGGCCCCGGAGCTTGGCGGGTGCGGTGGCGGGGCGTGCGGGTGGATGTTCATTGCAGGCGGAGTTATTGCGTACTAAGCTGTCTACTCTATGGAAACCGCAGCGCAACTCCCCTTGAAGTCCACAGCCTTTCTGGATGCCCTCAACTCCACCGTGCTGATTGGCGACGGTGCCATGGGCACCCAATTGCAAGGCTTTGACCTTGACGTAGATGCAGACTTCCTTGGGCTCGAGGGCTGCAATGAGATCCTCAACCACACCCGGCCGGACGTGGTGGCGCAAATCCACCGTAACTACTTTGCGGCGGGCGCTGACCTGGTTGAGACCAACACCTTTGGCTGCAACCTACCGAACTTGGCCGACTATGACATCGCGGATCGCTGCCAAGAGCTGGCCTACAAGGGTGTGGCAATTGCCCGCGAGGTTGCAGATGAAATGGGGCCTGGACGTGATGGCATGCCGCGCTTCGTCCTGGGCTCCATGGGCCCCGGAACCAAGTTGCCTTCCCTGGGGCACGCGCCCTTCAATGATTTGAAGGAGTACTACACCGAGGCCGCGCTGGGTATGGCAAAGGCCGGCGCTGATGCGATCCTCATCGAGACCGCTCAGGACCTCCTACAGGTCAAGGCCGCGGTCTTGGGCTGCCAGGAAGCCTTCGCTCAGGTGGGGTACCGCCTGCCGCTGGTGGTGCACGTGACGGTGGAAACCACCGGCACCATGCTGCTCGGCTCTGAAATCGGCGCAGCACTCACCGCGCTGGAGCCTTTGGGGATTGACATGATCGGCCTCAACTGTGCCACCGGCCCTGAGGAAATGAGTGAGCACCTGCGCTACCTCTCCCACAACGCCAGCATCCCGGTTTCCGTAATGCCGAACGCGGGCCTACCAGTGCTGGGTAAAAACGGTGCGGAGTATCCGCTTACGGCCCCAGAATTGGGTGTGGCATTGAAGGGATTCGTGGAGGAGTACGGCCTGTCTATGGTCGGTGGCTGCTGTGGCACCACCCCTGAGCACATTTCCGCAGTGCGTGACTCGGTGGTGGGCAACGCCGAGCAGGCGGAGCGCCACCCCGTTACCCAAGATGCGGTGGCCTCACTCTATACCTCGGTAAATCTCACCCAAGACACTGGCATCACGTTGATCGGTGAGCGCACCAACGCCAATGGCTCCAAGGCATTCCGCGAGGCAATGCTCGCCGGGGACTTGGAAACATGCGTAGACATCGCCAAGCAGCAGACCCGCGACGGCGCCCACATGCTCGACCTCTGCGTGGACTACGTGGGCCGTGACGGCCGCGAGGACATGGCCGCGCTGGCAAGCCTTCTGGCTACCAGCTCCACGCTGCCGATCATGATCGACTCCACCGAGCCGGAAGTGATCAAGGTGGGCCTTGAGCACCTCGGCGGGCGTTGCGCGGTGAACTCCGTGAACTTTGAAGACGGCGACGGCCCCGACTCCCGCTACCAGCGCATCATGCGAGAGGTGGTCAAGCACGGTGCAGCGGTGGTGGCGCTCACCATTGATGAGGAGGGCCAGGCCCGCACTGCGGAAAAGAAGGTGGAGATCGCGCAGCGCCTTATCCAGGACATTACCCAAACGTGGGGTCTGCATGTGCGTGACATCATTGTGGATACGCTCACCTTCCCAATCTCCACAGGACAGGAAGAAACCCGCCGCGATGGCATTGAAACCATCGAGGCCATCCGCACCCTGCGCCAGCTTTACCCGGACATCCACCTCACGCTGGGCCTTTCCAATATCTCCTTTGGCCTGAACCCTGCGGCGCGCCAGGTGCTGAACTCCGTGTTCCTCAACGAGTGCATTGAGGCCGGCCTGGATTCCGCGATCGCGCACAGCTCCAAGCTGCTGCCGATGAACCGGATCGATGAGCAGCAGCGCAAGGTTGCGCTGGACATGATCTACGACCGCCGCACAGAAGACTACGACCCACTGCAAACCTTCATGGCGCTGTTCGAGGGCGTTTCGGCTGCGTCGGCAAAGGATGCACGCGCCGAAGCCCTGGCAGCCATGCCGCTGCTGGAGCGCATTGCCCAGCGTGTGATCGACGGCGAGAAGGCCGGCATGGAGGCGGACCTCGATGCCGCAATGCAAGAGAAGTCCCCGCTGGACATCGTGAACGATGACCTGCTCGCGGGTATGAAGACCGTGGGTGAGCTCTTCGGCTCCGGGCAGATGCAGTTGCCCTTCGTGTTGCAGTCCGCCGAAACCATGAAGCACGCCGTTGCCTACCTGGAGCAGTTCATGGAGGCAAGCGATGATTCCGGAAGCAACGGCACAATCGTGATCGCTACCGTAAAGGGTGACGTGCACGATATTGGCAAAAACCTGGTGGACATAATCTTGTCCAACAACGGCTTCAACGTGGTGAATATCGGCATTAAACAGCCAATTTCCAATATCCTGGAGGCTGCAAAGGAGCACAATGCGGACGCCATTGGCATGTCCGGGTTGCTGGTGAAGTCCACGGTGATAATGAAGGAAAATCTCCAGGAGATGAATGCTTCTGGCGATGCCAACTACCCGGTGATCCTCGGCGGTGCCGCGCTCACCCGTGCATATGTGGAAGATGACCTCACTGAGGTTTATGAAGGCGATGTCTACTACGCCAAGGACGCCTTTGAGTCCTTGCGCCTCATGCAGGAGTTCATGGCACGAGTGCGCGGGGAGGGGCTTGACCCCAACTCACCGGAGGCCGTGGCCGCCGCCCGTAAGCGGGAGGAACGACGCGCGCGCAAGGAACGCTCCAAAGCCATCGCAGCGCGGCGCAAGGCCGAAGCGCAGCCCGTGGAGGTGCCAGCCCGCTCAGATGTTGCCATCAACGTCCCGGTGGCCACCCCGCCGTTCTGGGGAACGAAGGTTGTCAAGGGCATCCCACTGGCCGAGTACCTCCCTATGGTGGATGAGCGCGCCCTGTTCATGGGCCGTTGGGGACTCAAAGCCACCCGCGGCGGTGAAGGCCCAAGCTACGAGGAGCTGGTGGAAACCGAGGGCCGCCCACGCCTGCGCGCATGGATTGATCGCCTGAAGTCGGAGGGAATCCTGGACCACGCGGCGGTGGTCTACGGCTACTTCCCGGCAGTATCCAGCGGGGACAGCGTGATGTTGCTCGCTGAGCCAGACCCGAACGCTGAGGTGATAGCGCAGTTCCACTTCCCCCGCCAGCAGCGCGGGAAGTTCTTGTGCATCGCGGATTTCATCCGATCCAAGGAGCTCGCGCAGGAAACCGGCCAGGTGGACGTGTTCCCAATGCAGTTGGTCACCATGGGCGCGCCAATCGCAGATTTTGCCAATGAACTCTTCCAGGCAGACAACTACCGCGACTACCTGGAAGTGCACGGCGTTGGCGTGCAACTCACCGAGGCGCTTGCTGAATACTGGCACGCGAGAGTTCGCTCGGAGCTGAAGCTGAACGACGGCACAACCGCGGCCGATCAAGATTCTCAAGATCTCGAGCGCTTCTTTGATTTGGAATACCGCGGAGCCCGCTACTCCTTTGGCTACGGTTCCTGCCCGGATCTGGAAGATCGCCGCACTCTGGTGGAGCTTCTGAAGCCAGAGCGCCTGGGCGTGAGCTTGTCCGAGGAACTGCAATTGCACCCTGAGCAATCCACGGATGCCTTTGTGCTCTACCACCCGGAGGCGAAGTACTTTAACGTCTAGAGCGTGTAGTGCGTGAAGATCCCTGAATTGCCTCGCGCTGGGTGTGCTGGCATTGTTGGCTGCATGGACACTGCCTCACACCTTCCCAAGGATCCTGCAAGCAACGGTTTTCGCGCCGTGCTGTGGGACATGGACGGGACGCTGATTGACTCAGAGCCGCTCTGGGAGATCGCTACCTATGAGATGAGCGAGGAGATGGGCCGGCGCATCACCCCGGAACTCCGCGAGCGCACGGTAGGCGGTTCCTTTCTGAATACCGCCACCATCTGCGCAGAGCACGCGGGGATTACGCTCAACGATGAGTTGCTTGAGCACTACCGACGCACCATGTTCGCCCGCGTCCAGGATCTTTTGATCACTCGGGGAGCGTTTGTGCCCGGCGTGGAGCAATTGCTGCGCAAATTGCAGGAGGCGGGGGTCCCGAATGCGGTGGTCACCAACACCCCGCGTGAACTGGCAATGCCGGTGCTGGAGCATTTGGGTACGCAGTACTTTTCCGTGTTCATGTGCGGTGATGATGTGCCCCAAGGCAAGCCTGACCCCATGATTTATGAGCGCGCAGCGGCCGCCCTCGGGGTGGCACCAGGGGAGTGCTTGGCTGTGGAGGATTCCACGACTGGGATGACGGCCGCGGTTGGTGCGGGTTGCCTTGTGCTTGCTTCCCCGCTTGCTACCCAAGTACGCCCGGATGGGGTGCAAGATTTTCCGCAGGGTTCCTACTGTGGTGTTGAGGTGGGGGATCTGGTGGATGTGTGGAACAATTGCCTGCGTGAAGAATTTTGATTCCCTTTTTGCAGAGCTCACCCAGAAGATGCAGGACCGCCCGGAAGGGTCTGGCACCGTAGCTGCCATTGAGAAAGGTGTGCATCATCTGGGCAAAAAGGTAATTGAGGAAGCCGGCGAGGTTTGGATTGCCGCTGAGTATCAGTCCGATGAGGAGCTGGCTGAGGAGATGTCGCAGCTTCTGTACTGGTTGCAAACCATCATGATTGCCCGGGGCCTGACCCCGGAGGACCTTTACAAGTACCTCTAAATACCCCTTGTAAAAACCCCTTGCACGCACCTGTTGTGCGCTCCCCAGCTTGTGGCTGAGGCTCCCTGGGTGTGTACCCCTTTTGTGTCCCTACTTGCGCTGGAATGTGAAGGAAGCTCGATGTTGAAAGTTGCGATCCCGAATAAGGGGTCTTTGTCTGAGGCTGCTGTGGAAATCCTCAAAGAGGCCGGGTACACCGGCCGTGGGGAATCCAAGCAGCTCAACGTGATTGACAAGAAGAATGACGTAGAGTTCTTCTTCCTGCGCCCCAAGGACATCGCGATCTACGTGGCTGGCGGGCAACTTGATCTAGGCATCACCGGCCGGGATTTGGCGGCGGATTCCCGCGCGGATGTTTCCGAGGTCATGGCCTTGGGCTTTGGTAGCTCCACCTTCCGCTTTGCGGCTCCTCAGGGGTTGAACCTGGAGGTTTCCGATCTTGCGGGCAAGCGAATTGCCACGTCCTATCCGAACCTGGTGCGCGACTACCTGGCATCCCAATCCGTGGAGGCATCAGTGATCCGCCTCGACGGCGCTGTTGAGATCTCCATCAAACTGGGGGTCGCGGACGTCATCGCCGATGTTGTGTCTACTGGCCGCACTCTGCGCAAGCAGGGACTCGAGCCGTTTGGCCCCGTAATCTGCACCTCTGAAGCGGTGGTGGTGGGGCAGCAGGGCCGTGAGGACTCCGAGCAGGAGCGGGTGTTCCTCCGCCGTATTGAGGGTATCTTGCACGCCCAGAACTACTTAATGCTGGACTACAACGTCTCGCGTGCCGCTTTGCCTGCGGCAACGGAGGTCACTCCTGGGCTGTCCGGTCCGACGGTTTCCCCGCTTGCACGCGAGGAATGGGTTGCCGTGCGCGCAATGGTGCCGCGACGCGATGCCAACAAGGTGATGGACGATCTCGCAGCACTTGGAGCAGAGGCGATTTTGGCCTCGGAAATTCGCATCGCCCGAATCTAAGGCACCAAAGTAGCCTCATGTGCGCTGCGGTATCCCTACCTATAGGGCGATAGTGAGCGCACAATCACAACGGGCGTTGGGTAGGATAATCGTCACTGCATATAGCTCGATTTAATACCTATACAACGCCCGTTTTGTTGGTTTCTGTGGTTTTTGGTTGTGGTTTTGCCGTTTGTCACGCACACTGGGGGAAGTAGAGCGTGAGGATCTGGTAACAGCCTGAGGGACAGGAAAAGTCACCAGGAAACAAGAGACACGCAGCACTTCAGCTCAACGCTTTTGAAAATTCCATAGGCGCGTTGAGCTCACATTGGTGTTTGGGAAGCAGATTCTCGTTATTGGGTTCTCCGTGCCCGGCATGCTGGTTGCGTCGGTACTGTGCGCGGCATGCGTGTTTGCCCTTGAAGGCATTTTTCCCCACCCAACCACCTCCTTATTTCACAGAAAAGGTGTAGAAGTATGGCTGTTGTCCATATCCTGATAGTGCTCTGTGCAATCGTTTTAGGCGCGCGCCTTGGTTCGATTGCTATTGGTCTTGCCGGCGGCGCCGGTGTGATGTTGCTGGGCTTTAGCGGCGTGGCCGTGACACGCGATGACATTCCTTTTGACGTCATTGGCATCATCATGGCCGTGATCGCCGCAATCGCCGCGATGCAACGTGCAGGTGGCCTGGATTACCTGGTTCACCTGGCAGAACGTGCTCTGCGGAAAAACCCCAAATACATTACTTATGTTGCGCCGGTGGTTACTTACTTCATGACGTTGTTTGCGGGCACCGGCCATACCGCGTTTAGTACGCTGCCGGTGATCGTGGAAGTTTCCAAGGAATCCGGTGTGCGGCCTTCCCGCCCGCTGTCCGTTGCCGTGCCGGCGTCCCAGATGGCCATCACGGCCTCGCCCATTTCCGCGGCAGTGGTGTTCATGGCGAGCATCATGGAGCCGCTTGGGGTTGGCTACCTCACGCTGCTGGCAATCCTGATTCCAGCGACCTTCCTGGCCATATTCCCTACCGCCTGGTTGGCTAACCGCTTGGGCAAGGAGCTGGAGGCGGACGCTGAGTACCAAGATCGTCTTTCCCGCGGGTTGGTGAGCCCGCCGAAGGGCGCGGCCCACTACGAGCCGGTGCGCGGAGCGAAGGCATCCGTAGTGATCTTCCTGGTGGCCATCCTTGCTGTGATGGTGTACGCCACCGCGATCTCTGACCAGGTGGGACTGATCAGCGAACCGACGCTGCCGCGCAATGAGGCGATCATGGCGATGATGCTCACCGCCGCAACCATCATCGTGCTGGTGTGCAAGTTCCCCGCGGGTGACATCCTCAACACCCAAGTGTTCCGTTCTGGCATGTCTGCCTCCGTGTGTGTGCTTGGCGTTGCCTGGCTAGGCACCACGCTGGTAAACCACTACATCGAAGAAATCCAGGACTTCTCCGGCGACCTGCTCAACGCATACCCATGGTTGCTCGCGGTTGTGCTCTTCTTCGCGGCGGCATTGCTGTACTCACAGGCAGCAACCGCGAAGGCACTCATGCCGGCGGCACTCGCGATGGGTGTAAGCCCACTAACCGCCGTGGCTGCTTTCCCCGCGGTTTCGGCACTGTTCATCCTTCCTACCTACCCAACGCTGCTCGCAGCAGTGGAAATGGATGATACGGGCTCCACCCGGATCGGCAAGGCCGTGTTCAACCACCCATTCTTCATTCCCGGAACGCTGCAGATTGTGCTTTCGGTGCTGCTCGGTTACTTGATCGGCGGTGTGTTGATCTAGCTGATCGAGCCGAGTCTGATGCGTTTTGAGGAGCATGGTTACGGAATGCCTCTCACCCCCAGCGCTCCCATCATTTCGCCTTTTTACCCCTAACGGGGGTAGGAGGATCGGAGGGCAAGAGAAAAAACTTTGCAAGCTGAAATCTTGCCTTCTGGGCCGCGGGTTCCAAAGCGAGCCTTTGCTATCCTGCAGCAACAATTTTAACTGTCAAAAGGCAGGTAAAAGCACATTTTTGGGGTTCGAAAACTCGCGAGTTTACTCCGGCCAAAAGGCGGCCACGCTCCAGTAGCGTGGAGTAGGCGGAGAGGGCAGCAAGGCTCGGGCCTTGGTTGGAAACGCAACTGCGCACGGCACCCCCACAACTTCACAGAGTTTCCCTACTCGTTCCACAAACACGTGGCGTCGGGGGTGTGCTTTGGGCAAGGAGCAGAACCCTGAGTGTGACCCGGGCGAACGCAGGCGCTGGTACTGCCGCCTGTACTGCCGCCAGTACCGACGCTGCCAAATCCACAAGAATCCCAGAAGGAGTATTCACCCCATATGAGTAAGTCCGAGCAAGATTCAACGCCGCAGGTGCAACCGGCACCGGACATGCAGAAACAACAAACCGCCAAGGTCCAGGAGGCGAAAGCCCAAGCCACCAAGGGCGACCCCAACCAAAACCTCGAAAACATCCCAACCGAACACCAAACAGCACAGGTAGAAAAGGAGAGCGCAGTGAGCGCAAAGGCTGCAAAGGCAAAGAAGACCACGAAGGCTGAAGGTAAGTCTGAGGAGCAGGACTTCTCCAAGGGCACCCGCGTGGAAGAGGACCTTTTGGGCACCATGGAGGTGTCCAACGAGTTCTACTACGGCATCCATACGATGCGCGCTATTGATAACTTCCAGATCAGCCGCACCACTATCAACCATGTGCCCGAGTTCATTCAGGGCATGGTGTACGTGAAGAAGGCCGCTGCCCTTGCTAACCGCCGCCTGCACACTCTTCCACGCAAGAAGGCGGAGGCAATTGTGTGGGCCTGTGATCAGATCCTGGACCACGGCCGCTGCATGGACCAGTTCCCAATTGACGTGTTCCAGGGCGGCGCCGGCACTTCTTTGAACATGAACACTAACGAGGTTGTGGCAAACCTCGCGCTGGAGTACCTCGGGGAGCCCAAGGGTTCCTACCACATCATCAACCCCAACGATGACGTGAACATGTCCCAGTCCACTAATGACGCCTACCCAACCGGCTTCCGCCTGGGTGTGTACATGTGCATGACCCGCCTGATTGACCAGGTGGACCAGCTTCAAAAGGCCTTTGCTGCAAAGGGTGCGGAGTTTGCCGACATTCTGAAGATGGGCCGTACCCAGCTCCAGGATGCTGTGCCAATGACCTTGGGTGAGGAGTTCCAGGCCTTCGCCCACAACCTGGCCGAAGAGCAGGCGATTCTGCGCACCGCCGCGGATCGCCTCCTGGAGATCAACCTGGGCGCCACCGCAATCGGCACCGGTTTGAACACCCCATCCGGCTACCGCCATCAGGTCACGGCCTCGCTCTCGGAGGTCACCGGTTTGGAGATGAAGTCTGCACGGGACCTGATTGAGGCAACCAGCGATACCGGCGCCTACGTCCTCGCTCACTCCGCGGTGAAGCGTGCAGCGATGAAGCTCTCCAAGATCTCCAATGACCTCCGCTTGCTGTCCTCCGGTCCAACCGCTGGCCTGCACGAGATCAATCTGCCACCACGCCAGGCAGGTTCCTCCATCATGCCGGCAAAGGTGAACCCCGTGATCCCAGAAGTGGTCAACCAGGTGTGCTTCAAAGTCTTTGGCAACGACCTCACCGTCACCATGGCCGCGGAGGCAGGCCAGCTCCAACTCAACGTGATGGAGCCCGTGATCGGCGAGGCCCTGTTCCAGTCCATCCGCATCCTCGGCAATGCAGTGGATGCCCTGCGCGAAAAGTGCGTGGTGGGTATTACCGCAAACCCAGAGGTCTGCCGCGCGTACGTGGAAAACTCCATTGGCATCGTGACCTACCTCAACCCCTTCATTGGGCACCACAATGGTGACATGATCGGTAAGGAAGCCGCCGCCACGGGCCGTTCCGTTCGCGAACTCGTGCTGGAAAAAGGCCTTATGGATGAGGAAACCCTCAACCAGGTGCTGAGCAAGGAAAACCTCATGCACCCGGTGTTTCGGGGTACGCTGTACCTCGACGACTAAAAATGGGAAATCCAAGGCCATGATCGTGCCTTGACCCAAGAAAGAAACACCCGTGCGCGTCCAGTCTCCACAGATTCTGTGAGGGTGGGCGCGCATCGTTTTTGCGCACACCGTGAAAGGAAACACCATGCTCAGTGATGTTGAAATCGCCCAAGCCCACACGATGGAACCCATCACCACAATCGCCGAGCGCGCAGGCATCGCCCCCGAGGCTCTCGTTCCATTCGGCTTCACCAAGGCGAAAGTAGATATCACGCACGTCCCGCAGTCTGAACCCGGCAAACTCATCTTGGTCACCGGAATTTCTCCAACGCCAGCGGGGGAGGGCAAGTCCACCGTGCTGATTGGGCTTGCCGACGCCCTCAAGGCGGCAGGGCTCAAGACCATGGTGGCGTTGCGCGAGCCTTCACTCGGGCCGGTGATGGGCATTAAAGGCGGCGCTGCAGGCGGGGGTTACTCCCAGGTGGTGCCGATGGAGGACATCAATCTGCATTTCACTGGTGATTTCCATGCCATCACCTCAGCCACCAACACGCTCGCCGCGCTCATTGATAACCACATCCACCAGGGCAACGAGCTTGGTATCGATCCCCGCCGCATCACCTGGCAGCGGTGTATGGATGTGAATGACCGCTCACTGCGCCACGTCGTTACCGGCCTTGGTGCCTTTGCCGACGGCAACCCGCAGGAAACCGGCTTCACCATCACCGCTGCCAGCGAGTTCATGGCAATCCTGTGCCTTGCCTCGGATCTGGATGATCTTGCCACGCGCATGGGAAAGGTAGTGGTGGCCCAGACGTTCCAAGGAGAGCCTGTCACGGTGGAGCAGCTCGGGGTAACTGGCGCGCTGGTGGCGCTGCTGAAGGATGCGCTGCACCCCAACCTGGTGCAAACCCTGGGTGGCACTCCAGCATTTGTTCACGGTGGGCCGTTTGCAAACATTGCCCACGGCTGTAACTCCCTAGTTGCTACCCGCACCGCTTTGCAGTTGGCAGACGTGGTGGTCACGGAAGCGGGCTTCGGTTCAGACTTGGGCGCGGAGAAGTTCCTGGACATCAAGGCTCGAGCCGGCCACTTGCAGCCGAATGCCGTGGTGATCGTGGCCACCATTCGCTCCTTGAAGTATAACGGGGGCGTTGCGCGCGCTGAGCTCAATCAGGAAAACCTGGAGGCCCTCGCGGCGGGCGTGGTGAACTTGGAGCGCCACGTAAGCAACATCCGCAAATTCGGAATCAGCCCCGTGGTGGCCCTCAACCGGTTCAGCGCGGACACCCCTGCTGAGGAACAGTTCATGCGCCAATGGGCTAAAGGTTTTGGAGTGGCGCTAGCCAGCGCGGATGTGTGGGCTCGCGGCGGAGCCGGCGCCGAGGAACTCGCTGAACTAGTTCAACAAAGCTTCGGCGAGCAATATCACCCTTTGTATGACCCGGCGCACGGCGTCGAGGCTTCTATCGAGACGATTGCCAAAGAAATCTACGGTGCAGCAGAAGTGGAGTTTTCCGCCAAGGCACGCAAAGACCTGGCCTACTTGGAGGCCAATGGTTGGGACACGCTGCCGGTATGTATCTCTAAAACGCAGTATTCCTTCAGCGATGACCCGACCGCCCTCGGCGCGGCGACGGGGCATGTGCTCCATGTTCGGGAGCTCCTGCCGCGCATTGGGGCTGGGTTCGTGGTGGCCATGACCGGCAATGTCATCGCCATGCCGGGGCTCCCCAAGACCCCTGCTGCAAATGGGATCAATGTTGTAGATGGCCAGATCAAGGGCCTGTTCTAAGGCAGCCTTTGCTTAGCTGGTGGCGGCGCTTCCCGGCCAACCTGGGTATGTAGGTGGAGTGCCGCCGAAGGCTGGACAGAGAGATTGGTGTGCGCACCAGCCGCACAGCTTGCTGGTCTTTGGCGCAAATTGGCCGCTTTGACCATCTTGTTCTATCTGGTCCCAGAGGCGCTTGAGGTCATGCTCAAAGTACTCCAGTTCCTCTTTCGCGGGGGCGAGGAACATGGAGTCAATGACCTTGAGGTACATCAAGCGCAGTTGCTGCGGAATGGTGCCGAAGAGCCGCCAGTACACCAGTGCGTAGAAGCGCATCTGGAACTTTGCCTGTGCGGAGTATTGGGGAAGGGGCTTTTTGCCCGTTTTGTAGTCCACAACTCGGACCTCCCCGGTTGGGGCAATGTCTACACGGTCAATGAATCCACGCACCGGTACGCCGTTGGGCAAGGTGGTGTCCACATACATTTCCACCGCATGTGCGTCAAAACCCGTGGGGTCTTCCATTTCAAAGTAGCCGCGTAGGAGGCTGCGGCATTCCACGAGGAAATCCAAGGTGTGTTCTTCTGGAATCAACTCCAGCAGCTCGGCGTCTTTTTCACACATGGTTGCCCAGTTCGGCTTGAGCCGCTTCACTGCCGCTGGATAGCTGCGCTGCTCGCGCGGCCAGCCGTACATTTCTTCCAACACTGCATGGACCAAGGTGCCTTTCACCTGCGCCACGGTTTTTGGTTCGGGCAGCTTGTCAATTGCCCGAAAGCGGTAGAGCAGTGGGCATTGCTCGTAGTCCCCAGCGCGTGAAGGGGAGAGGGCAAGTGGTTTGGCGGGTGATTCCATGGGTTCAACTTTAATCAATCAGCCGGACACGCCCGTTAGCCACCCACCAATAGGATGCTGTTTTCCCTGTTCAGGGCGCATGTCCTTGGGGGCTATTACACTCGTGTTCATGGTTGATACAGCACGATCGTTTGCAGATGGATTCACCGAATATGTTTCGGGGTCGCCTTCCTCATTCCACGCCGCGGCCTTGGGCGCGCAGTTGTTGCAAGAGGCGGGGTTTGAGGTGTTGCAGAGGGCAGATGCATTCCCTACTAAAGATGCCTTGGAGCACACAGGGCCAAGGCGCTTCGCGCTCGTGGTTGATGGAGCCCTGATTGCTTGGGTGATCCCCAAGGGCGCAAACGTGGAGGAATCGGCGTTTCGTATTATCGGCGCGCACACGGATTCACCAGGGTTCAAGTTGAAGCACCAGGCATCAACCGAGAGTCACGGCTGGCTGCAGGCAAACGTTGAGGTCTACGGTGGACCAATCGTGCACTCATGGTTTGACCGAGATCTCACGCTGGCCGGGCAGGTGACGTTGCGTGATGGCACCACCCGGCTGGTGCACACGCCCCCGATGCTCACCATCGCCTCCCTGGCTATCCACTTGAGCCCCCAGCCACGTACTTCGGTGGAGATTGACCGTCAGGCACACACGCAACCTGTGGTGGGGCTCCTCGGTGGCGATGCCGGAAACACCAGTGTGTTGGCTAAGGTTGCGGAGGTATTGGGGGTCACTGAGGCAGATATCGTGGCCCATGACCTCATTACCTCCCCCGCGGAGCCTTCGCGCGTGCTGGCCTCTGGGCTATTGGCGTCACCACGCTTGGACAACCTCTCCAGCGTGTTCCCCGCGCTCAGGGCGCTTGCAGATGCCTCAGATGAGTTGGAAACCGGTAAAGACATCGCGGTAGTTGCTTGCTTTGACCATGAGGAGGTGGGTTCCGGCAGCGTGACGGGCGCGGAGGGTCCGCTTTTGGAGGAGACCCTGGGGCGCGTCGTTCATGCCCTGGGAGGAGACGTGGAGCAAAAGGCGCGGATGTTCGCCAGGTCCACAATGCTTTCCGCGGATGCTGCCCACTCCGTGCACCCGAACTATGCCTCCCGGCATGATCCTTCGAACGCCCCGGTGATGGGCGCAGGCCCCGTGCTCAAGCTCAGCGCGAACCAGCGTTATGCGAGCTCCACCAGGGCAACTGCGGCGTGGGTGCAGGCTGTAGAGCGTGCGGGCGTTGCATCACAGTCCTTTGCGAACAACAACGCTGTGCCAGGTGGCACCACCATCGGACCGCTGAGCGCCACCCGCTTGGGGATTGACACCGTGGACGTAGGCATTCCGTTGCTGGCCATGCACTCGGTTCGGGAACTTGCGCACATCGAAGACCTCCACGCCTTCTACCGAGCACTCGCGGCATTCCTAGCGGCGGCGTAGACCGCTGAGCCCGCAGGGGCCGCGAGGGGCTGAGAGGCTGAAAGGTTTCCGGCATGGGACGCGGTGCTGCTTCACCTTGAGGCTCTGGTAAGTTTTTCCCACATGGCATACTCAGGACCTTTCCAAGCCGGTGACCGAGTCCAGCTCACCGACCCCAAGCGCCGGCACGCAACCATCGTGCTCGTCCCAGGGGAGCACTACCACACCCACAAGGGCAGGATCGCCCACGATGACATCATCGGAAAAAATGAGGGCACGGTAGTGAAGTCCGAGCAGGGCTACGAATACCTCTGCTTCCGCCACCTGCTGGTAGATCATGTCCTGTCAATGCCCCGCGGCGCGGCGGTGATCTACCCCAAGGACTCCGCCCAAATCCTCGTGGAGGGGGACATCTTCCCAGGTGCACGCGTGCTGGAGGCCGGCGCGGGCTCCGGGGCGCTGTCCATGACGCTGCTGCGCGCCGTCGGTGAGCAGGGCGAGGTGATCTCCTATGAGATCCGCGAGGACCACCTGGAGTTCGCCGAGCATAACGTGGATGAGTTCTTCGGCGGGCGTCCAAATAACTGGACCCCACGCCTTGGCGATCTCAAAGAGGTCACCCCTGAAGACATCGGTGGCCCGGTAGATCGCATCATTTTGGACATGCTCGCCCCCTGGGAATGCCTCGACGCAGTTCGTGAGCTGCTCCTGCCCGGTGGCGTATTCATGACCTACGTTGCCACCGTCCCACAACTCATGAAGGTGATGGAGGGCATCCGCGAGCAACAATGCTTCACCGAACCCCGCGCCTGGGAATCCCTCGTCCGTGACTGGCGCGTGGAAGGCCTGGCCACCCGCCCCGAACACCGCATGAATGCCCACACCGCATTCTTGGTATGGACCAGGCGCCTTGCCGACGGCGTCACGCCGCCACGTCCCCAACGCAAAGCGCGCAAATAGCGCCGCGCGGGGTCGCTGGAACTCGTTTTTCAAAGCAGTGGGTGAAGCCGCGGCGGATCTGTAGGTTTGGTAGGTAAGGTGTACCTATGCAAGAAGCATCCCACGCTGTGACTGACCCACACGAGCTGCGCCGCGCAAATGCGGCCCTTGGGGCTCGCAACCAAAAACTTGCCGAGCTCCTCAAAGCTACTCGGGACAAGATGGCGCGCCTCACCGCCCAACTCGAGGAGCTGGCGGTGCCGCCATCCACCTACGGCACCTTCTTGGAGTTCAGCTCCAGCAACAGCAACGCCATAGATGCTGCCTCCCTGAAATACGCGGAAGTGTTTACGGCTGGACGCAGGATGCGGCTGGCCATCAGCCCGCGGGTGGACACCTCGGAGCTGGTACCGGGTGTCATGGTTCGCCTCGGGGAGGCAAGCCAGATTGTTGAGGCCTGCGGGTTTGATACCACCGGTTCACTAGCCACCCTGGTTGAGATGGTGGGCACCGAGCGCGCACTGGTTGCTGAGCCCAACGGGGAGGAGCAGGTGCTGCGCCTGGCGCAGCCGCTCACCGAGCAGTTCTGCCACCGGCCGCGGGCGGGAGACACCGTGCTAGTGGATGCCAAAGCTGGGTACATCTTTGAGGTCATCCCCAAGACAGAGGTGGCAAAGTTGGCACTGGAGGAAGTGCCAGACGTGACCTACCAGGACATTGGTGGTTTGGACCGGCAAATCGAACAAATCCAAGATGCGGTGGAACTGCCGTTCGCCCACCCTGATCTCTACCGCGAATATGACCTCAAGCCGCCCAAGGGTGTATTGCTGTACGGCCCACCGGGTTGCGGCAAGACGCTGATCGCAAAGGCCGTGGCCAACTCCTTGGCCCAGCGCATCGGCAACGGCTCCCAAAGCTACTTTATTAACGTGAAGGGCCCTGAGCTGCTCAACAAGTTTGTGGGTGAAACCGAACGCAGGATCAGGTTGATCTTTGAGCGTGCCCGCGAGCTCGCTGAAGAGGGCCGCCCGGTGATCGTATTTTTTGATGAGATGGAGTCTATTTTCCGCACCCGCGGTTCTGGCGTGAGTTCGGATATGGAAACCACCGTGGTGCCGCAGTTGCTCACGGAACTCGACGGCGTAGAGGGCTTGAGCAACGTCATCGTCATTGGTGCAACCAACCGCGAAGAACTCATCGATCCCGCCATCCTTCGCCCAGGCCGCTTGGACGTAAAAATCAAGGTGGAGCGGCCCAACGCGCAAGACGCACTGGAGATCTTTGCCCGCTATCTCACCCCTTCAGTGCCCACCCAGGAGCCGGTTGCCAGGCTCATTGAGCAGGCGGTGGAGTACATGTACCGCGACAACCCCTTTGTGGAACTCACCTTGTTCGACGGCACCACCGAGCTGTGGCACTACCGCGATTTCGCCTCCGGCGCGATGATCGCCAACGTGGTGGACCGCGCCAAGAAGTTGGCGATCAAAGAGCAGATCGCCGCGGACAACCACCCCGCGCCGGAGGGTGAGGAACGGAAAG
The DNA here is from genome assembly GCF_024580965.1 of Corynebacterium kozikiae. Classification (NCBI taxonomy): domain Bacteria; kingdom Bacillati; phylum Actinomycetota; class Actinomycetes; order Mycobacteriales; family Corynebacteriaceae; genus Corynebacterium; species Corynebacterium kozikiae. Next base: position 140,071 of record NZ_JANIKJ010000003.1, read on the forward strand.
TGGGCATTGCCGCAGCGCACCTGCGCGCTGCGATTGACGCCGAAAACAGAGAAAACGAGGACTTGCCAAACACCGCCAACCCAGACGAGTGGTCCAGGATCATTGGCCGCCAGGGAGCCAAGGTGGTGCAAGCTCGAATTTTTGCCACCGCAACCAGTGCGGCACCACAACAGGAGGTCTCTGAATGATTGTGATCGGTAGCGAAACTGAGTACGGCATTTCCACGCCGGACAATCCAACGCTGAGCCCAATTTCCACCTCCACCCACGCGGTGGTCGCGTACTCCCTGGATCAGCGCTGCGCCACGAACGTCCGTTGGGACTTCGGCTCCGAGCACCCTCTGCGTGACCGCCGGGGGTTTGACCTGCGCCGCTATGACACGGTCCCGGTGGTAGACCCCCACGCAATTGGCGTGGCGAACACGGTGCTTGGCAATGGCGGGCGCTTCTACGTGGACCACGCCCACCCTGAGTATTCCTCGCCGGAGGTCACGAACGCCCTGGATGCGGTGCTCTATGACGCTGCCGGGGACCACATCCTGCTCAAAGCCGCAGCACTCGTGGCGGAGCACACCGCGCAGGGGCATTCGGTGCTGGAGCACCACGAGCCGGCGCCGGCGTTGAGAATCTACAAAAATAACACCGACGGCAAAGGCGCGAGCTACGGCGCGCACGAAAACTACCTGTACCCCCGTGACCTTGACTTTCAGGTGCTCGCACAGGCTTTGATCCCGTTCTTTGTGGCTCGCCAGGTGTTTATCGGCGCCGGCCGCGTGGGCCTGGGCCAACACGGGGAACGGCCCGGCTTCCAAATTTCCCAGCGCGCAGACTTCATTGAAACCGAGATCTCCCTGGAAACCACGCTCAACCGAGGCATCATCAACACCCGCGATGAGCCCCACGCCCAGGCAGACAGCTTCGGCCGCCTGCACGTCATCATCGGTGATGCCAACCTCTCGCACACCTCCAACCTGCTGAAATTCGGCCTCACCTCACTGGTGCTGGAGGCAGTCATCGCCGGGGAAACCTTCAGTGACCTCGCGCTGCAACACCCAGTCACAGAAGTACAGCGAGTGAGCCGCGACCTCAGCCTCACCCACCGCCTCACCCTGAAAGATGGCCGGGAGCTCACCGCACGCGAACTGATCGCGGAGTATCTTGCACGGGTGCAGCCGCGCACGCCTACTGACGAACACGTGTTGGCTACCTACCGCGAGGTAGACACCCTGCTGGCCCAGGGGCCGCTGGCTGCTGCACAGCACCTGGATTGGTGTGCCAAATACTCCCTCATCACCTCCTTCCAGGCCCGCGGCGTGGACATTGCTGACGCCAAGATGCAGTTGATCGACCTCCAGTACACGGACATCGATCCCGCGAAAAGCCTCTATCACGCTCTGGTGCGCCAAGGGAAAATGCGCACGCTGTTTAGCGCTGAGGAAATCGCACAGGCGGCGCTCGTCCCACCAGCAGATACTCGCGCCTACTTGCGCGGTGAGGTGATACGCCGCTTCGATTCGGCGGTGGTGGCCTCCAGTTGGGAGTCCTTCACCCTCGCCGCAGGCGAGCAGGAGGAAAAGCTGTGGCGGGTGGTGCTGAGCGACCCGCTTGCGATGGGCAAGGCCGACGCCGAGCCGCTGCTCCGTGGTGACGTCGGTACGCTCCTTTCAGGTCTTGAGCAGGCGCCCGGCGTGGAGACAATACAGCTGCCTGCGGCGCGGTACTAGAATGAGGCAGACATTTTCAAGGAGGCAACCATGGGAACGCAACAAGTGCATTCAGGCGGCAAGGATAACGACGCCACCGAGTTGGCCCAACAGGCCGCACAGGTGCAGGTGAACACCGCGGGTGTGGATGACCTGCTCGATGAGATTGACGGACTGCTTGAGCACAACGCGGAGGAGTTTGTTCGCTCCTACGTGCAAAAGGGAGGCCAGTAGTCACGTGGTCGGGCAATTGTGGGGCGAGGCAGAAGCGTTGGAGCCAGACGCCGCTCGGGCGCTCACCCGGCGCATCGTGGGCGTGGAAACGGAGTACGGCATCACCTGCGTTGCGGAAGCAGGGGAGCGCAAATTGGGTGCAGATGCTATCGCTCGCTACATGTTCCGCCCCATCGTGGAGGAGTTTCAAAGCTCAAACATCTTTGTTTCCAATGCCTCACGGTTGTACCTGGACGTCGGCTCCCACCCGGAATACGCCACGGCGGAATGTGATAGCCCCACCCAACTGCTGGCCTATGAAAAGGCCGGCGATGTGATTGTGAACCGGCTGGCTGAGGAAGCCGAGCGCGCCCTCGGCAAGGAGGGCATCGGGGGCCAGGTGTACTTGTTCAAGAACAACCTGGACAGTTTTGGCAACTCCTACGGCTGCCACGAGAACTACCTGGTAAGCCGCTCCGCGGTCCTGAAAACCCTGGGCAAGAGCTTGCTGCCGTTTCTGATTACCCGCCAACTGCTCTGCGGCGCCGGCTCCATCCAGGACGGTGTGTTCCAGCTTTCGCAGCGCGCCGACCACGTCTGGGAGGGGGTATCGAGCGCTACCACGAGGTCGCGCCCGATCATCAACACCAGGGACGAACCACACGCGGACTCTCACCGTTTCCGCAGGCTGCACGTGATTGTGGGAGACTCCAACATGGCAGAGCCCTCCACCTGGCTCAAGGTGGGAAGCACCTTCCTGGTTTTGGAAATGATCGAGGCCGGGTACGAGCCCAAAGGCTTGGAGCTGGCCAATGAGATGCAGGCCATCAGGGATGTTTCCCGCGGCCTGCCGCCAGCACCTGAATCGGCACCGGAATTTGCACCGGGCGCTACTCCAGCGCAGCTTGTCTCCGGGGAGCAGCGTAGCGCTGTGGAGATTCAACGCGCCTACCTGGATGCTGCAAAGCAGTGGCTGGGGCTGCGCAAGCAAACGCTGGCCCAGCATGAAACTGAGCACCATGCCGAGCTGGAGCGCGTGGTCGCCCTCTGGGAGAAGGTGGTCAGTGCCTTGGAGCGGGGTGATCTTGCTGCGCTCGCCCAGGATGTGGACTGGGCAATCAAGCTGAACCTGCTGCGTTCCTACCAGCAGCGCCTCGGCTTATCACCTGAGGATTTCAGCCACCCGAAGCTACGGCAAGTGGATCTGGCTTACCACGACATCCGCCCGGGGCGCGGCCTGTTCAGCGCCCTTGAAGCCAAGGGCCTGGTGCACCGCATCCTCAGTGATTCGGACATCCTGCACGCTGTCGATCACGCCCCAAGCACCACTCGAGCCACACTACGCGGCCGTTTCCTCCAGGCAGCCCGGCAGACGCAGGCGCCGGTGAGCGTCGATTGGCTCCGAATGATGGTTGCCCGCCCGGAACCGCAAATCGTTGAGCTCGGCGACCCTTTCCTCACCGAAGAACCACAGGTGGATGCCCTCATCGAGTACATGCTCGCGCACCACAACGCCGATACTTCCGAGCAGGGGACCTAAGCCATGAGCGCACCGGCACCGCGCAACTATGCGATTGAACGGCAAACCAACCTTACTTTTGCGTTCCTGAATGCTGAGCGTTTAGGCCGCTCCATGCTCCCTGCCGAGTGGGTGATCGCAAACGTGGAAGGCTACGCGCGCACGCCGGAGGGGGAGAAACGCGCCACAGATGCGGCTAAGCGGCTGTTCCACCGTGACCGCCAAGTGCTCCTCGCCGCTGGTGTGCCCATTGAGGCGATCGCCACCAGTGACGGCACCGGCTACCGGCTCCAATCCGATGACTACACCCTCCCCGAGCTGCACTTCACCCCGGAGGAGGCAACCGCCCTGGCAGTGGCCAGCCAGCTTGGGCAAGGCTCAGAGCTTTCCGGATTCCAGCGGTCCGGGTGGACCAAGCTCGCCGCAACGGGTCTGCAGCGTGACCTCCAAACAGCCCCGCAACTGCGCGCGTACAACGATCTCACCGAAATTGGTGCTCAGGACCTTGACGCTATCCTTCGAGCCGTTGCCACCACCCGCACCGTCACCTTCGACTACCGCCGCACCAAAACCAGCGAACCCGTGCGCCGCGAAATCGACCCATGGGGCCTGGTGACCCACAAGGACCGCCTCTACCTCACGGGATTTGACCGCACTCGCAACGCCCCACGCACCTTCCGCATGACCCGCATCGCCCACGTCACGATCCAACCCACCTCCGCCGCGCCCGACTTCCACGGCCCCGGCACCAGGGATCTCAAAGAAATGGTGCTGGAGCAGCTCGCCCAAGGAACCACGCTTACCGACGCCACCCTGAGCGTTGCCGGCGCACTCCCAGCCTGGCTCCGCGAACTGAATCCGCACGTCGTGGACGAGCACCCCCTGAATGGCGCTGCCCAAGACCTGCAGGTGATTGAAGTTCGTGGTGCTGTGGAAGATGATTTAGCCCGAAACGCCCTGGTGGCGTACCCCGCCGTGGAGGTGCTGGGCCCGGCGCCGCTACGCGCGCGGATTGCCCAGTTGGCCGGGGTTCAGACGGATCTTCAGGAAGGCGCAGCACAAGCAAAGGAGCGCGAATGACCCACAAACTGCAGCGCTTGCATGACCTTGTCCGCATGTTGAACCTCTTGCCTTACTTCAAGGCGCACCCGGGGCGCTCCATGCTGGAGGCAGCGGCTGACTTGGGCACCACACCGGAGCAAATTCGGGATGACCTCAACCGGCTGTTTTGCTGTGGCCCCGGTAGCTTGCCTGATGAGCTAGTGGACCTGGACCCCAACCTCAAGGCTGTGCATGTGATCGATGCCCAAGGAATGGATACCGCCTTGCGGCTCACCCGGACCGAGGCTGGCGCCTTGTTGCTGGCCCTGGAATCCCTGGAACAGGTACCGGGCTTGGTGTCCACAGCAGCGGTGGAGTCTGCGGCGGCGAAGATCCGCGGGATCATGGCCCAGGAAGCTGCTGCTGTTGTGGATAGCACCGCGGTTGCGTTAGCACCCGCCGAGGTGCTGGAAACGATCCGCCAGGCAATGGCACAAAGGCAGCAGCTTCGCTTTAGCTATCTTGGCCAGGGGGAGCAGGATCCCAGCATAAGGACAGTGAGCGCAGCGAGGTTATTCACAGCCCAGGGGCATTCCTACCTCACTGCCTGGGAGGAAGCCAAGGGGGACCACCGGACGTTCCGCCTGGACCGCATGAGTGCAGTGGAGCTCCACAGCCAGGACTCCAGGCCCCACCTGCACCGGCTCACCCAAGACCCAGAAGACCCATTTGGATTCGCGCACGTTACGGCGAAGGCGCACTTCCTCATTCGCCAGGATGCGTTGTGGCTGGCTGAGGGTACAGCCATTGAAGTTCTGGGCGCCGCGGACCAACACGGTTGGGTGGAGTGCAGCGCGCCTCTGGTTGCCCAGGCCTGGCTGGTGGAGTTCGCGTTGCGCAATGCTGACCGGGTCCGGGTGATCGCACCCGCGGGGGCCGCTGAGGAGGTCCGCGAACGTGCCCAGCGAGCCGCGCAGGCTTATGGCACCCCAGCGCAGGTGTAGTCAGACCCGCTGCTGACCTGCCAAGTCTGCAAAAACCGAGTGTTTGGGTGAGCATTTGAGCGTTGGGCACTACACTTGGCAGGGTGTATAGCAAGTCTTCTTGCACATCAACCGGAAAAGGTGGTGCTCGCGCCACCGCAGAACCTTGCTCCATACTGCAAGTTTCCCTGTTCTGAAAGGACTCTCATGAGCGTTGGACCACTCGAAATCGGCATCGTTGTACTGCTCGTGGTACTGCTCTTCGGCGCCAAGAAGCTGCCGGACGCAGCTCGTTCCCTGGGCCGTTCCATGCGTATCTTCAAGTCCGAGGTCAAGGAAATGAAGAATGACGACGAGCGCTTTGAGCAGCAGCGTCAAATCAGCGCAGCAAACCAGCAGAACCTAGCAGGCACCGCTCAGCCAAACGTTGCGCCGCTGCAGCAGCCAATTCAGCAGCCTGTGGAACAGCCAATTCAGCAGCCATACAACCAGCAGCAAAACTAAGCGGACATGACCCAGAATCAATCCACGCCGGATTCCGCTTCATCTGCCAATAATGTGGTCACCAAGGTTCCTCGCTCACGGCGGGGCACCGGCGGCCGCGTGCCGCGCAAGAATGGGAAGAGCGGGAGTAGCTTCGCCGCCAAACTGCGTGTGCTGAAGAACAAGGTATCGGTAGGCCGGCGGCGGGAAAACGCCACCGGTGAGATGTCCCTGGTGGACCACATCCAGGAGTTGCGTCGGCGTGTGATCATCGCGCTGATCGCCGTGGTGATCGGCACCATCCTGGGGTTCATTTGGTATCAGTACCGCGTTGGGCCGATTGATTCTTTGGGTGACATTCTGCGTGGCCCTTACTGCAACCTGCCGCCGGAAAAGCGCGCTGACTTCACCAATGACGGTGAGTGCCGTCTGATTGCAACCAGCCCCTTTGAAATGTTCATTCTGCGCCTTAAGGTGGGTGCGCTTGCCGGTTTGGTCCTGGCCTCACCCGTCTGGCTCGCGCAAATCTGGGGCTTCATCACCCCTGGATTGCATAAGAATGAACGCCGGTGGACGTTCAGCTTTGTCAGCTCCGCCGTCACGCTGTTTGTGCTCGGCGCCATCTTGGCGTACTTCGTGGTCTCTTACGGCCTGGAGTTCCTCATGTCCATGGGTGATGAGTTCCAGGTGGCAGCCCTCTCCGGTATCCAATACTTCAACTTCCTGCTTGCCCTACTCATCATTTTCGGCGTGAGCTTCGAGCTGCCGTTGTTGTTGGTGATGCTCAACATCGTGGGTTTGGTGTCCTACGAGTCGTTGAAAGACAAGCGCCGCCTCATCATCGTGGGGCTGTTCGTGTTCGCCGCGGTGATGACCCCAGGCCAGGACCCGTTCTCCATGGTGATGCTCGCCTTTGCGTTGAGCTTGCTGGCGGAACTGGCCATCCAATTCGCGCGGATCAATGACAAGCGTCGCGTCACCGAGCGCCCTGACTGGCTCGATGGAGACGACGAAACTGCCAGCCAGCTCGACCAGACCCCGGATGACATTGCCCCCGCGGCACCGCTTGCGGGCGAGGCGGCGGTGGCTGCGTCGGCAAGCGAAGCCCCAAGCCCGCTCCATACCCCGGATTCCCTGTCTGACCCAGCCCCGCTTGACCAGTCCCGGAACTTTGACGACGTGTTGTAGTCCGGCCTTCATGGTCTAATGGAGCAATGAACACCCCCTTCTTTGACACCTTTGCACGCACCCTCGGATTCCCGTTGGATGATTTCCAGATCCAGGGGTGCCGCGCGATTGAGCAGGGAAGCGGGGTGTTGGTGTGTGCACCCACGGGTGCCGGCAAGACCGTCGTGGGGGAGTTCGCTGTAGCGTTCGCGCTGCACCAGGGCACAAAATGCTTTTACACCACTCCGATCAAGGCGCTCTCCAACCAGAAGTACCACGAGCTCGTGGCCAAACACGGTGAGGAGAACGTTGGCCTGCTCACGGGGGATGTGTCCATCAATCATGACGCCGATGTGATCGTGATGACCACCGAAGTGCTCCGCAACATGATCTACGCGCAATCAGACACGCTGCTGGCGCTGAGCCATGTGGTGATGGATGAGATCCACTTTCTTTCGGATAAGGCGCGCGGCGCGGTGTGGGAGGAGGCCATCCTGGGCCTCGACGAACACGTCTGCCTCGTGGGACTTTCCGCCACGGTAAGCAACTCTGAGGAGTTCGGTGCCTGGCTCAACACCGTGCGCGGCCACACCGAGGTCATCGTGTCCGAACACCGCCCTGTGCCGCTGCACCAGTGGATGCTCGTGGGCAGGCGGGTCCACCCCTTGTTCGCTCCCGGCACCACCGGTGAACTCAACGAGCAGCTCGCGGCGCACATCGCCCGCCTCGAAGGCACCGAGGCAGATCGCTACGCAGGCCGACGCCACCAGGTCTCGTCACAAGCGGGCTTCCGCTCACGGTCACAGGGAGATGGGGCTCAGTGGGACAGCAGCGCGGGCCGTTCTGGCAGTGCGAGCAGGAGCGGGCGCCCCAGGGCGCAGGACCGTTTCCGCCCGCTTTCCCGACCGGACGTCCTAGAGATCCTGCAAGGCCATGACATGATGCCGGCTATCACCTTCATTTTTTCCCGCGCGGGCTGCGACGCTGCCCTCTACCAATGCCAACGCTCCTCCTTGGTGCTCACCAGCCAGCAGGAGGCCCAGGAGATCGCGGAGATCGTGGATCAGGGCGTGGCGGAGATCCCGGAGGAAGATCTCAAGGTGTTGGGCTTCCGCCAGTGGCGTTCCGCACTGATGCGCGGCTTCGCAGCCCACCACGCCGGGATGCTGCCGGCGTTTCGCCACATCGTGGAAGAACTGTTTACCAAGGGCCTTGTGCGCGCGGTCTTTGCCACAGAGACCCTGGCATTGGGGATCAACATGCCGGCGCGCACCGTGGTGCTGGAGAAGCTAGTGAAGTACAACGGTGAAGCGCATGTGGACCTTACCCCAGGCCAATACACCCAGCTCACCGGGCGTGCTGGGCGCCGCGGCATTGACCACATCGGCCACGCGGTGGTCCAGTGGCAACCAGCGATGGACCCCGCCCAGGTGGCCGGGCTGGCCTCCACCCGCACCTACCCGCTGAACTCCACCTTTGCCCCCGGCTACAACATGAGCGTGAATTTGCTCAAGACCATCGGCTTTAACCAAGCTCACCAGCTTCTGGAGATGAGCTTTGCGCAATATCAGGCCGACGGCTCCGTGGTGGACGAGGTCCGCGCAATCCAGGTGGCCAAACGCCGGGAAGAAAAGGCTCTGAGGGAGTTTCATGAGGCGATTGCGGCGCGCGGGCTTGAGCCGGATGCCGCCAGCGCCCTCATGGACTCCTTCCTTGATTACATGGAGTTGCGCACGCAACTTAGCCAAGCGGAACGTGAGCAAAAGAAGAACGCGATCCAGCAGCGCCAAGCTGAGATCACTAAGGTGCTCGCGCGGCTGCAGCTTGGGGAGGTGATCGCACTGCCTTCGCGGAAGTCACCTGAGCTGGCGGTGGTGGTGCAGCCGGCCAACAACCCGCATGATCCAAAACCGTGGATCATCATGGAATCCGGGTGGTCCGGGCGCATTGATGTATCCCAGTTCGGCGTGCCCCCGGTGCACATTGGCGTGATGCGCCTGCCTCGTGGCGTCATTGCCAAGCCGGGCTCCCAGGTCCATGTGGTGCAGCGACTTTTCCGCAAGCACTCATTCAGGCGCCCCCGGAAGCTGCGCCATGAGGCACGCACCAAGAACAACGCCAAGGTCAATGCCCTACGCCTGGCCATCCGCGACCATCAGGCTCACCGCGTGGAAGGCCGCGAGGAGCTGGCCCGCATTGCGGAAGCACTCCAGCGCACGCGCCGCGAGGTTGCCCGCCTGGAATCCACGGTCAGTAAGGCCACGGACACCTTGGGGCATACCTTTGACCGCATCCTGGGACTGCTCGCCGAGCTGGACTACGTGGAGTTCCGCGAGGGCGTGCCCTACATCACCGACGAGGGCGAGCGCCTGGCACTCATCCACAACGAGTCTGACCTCCTGGTAGCCCAGTGCCTCAAGCGCGGGATTTGGGATGGCCTGGACCCTGCCGAGCTCGCGGGCGTGGTGAGCATGCTGAGTTTTGAAAACCGCAAAGAAACCCGCGGCTCAGCGGATGCCGCCACTGAACCGATGGCCAAGGCAATGAACGCCACCATGCGCCTGTGGGATGAGCTCAGCGTGGACGAACGCCGCCACAACCTTCCGATCACCAAGACTCCCGAGCCCGGCTTTGCCCTGGCGATGCACCAGTGGACCGCGGGCGCTCCGTTGGGGTACTGCTTAGCCGCGGCCGCGCAGTCCGGTGCGGAACTCACCCCGGGTGACTTTGTGCGCCAATGCCGCCAGGTAATCGACCTCCTCGAGCAGGTCCGCAACACCAGCTACAGCGCGGACACGCAGAAAGTGGCCCGACGTGCCATTGACGCAATCCGACGTGGCGTGGTGGCCATCGGCGCCTAAGCAGCTATTGAGCGCTCGTGGTTGGGTCAGGGCTAGTGGCCGAGGAGTTTGCCTCGGTGCGGTGCAACGAGTGCGCAGGTGGCTAGCCCGATGTTGATGCCTGCCGGGTCCAGGATCATTGACTGGAGTCCGAGGATCTCCCAGCCTTGGAGCATGGGGCTTCCGGAATCACCTTTGATGGCTTTCCGGTTATGCACCACGCTCACGGAGGGATAGGTCCTGGTGCGCCAGTTTCGGCTGAGTTGCAGTGGCCACATGAGCACAGCGATACCGCGTAACAGGCCTTTTTGGGACACCATGGAGATCCGCATGCCGGGCAAAAGCCAGCGGGTGGATACGTAGGGGTAGCGGCGCAATTGGATGGGCCGGCTCAGCCGGAGCACTACGAGGTCCGATACCTCTGTGCCTGGGATCGGCGTGGCACGGATCCGTTGTGTGCCCACCAGGATCGGCAGCCCAGGGGGTAGCTCCCTGAGGAAGTGCCGGACTGTGAGCACTTTGGTGGGGCTGATCAGCACGCCAAAACAATAGGTAGTGCCGCTGCGTAGGGTCACCACGGCGTCTTCGGGTGTGGCCTGTTGATCAAGGTGTGCTGTCACCTTTTTGAGTGTAGATCAGGTCTTGAGCATGTTGGCTGCTGGCGCAATGTAGGTGTTGGGGGCACAGGGGCTAAGATGGCCTGCATGAGTGCAGCACACAATCCCTCGATGTTTCCTGCCCAGGTGTACGCGGGCCGCCTCACGGCAGCCCAGGAGCACCTGCAGCGTGCAGGCCTTCATGGGGTGGTGATTGGGGCCGGACCGCACCTGGCCTATTTCACAGGTAGTTGGCTTTCCACCTTTGAGCGCCTGACTGCGTTGATCATCCCTGCCAACGGCACACCGACGATGATCGTGCCCGCAGTAGACGCAGGTGACCTGGCTCTTTCCGCCGTACCTGAACTCGAAGTCACTGTGCGTTCCTGGACGGATGGCGAGCCCGCCCACGAATACGCGGTGGCGGCGCTGCTAGGGTCCAGCGGTGGGGTAACCAACCCGGCGTTCGCGCAACCGGTGAACGTCGGCATCAGCCCCGATCTCAGCGCTGCGCACCTTTTGAAGATCCAAGAACTCCTGGGCCCAGGTTCGCGGACCGTGTTGGGCACTGAGGTACTTGCTGCGCTGTTTGTGGCCAAGGATGAGGCAGAAATTGCCCAGTTGCGCCAGGCAGCGCAAGCGATCGACCGCGTTCATGCCGCTGTCCCAGCGCTGCTACAAGCGGGCGTGACTGAGGCCAGCGTGGCTGCCCAGATCCGTGAGTTAATCCTGCAGGAACACGTGGCGGTGGATTTCACCATCGTGGGTTCTGGCCCAAACGGTGCCAATCCGCACCACGAGTTTTCCTCTCGCGTACTCGAAACCGGAGACGTGGTTGTGGTGGACATCGGCGGCACCACCGCATACGGCTATCACTCGGACTGCACCCGCACCTACGTGGTGGGGGATCCGCAGCAGGCGGAGCCAGAAATCAGAGAAATGTATGAGGTCCTCTACCGTGCCCAAGCCGCTCAGCTTGAGGCGATTCGCCCAGGCGTCACCGCGGAGCACATTGACGCCATCGGTAGGGAGATCATCACCCAAGCCGGCTTTGGCGAGTACTTCATCCACCGCACCGGCCACGGCATCGGACTTTCCACCCATGAGGAGCCGAACATCATGGCCGGCAACACCCTGGTGTTGGAAGAAGGCATGGCCTTTTCCGTGGAACCAGGAATCTACCTGCCCGATGTGGCCGGGGCGCGGATCGAGGACATCGTGGTGGTCACCGCCCAAGGCGTGGAAGTGCTCAACACCCAACCGCGTGAGCTGCAAGGATCCAAGCCATGAGCACGGTCCTCATCTTGGGCGCAACCAGTGAAATCGGTGGTGAAATAGCAAAGCTGCTGGCAGCGGGAAATACGTTTCACCTGGCCGCACGCCGCCTGGATGCTCTCGCTCCTCTCCAAAGCCAGCTTGAACGCCTAGGCGCGCGCCAGGTCCAGCTCCACGAGTTTGACGCCCTAGATGCCACGCGCATCGAGCCGCTGCTTGCCCAGATCGGGCATCTGGATGTGGCTGTGGTTTCCTTCGGCATCCTCGGCGATCAAGCCCAGGCTGAGGCCGAACCCGAGCACGCAGCGCTGATCGCGAACACCGATTACACCGCCCAAATCGTGGCGCTGACCGCGCTCGCAGCGCACATGCGGCAACAGGGCATCGGCACGATCGTGGCCTTTTCCTCCATCGCAGGGTTCCGGGCGAGGCGCCCGAACTATGTGTACGGCTCAACCAAAGCTGGGCTGGACGCCTTCTGTCAGGGGCTTAGCGACGCGCTCCACGGTAGCGGCGTGCAGGTGATCACGGCGCGTCCCGGTTTTGTGATCGGGTCCATGACCAAGGGGATGAAGCCAGCCCCGATGTCCGTGTACGCCACGGACGTTGCTCAGGCGGTGGTTGCACAGATAGCTCGCGGGAAGTCGCGCACCCTGTGGATTCCCGCCAAACTGCAAATACTCGCTTGGGTGATGCGGCTTGTACCACGCCCGATTTGGCGCAAGTTGCCGCGCTAAGGATGAATTGAAAAGAAAGCAATGACTTCATCAAACATCACCGTGGTGGGCATCAATGCCTCCTCAGGTACCTCCGCGCAGGATACATTTACCACGCAAGCCCAAAAGGTGCTCGCGAGCGCAACCGTAGTAATCGGCGCGAAGCGCCAACTAGACCTGGTTGCTGAGTGGACTCCCGCAGACCTCGTAGAACTCCCGCGGCCGCTGCTCCCGGGCCTGAACATGCTTCTGGCCACCCACACTGCGCAACCCATGGCGAGTGTTGTGGTGCTAGCCTCCGGCGACCCGATGTTTTATGGGATCGGAGCCACGGTGAGGCGGCTGGGCTACGCCCCTTTGGTGCTGCCTGTGCCGTCGTCGGCAAGCCTTGCCTGTGCCCGCCTCGGATGGGCGTTGCAGCACACGGAAATCTACAGCTTGGTCACTGCTCCCGTTGACTCTTTGGCGATCCCCGTGGCCAAGGGTATGCCGTTTTTGGTGCTGGGGCGTGATGAGCACACTCCCAGCGAGGTGCGCCGCTTCGTGCCGGAGGAGACAGTGGTGGAGGTTCTGCACAACCTCGGTGCGGAGGATGAACGCCGAGTGGTGCTTGCCCCAGGTGCGCCGGTGGAGCCGATGCCCGGCTTGAACATTTTGGCCGTCACGCCGCAAGCCAACCGAACCTTTGCTGAACGCCCACCGGCGGCGTCGTTGGCGCCCGGTTTGCCAGATGATTGCTATGAGCACGACGGCCAGCTCACCAAGTCCCACGTTCGGGCGCTGGCAATCGCTGCGCTGCGCCCTATGACCGGGGATGTGCTCTGGGACATCGGCGGTGGCTCGGGTTCGGTGGCGATTGAGTTTCTGCGCGTGGGTGCGCAGGCGGTGAGCATGGCTGCGCAGTCGCCACACCAGTGCCGCGCGGTGGTGTTTGAACGCAACCCTGAGCGTGCCGAGCGTATTCAGGCCAACGCAGCAACGCTGGGTGTATCCACCCTGTTGAGCGTGCAGGGTGCGGCACCGGAGGCCTTTGCCAAAGCCCTGGAATCCCCAACAGCGGTGTTCATCGGTGGTGGGCTCACCATCCCCGGTGTGTTTGAGCAGGCTTGGGAGCGGCTGCGCCCCGGCGGGCGCCTGGTGGCCAATGCAGTCACCATTGAGACCCAAGCACGGCTGTTTGAGCTGCGCAAACAATTCGGTGGGGAGCTGCACCACTTTGCAATCAGCCACGAACATGCAATTGGCAGCTTCACCGCTCTGCGCCCAGCACTTGGGGTGCACCAGTGGTATGTGGAAAAGAACTAGCCTCGCCCGGAGCAATATCCCGGAGCAAAACCCGGAACATCACCGGAACCAGTGAAGGAGCAACGAATGACCGTCTATTTCATCGGCGCAGGCCCAGGGGCCGCGGACCTGCTCACCTTGCGTGCACACCGCATTCTCTCCGAGGCACCGGTGGTGCTGTACGCGGGCAGTATTGTGCCCGAGGAGGTATTGGAGTCTCTTGCGCAGGACGCCACCGTAGTGAACACCGCGCGCATGCCGCTTGAGGAGATCATCAACACCATCGCCCAGGCGGACCGGGAGGGCAAGGACGTAGCCCGGCTGCATTCCGGGGACCCGTCTATCTACAGCGCGGTAGCGGAACAGGCGCGCAGGCTGACGGAGCTGGGGATCGCCTACCAAATCGTCCCAGGTGTGCCCGCCTTCGCTGCGGTTGCGGCAAGCCTTGGCCACGAGCTCACGGTGCCCACGGTGGGCCAAACGGTGATCCTCACCCGCGTCCAGGGCAGGGCGTCTGCGATGCCTGAAGGCGAAGACCTGGCAACCCTCGGCGCGAGCAAAGCCACCCTGTGCATCCACCTTGCTGCCCATGACATCGAGCGCGTGGTTGCGGAGCTCACCCCGAACTACGGCGAATACTGCCCGGCCGCGGTGGTGGCTTACGCCTCCAGGGAAAACGAGCAGATCGTGCGCGGTACCCTCGGCGACATCGCTCAGAAAGTACGTGAGGCCAACATCCAGCGCACCGCGGTGATCGTGGTGGGAAGGGTGCTCGGCGCGGAGGGCTTCCCTGATTCCTTCCTCTATTCCGACGACCGTCCGCGCGACGAACACGGAAGGACCATTGCATGCGGGCATTAATCCTGGGCGGCACCGGGGAAGGCCGCGAAGTCGCGCGGCTGTTGGCAGAGCGAGGCTGGCACGTGACCAGCTCACTTGCAGGCCGAGTTTCCGCTCCCAAGTTGCCTGTGGGCGAGGTCCGCATCGGCGGCTTTGGTGGCCCGGCTGGGCTTACCTCCTGGCTGCTCAACCAAGGCGTGGAGGTGGTCATTGATGCCACGCATCCCTTTGCGGAACGGATCAGCCAGTCCGCCGCGGAAGCTGCCAGGGCCACCGGCATTCCCCTGATCGCCCTGCACCGCCCGGCCTGGGTGAAGCAAAAAGGGGACAAGTGGATTGAGGTGAGCTCCATGCAGGAAGCAGCCGAACAGGCTACGCGTTTTGCTCACGTGCTGCTCACCATTGGCCGCCAGCAGCTCGCTGCTTTTGCCAATGATCCCCACAACCTCTACGTGATCCGCACTGTGGAACCCCCAAGCGCCCCACTGCCACCACGCCACCGCGTGATCACCTCCCGCGGGCCATTTGCCCTGGAGGATGAGAAGGCTCTGATGATCGGCAACCAAATTGACGTCTTGGTGACCAAAAACTCAGGCGGCACACTCACGGAGGCCAAACTCCAGGCTGCGAACCAGCTCGGAATTCCTGTGATCATGGTGCAGCGCCCTCCGTTGCCGAAGGTGGCCCTGCAGGCAAGCACCCCCAAAGAGGTGCTCACCCTCATCGAGCGGATCTAGCTGCTTACTGAGTAGCGAGTGCTTCTGCGGCGATCTCTGGCAGCCGCTCCACATCGGTCACCTGGGTGAGCTTGCCACCGGTAGCCGCCGCAGCCTCCGCGAGGTTCTCATCCGGCTCGTTCGCACCGAGGGAAAGCACCACTAGGCGCACCTGCGCTTGCTGGGCCACTGGTACAACGTCCATCACGTTCATCTCATCGGCGGTGCCGGAGGTAAAGGCCAGCACTGTCACCGGCTGCCCGTTTCCGGTCTGCACCGCGTAATCGGCAGCGTGCAGCAACGCCGCGGCCACTGCGGAGCGCGTCTGCGGTTGCCCACCAGTACCAAAGGCTTGGGCAATACCACTGAGCGAATCCGCACTGTTGCCCACACCCAGCGCCACGTTGTTGCGCCAGCCGGCCGTCACCCCTTCAGACAGTGGGGAAGAGTAGTTCCACAGGCCCAGCGCCCGCCCCTCGCCAACCTCGGCGGCAACTCGGGTGATCGCAGCAACCTCAGCGTTGAACCACTCACCGGCTACCCCCTGAGAGGTGTCCATGAGGAAGAGGACGTCCTGCTGCTGGGATTCTGCGGTTGCTACCGACGCGCCCAGCGTCCCCTCGCTGCTCAAGGCAGCCAGGGCCTCTGCGGCGGTTGCGAATCCTTGGGGCAACTCGGTACCGCCATTGAGCGCAATGGCCTGCCCAAAGTCAGCGCCGGCGCGGATCTTCTCCTCATCAACGGCATCGGTGGCGTTCAACGCCACCGCACGCAGCGGCTTGAAGGTGTCCGGTGCCTCCACGAACGTCCAGCCATCGGGAACGTTGGAGGCGGATACCGCAAATGCTGCGCCCTCCGTCACTGCTTGCTCCACGCTCAGATTGGTGTCCTGACTGAGAGCCTGCGCCACTGCGATTGCGTCCTCGCCGAGCTGCGCGGTGGCCACGAGTGCCGCGGCTAGGGGATCGCTGGCGGTGGGGTAGCGCACTTGCGCCTCCTCGGCCCATTCCACTCCTGCATCCTGGGTGGCAAAACCCACCTTTTCCATTGCCACTACAGGCCACTCCAGCGTGGCAGCGGAGCGCCCAGCCTGGGCGAGCGCTGCCTGGATCTCTTGGTCGGATTCGGCGGCAAGGTACACGCCAGCATCGGCAACATTGTCCGCCAAAGACGCTGTGACGCAGTAGTCACGAACCACCCGGTCTGCGCTGTTGTAGGCGTCAATGACATCCCGGGCGGCGTCGGGCTGCGATGATGCCACCGGAAGAATCAGTTCGCCGTTGATGCATTCGCCGCTAGCGGAGGATTCTTGGCGGGTTTGGGTGTACCACACGCTCACCGCCACCACCGCGAGGATGAGCGCGACCACGCTCAGGATGAAACCCTTTGATACCGCGTAGTTGCTTTTACCATCGGAATGCCTACCCAATTGTCACGCCTTTCTCCAACCACGGTGCACACGTGCAGGTGGGTTCTGTTGTGCTCGAGCGTTTACAGTGTAAGCGCGCGGGCGGCGTCGATTACAGCGACAAGCCGTGCGCGCACCGAACTGCCTCGTGCCGCAAGTTCTCGCTGGCGGTGTACGTATTCCGCCTTGCCCTCCGGCGTTTCAATAGCCACCACCCCAAATCCGAGCTCGCGGCAGTCATAAGGCGACGCCTCCATGTCCAAGATCCGCGCGTCCCACGCCAGGGTAAAGGCGTCCAGCAAGAGCTCACCGGGCACCAGCGGCCCCAGCTTGGTGGCCCACTTATACAGGTCCATGTTCGCGTGCAGGCAGCCGCGTTGCTCCATGTGTGGCTGGCTTTCCCTGTCCAGCACGGTGAGATTGAGCGGCCGCGCGGGCTCGGTGAAAAACCGGAAGGCATCAAAATGCGTGCAGCGCAGTTGCTCGCGGCGCACCACGGCGTCGGTGCCTTCCGCGCCGAGGCGCAGGGGGAGCTCGTGGCGCGGCTGCGGCGTTTCAAACACCATTGCCCATTCATGCAGGCCAAAGCAGTCAAAGTGCGCCGGGTTCACTTCAGTATTCGCCAGCAGCTCACGGATATAGCCCAGCGTCTGCTGCTTTGCGGCACAGAATGCGCCCAGGTCCACCTGTGTGATGCCTTCGGCGGTGCTGTACCACTTCCAGCCTGCCTGCACCGGCGGGGCATCCGAATCAGGATCATGGGCCAGTGCATTTCCGACGCCAGGGTGCCACCTGTGGAGGTGGGAGGCTCGAATCGGGTAGTACTCAAAGAGGAAATCAAACACTGGGTGGCGCTGCCCAGCTTTCCGACGCGCAACGTGCGCAGCGGTAAACGTCTCCGCGCGTGCGTCATGTTCTGCGGCCAGTGCCCGCCACTGTTCGGGGGCGAGCACGGTTGTGGTGGACGTGCCCATTGCTATTGCTCGTGAGTCCAGTCAGAGAAGGTGCCCACGTATTCTTCGATCAGGTCCTCCAAGGTGACCACGCCGAGGAGTTCGCCGCGGTCGCGGACCTGCGCCATATGGGCGGACTTCTTGTGCATCGCCTGCAGCGCCTCATCCATGGTGCCGGTGCCATCCACGATGGTCAGCGGCCTGATTTCCGAGCGGTGAATAATCATGTCCGGGTTGTTCTCGCCGAGGCGGTCCAGAATGTCCTTCACATGCACATAACCGATGAACGAGCCGTCTTTGCCAGTCACTGGGAAGCGGCTAAATCCGGTTTCAGCAACCGCCAGCTCCAGCTCCGTGAGCTGCGGGCCGCGCTGACCGAATGCGAGCGTGCGGACGTCGGAAAGCGGAATCAGCACCTCCTTGATGGAGCGATCTTCCACACGCAGCGCCTTGTTGAGGCGGGCGTGCTCCTCGGCGTCGAGCAGGCCTTCGGAGCGGGACTCGGAGATCATCGTGGCCAATTGTTCCTGGTCAACTGTGGAATCTAGCTCGTCCTTTTGCTCGATGCCCACCGCTCGCAACGTGATGCGCGCGATCCAGTTCATGAAGATGATCAATGGCCTCGTGATGCGCATGATCCACAACAAGGCGGGGCTGAGCCACATTGCCAAGGTTTCGGGGCCCGCCAGGGCGATGTTCTTTGGCACCATCTCGCCAAAGAGGATATGGAGGAAGGTGATCAGGCCGAGCGCGATCACAAAGCTGATTGGGTGTAGGAGATGGTCCGGCACACCCCAGTTTTGGAAGGGCTCCTCAATGAAGTGAGCGATCGCCGGTTCAGCAACCTTACCGAGCAGCAGCGAGCACACCGTGATACCGAATTGGCAAACCGCCAGCATGATGGACAGGTGCTCTGTTGCGTAAAGAACCGTGCGGGCGCCGCGGCGGCCCTGCGCAATCATGTTTTCCAGGCGGTCTTTACGCGAGGAAATGAGCGCGAACTCCGCTGCCACAAAGTAGGCGTTGGCCAGCAGCAGGCCAATGATGAGGAAAATCGTAGTGAGAAGGCTCATCGCTTAGGCCTCCTTATTCTGGGTGGCGGGGTTGGGCGCCCCATGAGTTGCGGAAGAAGCGGCAGCGTTTTGGAAAGCCTCCGCCTCCTCATCGCTGACGGGGGAGAGGATTACTTTTTCCACGCGGCGGTCCTCCATCACCGTGACCTTGGCGAGCCAGCGCCCACTGTAGCCAGACTCAAACTCTGCCAAAAACGGGTTGTCCGATTCCGGCAGCAGCAATTGGTCATCCACCTGCGGAATCCGGCCGAGCTGTGCCATCACCAAACCTCCGAGGGTTTCATAGGGGCCCTCGGGGCTGTGGTAGCCCACCTTTTCCGTGAGTTCATCCAGGCGAACCAAACCGGCTACTTCCCAGGAGGTGCCGAAGCGCTGGAAGTCGCGCTCTGCTTCTTGGTCATCGTGCTCGTCGTATACCTCGCCCAGGATTTCTTCCACCACGTCTTCAATGGTGATGATGCCCGCGGTGCCGCCGTATTCATCAGCCACCAGGATCACCTGGGAACCCGCCGAGCGCACCGCGTTGAGCACCGAGTCGCCATCCAAGCTCTCCGGGACCACCGGAATTGGGCGGGCCAAGGATCGCATGGTGGTGGTTGCGCGCTGCTCCTGGGGGATAGAGAAGGCGTCCTTGAAGTGGACTACACCGAGGGTGTCGTCGAGGTCGGACTGGATCACGGGGAAGCGGGAGTGACCGGATTCGATTGCCAAGGCGATGAGGTCTGGGACGGTGTCGTCGGCATGCAATGTCTCGATAGTGGAGCGAGGCGTCATCAGTTCTGCCGCGGTGGTCTCGCCGAACTTCAGGGATCGGTCCAGCACCAGGGCGGTGTTTTCATCAAGGCCACCCGACTCAGCGGAGTTACGCACCAGCGCGGTGAGTTCTTGCGTAGAACGGGCGGAGGCCAGCTCATCCGCAGGTTCGATGCCCATGCGGCGCACCGTGAAGTTTGCCGCCCGGTTGAGCACGTTAATGAAACCCTTGAACACAGTATTGAAAATGCCCACCGGGCCCACTACAAAGCGGGCGGTCTCGAGCGGGTGCGTGATGGCGATGTTCTTGGGCACAAGCTCGCCAAACACCATGGACAAAAATGTTGCCACGAGCAGCGCGAGTATGAGGGCCACCGTGGTGGAGGAGGAAGCGCTTAGACCCACTGCTTCCAGCACAGGGGTAAAGAATTGCGCCAAGATCGGTTCAGCCAAAAAGCCCGTGGCCAGCGTGGTGATGGTGATGCCGAGCTGCGCGCCGGACAGGACGAACGAGAGGTTTTGGTAGTCCCTGCGCACGGCCTTTGCGCGGCCATCGCCTTTGGCCTGGACGTGGTTATCAATCGTGGAGCGCTCGAGGCCGGTGAGCGCAAACTCAATAGCCACGAACAGGCCCGTGCTTGCAGTGAGCAGCACAAAGCCAATAAGAGAAAGAATGCTTATGAGGATGTCCATCGTTGCCCTATACTAGCGGTTTCCTCGCTGCCTGCTGGAACGTGGCTGTGCGTTGCGGCTTGCATTTCCTTTGCCGCTACGTTCACGGAAAGGCTTAGCAGACTTGTTTTGGGCCTCGCCTCGAGCCTTGTTCCCATTTCGAGCCTTGTTCCCGCCCGCCGGGCGCCGATTCCCGCGACTCCCGGTGCCTGGAGTCTTGGGTGCGTCGGAATCCTTGCTGGGGCGCTGCTGGAGCATTTGGCCGAAGGGCGGCAGTGGGCTGCCATTCACCTTGCGGGCGCCAGTGATGCGGGCGAGTTCCTCCGAGTCCGCGGTGACGTGCGCTTCTTGGGCGTCTACGCCAGCCTTTTCCAGGAGTTTTGCCACCTCTTGACGCTGCTCATCGGTGACGAGCGTGACAACGGCACCGACGGCTCCAGCACGGGCGGTGCGGCCAGCTCGGTGCAGGTAGGCCTTGTGGTCGGCGGGTGGGTCGATGTGGACAACCAGGTCTACGTCGGCGATGTCGATGCCACGTGCGGCGATGTCCGTGGCCACGAGAACCGGAACGGAACCGTCGGTAAATCCCGCGATAGACGCGGTGCGCGAGCCCTGGCCTTTGTCCCCGTGCAGCCCCACGGCGTTGATGCCGATCCGGCGCAACTTTTTGACTTGCCGGTCAACCGCGTGTTTGGTGCGCATAAACATGATTGTTTTGCCTTCGCGCCCGGCGATGCGCGCCACAATGTCCGGACGGTCAACCTTCTGACCAACGTGGAACACGTAGTGCGTCATCGTTTCCACGGCTGCCTCCACCGGGGCAGTGGAATGGACGGCGGGGTCCTGCATGAAGCGGTCCACGAGTTTTTGCACATCGCCGTCCAAGGTGGCGGAAAAGAGCAACCGCTGACCGCCGGCCGGGGTTCGTTCAAGAAGCTTGGTGACCTGGGGGAGAAAACCCATGTCCGCCATTTGGTCCGCTTCATCTAAAGCGGTGATTTCCACCTTGGAAAGGTCCAGGTACTTCTGGTTGATGAGGTCCTGGGCGCGCCCTGGGGTGGCCACCAGAATATCCACCGGGGCGGCGAGCTGACGGATGTGGTTGCGGATGTTCACGCCACCCACAACATCGATGATGCGCAACCCACAGACCGCTGCTGGCTCGTCAAGGCGCTCGCGGACCTGCGCCGCCAACTCACGGGTTGGCGCGAGAATCAAGGCTCGGGGCTTGCCTGGGGCGCTGGCGCCGGTGCGAAACAGGCGGCTAATGATGGGCAGGCCAAAGGTAAAGGTTTTGCCGGAGCCGGTGGGGCCACGCCCAAGCACATCCTTGCCTGCCAATGCATCTGGGATCGCTGCGGCTTGGATGGGGAAGGGTTCAGTGATGCCCTGGCGCTGTAGTACATGGACAACAGCAGGGGCGAGGCCGAGATCGGCAAAGGTAGTCATTCGGACTATCCTAGCAGTTCGTACGGCCTCGCCCCTGCTTGAAAAGCGCGGAAGCGCGGTGTCTGGATGAACGTGAGACGGAAACTAGGCAGCAGCTAGACAGCAGCTGGGCAGCAACTAGTCAGTGCTGATCTCCGTGCGATCACCGGACCACAAGGTGTGGAAGGTGCCTTCCTTGTCCACGCGCTTGTAGGTGTGCGCACCAAAGAAGTCACGCTGACCCTGGATGAGGGCCGCTGGGAGGCGCTGTGCACGCAGGGAGTCGTAGTAGGAAAGGCTGGAGGCGAAGACGGGAATCGGCTGGCCGATCTGGGTGGCGGCAACCACCACGCGGCGCCAAGAATCCACCAGGTTGGAAAGCTCGCCCTTGAAGTACGGATCCAGCAACAAGGTTGGCAGCTCTGGGTTGGCGTCGTACGCCCCAACGATGCGATTGAGGAACTTCGCGCGGATGATGCAGCCGCCGCGCCAAATAGTGGCCAGGTCGCGTGGGTCCACGTTCCAATTGTGCTCGGTGGAACCTGCCTTGATCTCATCAAAGCCCTGAGCGTAGGCAACCAGCTTGGATGCGTAGAGCGCGCGGCGCACGTCCTCAATGAAGGTCTCGCGGTCCACGCCGAGCGCCTCAAGGGTGTGCAGCTCACCAGCAGGGAGCTCGCCCTGGGCTGCTTCGCGCTGTGCGGTGGCGGAGGAAAGTGCGCGGGCAAACACGGCCTCGCCAATGCCGGTGACTGGGATGCCCAGATCCAACGCGGCCTTTACGGTCCAGCGGCCGGTGCCCTTTTGGCCAGCGGCGTCCACGATGAGGTCCACCAACGGCGTGCCGGTCTCAGCGTCCACCTGCTTCAGCACCTCTGCGGTGATCTCAATGAGGTAGGAATCAAGGTCACCCTGGTTCCAGGTAGAGAAGATCTCAGAGATCTCCTGTGGGCTCAGGCCTGCGCCGTAGCGCAGCAGTTGGTAGGCCTCGCCAATCACCTGCATGTCTGCGTATTCGATGCCGTTGTGCACCATCTTCACAAAGTGGCCCGCACCGTCGGGGCCGATGTGGGTCACACAAGGCGTGCCGTCCACCACAGCAGCAATGGACTCCAGCAGCGGACCAAGCGCCTCCCAGCTCGCCTCCGGGCCACCAGGCATGATGGAAGGTCCGTTCAGCGCACCTTCCTCACCACCGGAAATGCCTGCGCCAACAAAGTTGAGGCCACGCGCTGCGATCTCCTTTTCGCGGCGAATCGTGTCCGTGTACAGGGCGTTGCCGCCGTCGATGATGATATCGCCCTCTTCCATCGCATCAGCGAGCTGGTTGATCACAGCGTCCGTTGCGGCACCGGCCTGCACCATAATGATCGCGCGGCGAGGCTTCTCCAGGGAGGCCACAAAGTCCTCGATGGTCTCAGAGGGGACGAAGTTACCCTCGTGCCCGTGCTGTTCAATAAGGTCATGGGTCTTTGCGGCGCTGCGGTTGTACACAGCCACGGTGTTGCCGTTCCGGGCAAAGTTGCGGGCAAGGTTGGAACCCATCACTGCGAGTCCAACTACGCCGATCTGTGCGGAAGTTGCTTGGTCAGTCATAAGCACACAGCTTACCCGCTCCCGCTTGTGATGCCCGCCCCAGGAACCTAGAGAAGCCGTAGGAATCTCACCCGGCGGCACAACGTACCCGCGCGCACACTCGAAAAACGTGGGTTTGGTTGCTTACATGTGGGTTTGGTGTGGGAAATCTCTCGCAGGTTGCGGCGGTACGAAGGCCCAAAAACCCAATGAATGAAAGCCTGCGATGCGCAGCCCAGGGGAGTCATGCAGCACCAGAATCCGCGTGAGCAGCACCTCCAATCCACAGGCAGGGCAAGGCAGTGCTCAGAGCTCTCACATGCAGCAAGGCATTGCCCAGGTACTCCCACCGCACAACCAGCACACCGAGCACAGCACTGCAGGCCCGAAACCGCTAGATTAAGGCGTATGCAAAACCAATCAGAATTCCTGAACGTACTGGCCAACCTTCCGGCGGAAGGTTTGAGCATTGAAGATCTGGCCACCGTCAACGAATCCACCACCGGTTTCTCCAAGACCCTGGGAATGCGCTTTACCCAGCTCACTCCTGAGACGGTCCGCGCTGAGCTACATGTTTCCGACGGACACCTACAAATCACCGGCATCGTCAATGGTGGCGTGTACTCCTCCCTGGCGGAAACCGCAGGTTCCGTTGCCGGCCTGATCGCGGCAAAAGGCCAGGTTGTTGTGGGCATGAACTGCAACACGGACTTCTTGGCACCAGTGTCTGCCGGTGTGATTGATCTAGAAACAAAAATTATCCACGCTGGATCCAGCACCCAATTGATCAAAATCAAGATGTACCACCGCGGCAAGCTCGTGGCTCGGTCCACCCTGCGCACCATGGTGCTCAACCGTCCAGCGCCAGCGCCCAAGAAGGACAAGTTCGAAGACTTCGAGGGCTAAAGCATGCCCACTTGGAACGACCTCATCAAAGCCAACCCCGGCCATTCCCAGCGGTACGCGCAGCGCTGGGAGGACTTCCTTTCCCGCGGTGAAGACATCGTGGGCGAGGCCAGGCTTATCGACGCGCTCAGCGCCCGCGGCAGCTCAATTTTGGATGCGGGTTGCGGCCAAGGGCGCTTGGACGGCTACTTATCCCAGCAGGGCCACAAGGTGACCGGTATTGACTTGGATCCCTACCTCATCGAACTGGCCACACAGAAATACCCGGAGGCAACCTGGGCAGTAGCTGATTTGAGCCAACCGATGCCAAAAGAACTTGAGCTGAGCGGGCAGTTCGATATCACCTTCAGCGCAGGCAATGTACTGACCTTCATCGAACCTCAGCACCGTGGGCAGGCGGTAGCGAACATCGCAGCCACACTGAAACCCCAAGGGCGCGCGGTGGTTGGTTTTGGCGCTGGCCGCGGGTATCCATTCGGCCAGTTCTTTGAGCACCTCAGCCAAGCTGGCCTTCAACTGGAAGGGAAGTACGCCACCTGGACGTTGGATCCGTGGACTCCCGATGCAGAGTTCCTGGTGGCAATCGCGCGCCGCGTTGATTAGCATCCGCGGGGCGCATTGCCTTAAGGGTGACGTCGGAAACGAAAGCCCCTCCCGCCTTCGCTGCACGTGAAGGGGGAGGGGATCGCGCGTTTCGGGGCTACTTTCCGTACTTCGCTGTGTCGCTGAGCTCGATTGGCAAGTCGGTGCCTTCTTCCTCGATGCGCTCGGCGAGCTTATGCAGGCCGTTACGGGCGTGGAGCTGCTGGCGGGTGGTTGCCAAGTTCCAACGCTTGCGCGACAGGGCGTTGATGCCCCAGGAGAACGCGGCGGTGGCGCGGTTGCGGAAGCCCACCAGGAACAGCAGGTGGACGGCGAGCCAGATGAGCCAGCCGATGAAGCCGGTGATCTCCACCTTGCCCATCTTCACCACGGCGTTGAAGCGAGACACGGTGGCCATGGAACCCTTGTCAAAGTATTCAAAGGCCTCACGCTCTTCCACCGGGCGGCCCTCGGCTTCTGCTGCGATCTGCTCGGCAACAAATTCGCCACCCTGGATGGCCACCTGAGCCACGCCTGGCAGGTTGTCCCGGTTCATCATGTCGCCGATCACGAAGACGTTGCGGTCATCGCCAACGGAGAGGTCTGGGTTCACCAACACACGGCCCGCACGGTCGAGCTCTGCGCCAAGTTGTTCTGCAACCAGCTTGCCCAGTGGGGAAGCAGACACACCTGCAGACCAGATCTTGCAGTAGGAGGGGATCACGTGCTCTTCGCCGGTGTTGGCGTCCTTGTAGGTCACCGCTTCCTCGTCCACGTTGGTCACCATGGCGTTGAGGTGCACGGTCACACCGATCTTCTCCAGGGAACGCTGCGCGTTGCGGCCCAGACGCTTGCCAAAAGGTGGCAGCACCTGTGGGGCGCCGTCCAACAGCACGATCTTTGCGTTGGCGGGGTTCGCACGGGTGTAGGAACCAGCGAGGGTGCGGTGTGCCATTTCAGCCAACTGGCCTGCGAGTTCCACACCAGTTGGGCCGGCACCAACCACCACGAAGGTGAGCAGGCGCTCGCGCTCAGCTGGATCCTCGGTAATCTCAGCGCGCTCGAAGGCGCCGATGATGCGGGCACGCAGCTCCAAGGCGTCATCGATGGTCTTCATGCCTGGTGCGAATTGGGCAAAGTGATCGTTGCCAAAGTAGGACTGGCCTGCGCCTGCGGCGATGATCAATGAATCGTACGCCACACGCTTCTCAATGCCGCCCAAGGCAGCGGTCACTACCTTGGACTCAACATTAATGTCCGTAACTTCACCCTTAATGATGTTGAGGTTTTCCTGGCCTGCCAACACCTGACGAGTGGATGGTGCGATCTCACCGGAGGAGAGGATACCGGTTGCCACCTGGTACAACAGCGGCTGGAAGAGGTGGTGATTGGTGCGGTCGATCAAGGTGACGTCCACATTGGCGCCCTTGAGTTCTTTCGCGGCGAAAAGACCACCGAAGCCGGATCCGATGATTACAACGTGGTGGCGGCCGCCATCAGGACGAAATGGAGTGTCAGACATAAATAAAGGGTCTTCTTTCTACAGCACCTTTTGGAGGATGTTTGTCTCTGTTTGTTTAAGTGAGAACTCGCCGCTTCTTTGCGGCAACTCCGCCAATTTTAGCTACCTCTGAGTCAAATGTCACCACGGATAGCACTTGCACTTTGCCTCACCTCGCGCTAAGGCAGTACCGGCAGGAATGGCCGCAACGAGAGGTCCCGCGTGGCTAAGCCAACAGCACCTCTGCCGCAGTTAGCATGAAACTTCAGTAAGGCCTGCGGGGCGTACGGTTTTGGAGCGATTTAACCAACTAAGGAGTGGATATGGCAGCAGCCAGGGGATTCATTGACCCCGAATTCTGGCCACACGTTGCAGCGGTTCCAGACTCCGTTCGTGCCCGCATGCGCGCCCGCAAAGCCGAAGCGGAGTTCGCCCAAGCCTGCGAAAAAGCACAGCTTGTACTCGAAGGCCCTGAGGCCGACCTCAAAGTCATGGAAGCCGACCTCTTCCTGCGCATCGCCCAAGACGGTTGGCTTGGCCTGGCTGAAGGCTTCATGGCAGGGGACTGGAGCGCGGAGAGCATTTCCGACGTCCTCACGCGCCTTGTGGAAGCAGGCTACTCGCCAAAGTCAGGCCCAAGGCACATCTACGGCCCTTACGACGGCACCGAAATCCCACCCGAGCTGGTCCGACATTTTAGTGGCGACGGTATGAGCGCTCACGGAACCATTTTTGCCTCCGGCGTTCCTACCAGGGAACGAGTCTCAGTAAAATCCTTTACCGCTTCCGCAGGACGCAACGGGGAACCTGCCAGCCACTTTGTGGACGTGACCACCTATTCCAGCCCCGCATTTGTAGAGCGTGCTGACCTCAAAGATGCCCAAATGAGGGCGGTGTCCAACCTACTTGATCAGGCAAAAATCACCTCCGGCACTCACGTCTTGGACTTTCCAAGCGCAGGTGCCACGTTGCCGATTGCCGCGAGCAGGAGGAGGGCAACGATCGACGCCATAACTTCCAGCGTTGAACAGGCCCAGGCCATGCGGCAGATGCTTGCATTGGCGCAGGTAGACGGCAGTGTGCATGTGGAAGTGTTTGAGGAACCGCTGCCGAAGCACACACATGCGCGGAGTATGTATGACGCCGTGGTGAGCGTGGAAAAGCTAGACAAGCTCGGGGCCCGGGGGCGGAAACATTATGTCAAGTCAATCAATGCGCAGTTGAGCCTAGGTGGAAACGTCGGGCTGCAAACCGTGATTGCAAGTGATCCCGCGGGGTCGGCGAAAGCCCGTGACGCGCTAGCGGTGTGCAATGCGTATCTGTGGCCGGCGTTTGAAATCGTCACGGCGGAACAGGTGCATCAGCTATTCGACACTCACAGCAACATTCGACTCACGGCTCAGACGCATTTTGGCAATCATTACGCGGTGGGCTTGCGGCTACAGCGCGAAACCTTTGAGGGCAAGCTGCGCGAGGCGGCCGCAGAGGGATTCGATGCCGTGTACCGCCGGCTATGGATTTTCCAACTCGCCATGCATGAGGCGTTGTTCCGTGCGGGGATTCTGGACGCGGTGCAATTCAGCGGAACCACGCGGGTGAGGAGAGCGGCGCGGCGGCGCTAGATGGTGGGTGATGGCTCGTGTTCGGGGCCGGAGCTCCCACAGATCCTAAATGACATAATGTACATTATCGGCCTTTTATTACTGTGGGACTTTATTGCTTAATAACGTCACACTGACAAAAGGCCTATGTCTCCCAGGTTGGTTACACCTTGAGGTGCTACTCGGTTTCTAGCTCCGCTCGAGCCTTGTACGCACTCTTGAGCTGGAAGGCTGAGATGATGAGCAAAACCATGGCTGCCGCTGCAATCATCCACGATCCGCTGAACGCCATGTATGCCCCGAACGCCACGATCACCAGGATCCGGAACCAGATCACCGGGATAGCCCTGGCGGCAATCATTGGACCTTCTCCAAAGTGATCAGTACGTTGAGTTCGCCTTCTTCGTCAATGCTCGCCGCAACGAACTCTGGCGCCTCCACGCCGTAGTCCAGACGGTTGATTGGGATCGTGGAGCTCATGGAGAGCTTCTCGCCGTCACGGACCACGTCGAAGGTTGCGTTGACCTCCTGGGACACACCCTTGATGGTCAGGGTTCCCGGGAGCTCGACGGTCCCAGGCGTGCCGTCGGTAGGCAGCCCGCTGAGGTCCACGCCAGCATCAGGCGCCGCCTCGAACGTAGCCTCTGGGTAGCGGTCCGTCTCAAAGATACGCGTGCGGACGCTCACGTCCCGCTTTTCCCTATCACTGTTTATTGTTGTCATATCAACTACAACCAAGCCGGATTCCAGGACGGAGCCGGAGATTGTGGCCTGACCGCTTACCGTGCGCGTGGATCCCGAGGTGGTGAGCCGTTCGCCTGGAAGCACCTCGTTGAAGGTAAAACCCACTGAGGAGATGTTTGGCGCATCGCCGTACACAACCTCCCATTGCCCGTCCAGGTCGGTGCTTGCTGGCTGGGAATTGGTGGTGTCGATGACCCCTGTCTTTACTCCGGGGCCGCGGAACAATGGAATGAGCACGATGGTCAACGCAACGAGCGCCAAAATAACTACAACAGCCGCCACGGCGATGACCAGGGGCTTTTGCTTCCGGTTCATTTACACATCTTTCTTCAAGCTAACGATTTCCCAGATTTCCAGACCTGGAAGGGAAAGCATCGGGGTCCACTCCCCTTTTGCTATACACCCTACAATTGCCGCGTACTTCCCTATCTAAGCTGCTCAAGTTTGCGGGCAAGGTCTACGAGTTCTTCACACAGCTCACCAATCTCCTGTGCGTCCGCTCCCTCCGCCGTAGCGGTGGCAACATCTTCTGCCGCACATCGCAATGCATAGAGGCCGTCCCATAGGGTTTCGGCTTTGGCCGCGCTGAGCATCACAACGTCTTGCGGAATGGCTTTACCACTCACACCATTGCGCTGCTCATACGCCCGCTGCCTACACGATTGCGAACAGAACTTGCGGGGCCGCCCACGCGGCGTGACCTCAATTTCTTTATGACACCACGCGCATACAGCATTCGGGCGGGCACCCGTGCCTGAACGAGAACGCGAGCGTGAACCCAATCCCGATCTCAATTCCGATCCCGATACGGATACCGACTCCACGCCGAACCTTGAAACAGACATCCGCTTCATTCTAGTCCCTGCGCAGTGCTTTTGGCACGCGAAGCACCCTCACCCACCCGTTTGGAGTGAAAAGGTGCAGCCTAAGCTTTGGCGTGCGTCTTCTGGTCACGCCGAAGATGCATAACGATGCATAACACCGCCGGGAACAAGAGGGCGTAGCAGTGCGTTATAGTTGTATGGTTCAAAAGCCATACCCATCTGCCGCGGCGTAGCGTCCGGCACTGGCAATCGCGCTTGCTTGCACGCAGCGCGTGTTGTTCAGGTGGGTTGGCCAACAGAAGGAAAGGGATTCACACATGGCAGATCGTGTTCTGCGCGGCAGCCGCATGGGCGCAGTGAGCTACGAGACAGACCGTGACCATGACCTCGCACCCCGTCAAATGGTGCGATACAAGACGGAGTCCGGCGAGATCTTTGATGTTCCTTTTGCCGACGATGCCGAGATCCCAGGCACCTGGCTGTGCAAGAACGGCCAGGTAGGCCAGCTTATGGAGGGTGAAGGCATTGAGTCCAAGCCCGCAAAGCCGCCACGCACCCACTGGGACATGCTGCGTGAGCGCCGCTCCATCGAGGAACTCGACGTCTTGCTGGAGGAACGCATCGAGCAGCTGCGCAAGCGCCGCCGCAATGCAGCCCGCCTGCTCAAGCAGCAGCAGGATGAGGCCAACGAGGCGCAGGAAGCCTCCGAGGAATCTTAAGCAAAATCCTCAAACAGAAATTTTAAGCAACTTCAGCCCCGTGAAGGCTCATGCAAAATGCCACCGGCACATCGCCGGTGGCATAAACATTTTCAGAGGCCAAGTGCCCCATAGGCCAAGCGCCTTAGATCAGGTGCTTCTTGCGGAAGTTTTCCACGGAGCGGCGCCCAAGGCGCACGGTCTCGTCAAACAGCGCACGCGCCTGCTGGCTGCGGTGCGCAACGCCCCACTTGGTGACCTCCAGGAGGGAGTCCTTCACAAAGGAACCATCCAGCTTGGATTCGCCAATTTCGCGTTCGGTGAAGGTGATGGGCACCTCGCGGACGTCAAAACCTGCCTGCACAACGCGCCATGCCATGTCCACCTGGAAGATGTAGCCAGCGTTGGAGAGCTGGTCCAGGTCAACAGCCTCCAGGACCTCGCGGCGGAAAGCGCGGTAGCCTGCGGTCATGTCGGAAAGTCCGGCACCGAGCGCCATGGAGATATAAAGGTTGCCGCCCTTGGAGAGAATCCAGCGGTTCTTTGGCCAGTTCACTACCTCGCCGCCAGGCACATAGCGGGAGCCAATCACCAAGTCAGCGCCTGCATCCACCTGCTCGAGCAGGAGGTGAAGTTGTTCGGGAGCGTGGGAGCCATCTGCGTCCATCTCACAGAGCACGGTGTAGCCGCGCTCCAGGCCCCAGCGGAAACCTGCAACGTAGGCACCGCACAGGCCGCCTTTGCCTTCGCGGTGGAGCACGTGCAGGTTTGCGTCTTCTGCCGCCAGTTTGTCTGCGGCTTGACCGGTGCCGTCTGGGGAGTTGTCATCCACAATGAGGATTTCTACCTCGGGTGCTGCCACGCGCACGCGGCTGGTGATCAGCGGGAGGTTTTCCAGCTCGTTGTAGGTGGGGATGATCACCAAAGTTTTGTCGCTTGGCTTGGCCATAACGTGTTACTCCTCAAAAACTTGAATCACTGGGTGTTGGCAGTTGATCCACGAACTTAGCGAGCTTTCCGCGTGCTTCCACCCGTCTTTTTGGGTGAAGCCTTCCCTGCAGCTTTGCGCCGCGGTGCGGTTGTTCGTGTGCCCTTGCGCTTTGTGCTTTGCGGACGGGTTGCCAATGCCAACAGCCCAAGAACGCTTCCAATGATAACCAAGGAGGTTTCAATTGCAGAACCTACCCGCACAGAGGCCGTGATTGTATCCCTCAATGGCAACGTTTCCACCAGGTGCGCGGCCTCAAAGATCTCAGTGTGCTGGGTAATATTGCCGTCCGGGAGCACGATGGCACTGACTCCCGACGTCGCCGCTACCACCACAGCCCGGTCCAATTCCTTGGCCCGCATGCGGCTCATGGCCAATTGTTGGTAGGTCATGTCAGAGAATCCAAAAGTGGCGTTGTTGGTGGGAGTAGTGAGAATGTGTGCGCCCGCCTTGACGGCGTCTCGCCCAGCGGCATCAAAGGCCACCTCATAACAGGTGCTCACGCCCACTAACACTTCCCTACCGGTGGTCGCTGCTGTCATCCGCACTACGCCGTCGCCGGTTCCCGGTTGGAAGTTGCCCGCATAGTCCACCATTGAAGAAAAGTTCCTCAAGAAATCCCGGAACGGCATGTACTCCCCAAATGGCTGCAGGTACTTCTTGTTGTGGACTTCCGTCGCACTGATCACGGCTTGGCCGGCTTGGCTCATGCTTTCTGGAGAAAACACCGCCATGGTGTTAAACGGCCTCGGTTGGCCTTCTTCATCTACCAATCCATTGGCAGGTCCCCGTGACACGGTGCCTACCAGGATCGGTGCCCCCGCAGCTTGCACTGCTTGGGTGACTTCGCGGGCGGCGTCGTAATCGTATAAAGGACTCACGTCCGCCGAGTTTTCGGGCCAAATGATGAGGTCCACTGGTTCCGATCCGGAGATCGCCGCGGTTTCTGCAACATGATTGCGCAGCACCGCCATGCGT
Organism: Corynebacterium kozikiae; assembly: GCF_024580965.1. Taxonomy (NCBI): domain Bacteria; kingdom Bacillati; phylum Actinomycetota; class Actinomycetes; order Mycobacteriales; family Corynebacteriaceae; genus Corynebacterium; species Corynebacterium kozikiae. Next base: position 172,130 of record NZ_JANIKJ010000003.1, read on the forward strand.
TGAGCGTTGAAGTCTAGGCCCAGGCGCGGCACGTTGCCTTGGACCGCGGCCACCCGGACCTCCCCCACTGCAGGCGTATGTGCAACTCCAGCGCCAGTTACAGCGCTTCCCACCGAAACGAGCATCACGAGCGCAATCGTGCACGCTGAAAGCACCCGTGTATCAGCCTGAAACAATCCCAGAAGCGCACCTGCGAGCAGCACGGTGGCAAAACTGACCAGTGCCACCCCGCCGAGGGGCGCGAGCTCTGCCAGCACGCCATTGATTTGACCCCAGCCCAGGCGCACCCAGGCAAAACCGCCGAAGGGGAAACTCGAGCGCGCCCATTCCACCACACTGTATAGTGCGGCGAAGGCCAGCAGGCCAAACCTTGGCCAAGCAAGCACTCTCACACCGGCTGCGCCGAGCACGAGCCAGTAGAGGGAAAGAAACACGCAGAGGGCAATGTAGGGGAAGTTCCCCACAAAGGCCCCGATCCACGGCAGCAGGAACAGCAGTTGCACCATGGAGTACACAAAGGCAATTGCCATGCCTTGGGGAATGGTAGGAGCTGCTACGTGGCCTCCTTTTCCCCCACCTTTGCGGACCAATCCCGGCCTCGGCGGCTGAGGCATCAGCGCCGCGATAAGGAGCGCCGCACCTGCCACGCCTGCGATCGCCCACCCAAGCGGCTCATAGGAGGCGTAGGTGAGCAGGCCTCCCAGCGCCGCAAGGAGAAGCCGCGCAAAGAACTGAAACCGCTGGCTCCGCGTCATGGCTTCGGGCGCTGGCCAGGATTTGTGCCGTCTTCTCCATCGCTGGAACTGCCGCTGTCTCCGCTGCCACCGGCACTTCCGACGTCACCGCTGCCACCGGCACTTCCGACGTCACCACTGCCCCCTTCACCAGACCCACCATCCTTGGGTGGATTGACTGTGAAGTCCTCTGGTTTCATGGTGGCGCTCCAAGCCTCAATCGCCGCCTCGAAGTTCGGATCTGAGTCTGGCCTCGGGGTTGCACCGTTTGCACCGTTATCTCCAGGACCGGCATCTCCAGGGATGAATACCTTGCCGTCTTCACCCAGCATCACCCCACTGCCGCTGCCGGTGCCGCTGCCAAAGGAACCGTAGGTGCTGGTGGTGGGCCGGAATGCCGCAGCCTGTTCGTAGCTGCGCACGCCAAGCTGCTCAATTTTGAGCGCCAACTTGCGCGCAAGTACCTTGCGCAAAAGTGCGCGGGTGGGCGTGAGCACCAGCAGCAGGCCAAAGATGCTCGTGCAAAACCCCGGCATGGCAATCAAGATGGCGCCAGCTGCGGTAAGCCCCAGATCACCGGCGGCCTTGCCTGGATTATTGCCCTGCATGAGCCTCCTGGAGATCCGGCTCATTTCCCAGGCGGCAAAGATGAGACCGCCGAAGAAGAAACCCAGCAACAGCAGCAGCGCGGTGCCTACACCGAGCCACGAGGCCACGCCCCAAAAGGCGAGGGCCTCGATCAAGATGTACGGCAGTGCAACAAGAATTGGCATGCCCAACACTCTACCGTTTCACCGGGACACGCCGCCGTCGCGCGTCCCGAGATCCGACTCCCGACTCCCGAGGCCCGGCTCCCGAGTCCCGACTCCCGGGCCCCAATGCCAGCTTCAGCCAAGCCCAACAGCTAGGCCTGCCCGCGCTCCTCCACGGCACCTTCCATGTCCAGGAAGGCTTGGGTGAGCGCGTTTCGGGCTTCCTCGGAGGGGTTTTCCCACAGTTTGCGCTCGGCGGCCTCCAGTAGGCGCTCGGCGATGTCGCGCAGTGCCCATGGGTTGGATTGGGCAAAGAACTCGCGGTTTACCGGGTCCGCCACATAGGTCTCGGTGAGGGTTTCATACATCCAGTCCTCCATGAGGCCCGTGGTGGCGTCGTAGCCAAAGAGGTAGTCCACGGTTGCGCTCATTTCAAACGCACCTTTGTAGCCGTGGTTGCGCATGGCTTCGATCCAACGGGGGTTCACCACGCGGGCCCGGAACACACGCCGGGATTCCTCGTGCAGGGTGCGGGTTTTCACGGTTTCTTGGCGGGTGGAGTCACCAATGTAGGCCTCGGGGTCCTCGCCGGTGAGCGCACGAACGGTGGCCACCATGCCGCCGTGGAACTGGAAGTAGTCATCAGAATCCGCGATGTCGTGTTCCTTGGAGTCCACGTTCTTAGCGGCAACCTGGATCCGGCGGTATGCCGAACGCATGTCCTCAGCAGCCTCCACGCCGGCAAGGTCACGTCCGTAGGCGTAGCCACCCCAGCTCGTGTACACCTGCGCCAGGTCCTGGTCATCACGCCAGTTGCCGGACTCAATGAGCTCAAGTAGCCCCGCACCGTAAGTGCCCGGCTTGGAGCCAAAAATGCGGCGCACGTGTGACATTTGGGAACCTGCGGCCTGGGGTGCGTCGGCAAGCGCATGGGCCCGCACATAGTTTTGTTCCGGGGATTCCTCCAGCCCTGCGACGAGCTGCACGGCGTCGTCAATAAGTGCCAGGACGTGCGGGAACGCATCCCGGAAGAAGCCTGAAATGCGCACGGTGGTGTCAATGCGCGGGCGGCCGAGTTCCTCCAGCGAGATCACCTCCAAATCCACCACGCGCCGGGAGGCCTCGTCCCACACGGGGCGCACGCCGAGCAGGGCAAAGACCTCGGCGATGTCGTCTCCAGAAGTGCGCATGGCGGAGGTACCCCAGATGGAGAGGCCCACTGACTTGGGGTATTGGCCGTGGTCGTTGAGGTAGCGTTCAATCAACGAGTCCGCCAGCAGTTGCCCCGTCTCCCACGCCAGGCGTGAAGGCAGCGACTTCGGATCCACCGAGTAGAAATTCCTGCCCGTAGGCAGCACGTTCACCAGGCCGCGCATCGGTGAACCGGAGGGCCCGGCTTCAATGAACTTACCGTCGAGCGCGCGCAGGACCTGTGGGATTTCGCGTGCCGACGCGGCCAGGCGCGGCACAATCTCCACGCAGGCAAAGCGGAGCAAGGATGCTACCGCCTCCAAGTCAGCACCTGGCAATTCGAGCTCTGCCTGCTCGCTTGCGACGGCGAGTACCTCGTCCACCGCCGCGACGTCCCAACCCCTGGCTTCCAGGGCTCGCAGCAGCTCGAGCGCGGTGTGCTCCACGGTGTCCACCCGCGTGCGGCTTTCTTGACCAGCTTCGTTGAGGCCGAGCGCCTCACGCAGACCCGGCACCGCCTGTGCCCCACCCCAAAGCTGGCGGGCGCGCAGCATGGCGAGCACCAACTCCACCCGCACCTCGCCGTCTACGGCCTCGCCGAGGATGTGCAGGCCGCCGCGGATGGCTGCGTCTTTGATTTCGCAGAGCCAGCCGTCGATTTCCATCATCTTGTCATCAAAGGCGTCCTCGTCGGGGCGCTCGTCCCAGCCGAGGTCACGGTCCATCTTGGCGGCCTGGAGCAAGGTCCAAATCTCTTGGCGGATCGCGGGCAGCTTCGCTGGGTCCATTGCGGAGATGGTGGCGTGCTCATCCAGCAACTGCTCAAGGCGGGTGATGTCACCGTAGCTCTCCGCGCGCGCCATCGGCGGGATCATGTGGTCCACGAGGGTTGCGTGCGCTCGGCGCTTCGCTTGGGTGCCTTCACCGGGGTCGTTCACCAGGAATGGGTAGATCAGTGGCAGTTCGGAAATCGCCTGGTCCGGGTAGCACTCCTCGGAAAGGCCCGCGTTTTTGCCGGGCAGCCATTCCATATTGCCGTGCTTGCCCATGTGCACAATCGCATCCGCACCAAACACCTCGCGCAGCCAGAAGTAAGTGCCCAGGTAGTGGTGGTTGGCGGGTAGGTCGGGGTCGTGGTAAATCCCCACTGGATTTTCACCAAAACCGCGTGGCGGCTGCACCATCACCATCACGTTGCCAAAGCGCAGGCCAGCGATGTAAATCTCCCCCGTCTGGGAGTTCACATAGTGCGTACCTGGGGCCTCGCCCCAGTGCTCCCGCATTTCCTCTTGCATGGCTTCGGGCAGGGTGGCAAAAAACTCTTTGTACTGTTCCGCGGAGAGCTTGTGCGGGTTGTTGGCCAACACGTCGTCGTTGAGCCATTCGGGGTCGTGGCCACCGGCGTCGATGATGGCGTGCATGAACGCATCGCCGTCGTGGTCGCCATAGCCGCCACCCGGTGCAGCAACCGCAGCAGCCCTAAACCCTGGGATCTTTGAGACGTCACCCAGGTCATAGCCCGCACGGTGCAGCTCCTCCAGCACACGCAGGGTGGAAACCGGGGTATCCAGACCCACCGCATTACCAATGCGGGCATGCTTGGTTGGGTAGGCAGACAACATGAGCACTAGCTTCTTGTCCGCATTGCGCTTGTGGCGCAGCATCGCATGGCGCACCGCAATCCCGGCCAGGCGAGCACAGCGCTCCTCATCCGGAACGTAGGCAATCAGGCCGTCAGCATCATATTCCTTGAAGGAAAACGGCACGGTGATCAGGCGCCCATCGAACTCCGGCACCGCAATTTGGGTAGCTACGTCCAGGGGGCTAAGGCCTTCGTCGTTCTCCTCCCACTGCGCGCGGGAATTCGTCAAGGCCAGACCCTGGAGAATTGGGATGTCCAGTGCGGCAAGTTGCGCCACATCCCAAGCCTCATCCTGGCCGCCCGCACCCACCTCAGCAGGTTTGGTGCCACCCGCGGCGAGCACCGTGGTAATGAGGACGTCGAGAGTGCCCAGCGTATCCAGCAGTTCCTGCGGAGCTTGGCGTAACGACGCGGCAAAGATCGGCACGGCCACCGCCCCACGCGCCTCCAGGGCACCCGCGAGCGCCGCAATGTAGGCGGTATTCCCCGCCAAATGCTGCGCCCTGTAGTACACCACACCAACGCGCGGCTTGGTCTGCCTGTCTCCGGTAGCGGGTGCCGGGATCAGGCGATCCTCGTATCCGGAAAGCGCACCCCACAGCGGCATGTGCTGCACGGGTGAGAACCCAAAGCCAGTGAGCAACAAGGTGTCAGAGAGGAAATGGTGCAGGTTCACCAAGTTCTCCATACCGCCCTCAGCCAGGTAGGTGTGGGCGGTGGTCACCACACCGGCGGGTACGGTGGAAATGTCCGTGAGCTCCGCGTCCACGGCCAGCTCACCGGAAACAACTACCACCGGCTTGTTGGACTTCAACAGCGTGGCAAGGCCTTCCTCCCAGGCACGCTTTCCGCCGAGCAGGCGCACCACGAATACATCGGTGCCTTCCAGGTAGCTCTCCAACATCGCAGTACTCAAATGGTTGGGGTTTGCGTATTGGAACGCCACATCTTCGTGGGCGTTGGCTGCCTTGGCGGAGAGCAGGTCTGTATCTGAGGTGGAAAGTAGGGTAATCATCGCGTGTGCGGCGTCCTTTCACGTGGGTTCATCGCGCCCCAGGGCGGCTGGATCCCCCCTCGGTACCGGGGAGGCGGTGTACTGCACCTTTTGCGCAGGTAGTGTGCGATTGCTTCTGTGAGGCAGGTCTGACTTTCACAGTGGCGCGTCCGTCCCGGATTTTCACCGACGTTCCACCACCACAGAGCACACGGCACTATCGGATACCTTAACACCACGGTTGGACACGCCCTTAGGAGACTTATTCCCGCTTTCCAGCTTTGCTGTGCCCAATGCCTCATGTGGAATATGCCTCACGGGCAAAACCGCGCCTTGAACCGCGGCCTCACTAGGATTGCCCCTATGAGTTCCGCCCAAGACTTCTCACCCACCCCGAACAACTTTTCCTTTGCCCAGGCTGCAGTGCTCATTTCTGCACCTGACCGCAGCCGTTCAGACATGTGCCCAGGAGCGTTAAGCCTGCACCACGCACAAGACGGTGCGATTGGGCGCGTGCGCTTTCCCGGCGGGCGCATTGCCCCCGAGCAATGGACCAAAATTGCTCAGATTGCCAATGAGCTGGGCAACTCCGTAATCCACCTCACCACCAGGGGCAACCTGCAGTTCCGTGGGGTCCAAGACGTCCCAGCATTCAGCGAGGCCATCGCAGCAGCGGATTTTCTGCCCTCCGCGGCACATGACAAGATCCGCAACATCCTGGCCTCCCCGCTCAGCCCTGAGCTTCACAAATACGCAACAGCTCTGGATCGAGCCCTGCTCGCGCGCCCTGACACCGCCGGTCTCTCCGGGCGCACCCTGTTTGGATTTGACGCAGGCGATGGCGCCATCGCCGCCCGCCGCCCAGACTTCGGCGTGGTCCTCCAAGACTCCCCCACACCACATGCCCACTTTGTGCTCGCCGGCAAACCCACAGGGCTTGCAGCAAAGGCAGACCCCACGTTGCTCGCCGAACTCCTCAGCGAGGCCGCCGCACAATGGCAACAGTCCCGCGGCGAACACTGGCGCACTCACGAAGCCCCGGATGTGGTGAAATCGATCCACGCATGGCTCGCTGCCCATCCAGCGGTCACTGAAAGCCCCGTGCCGGAACTGGGCACCCCACCAGAACGCCCAATCGGCTGGATGCAGGAGGAAGGTTCCCATACCGTCACGTTGGGCGCTGGCCTTCGATTCGGTTTGATGACCGCCCAGATTGCGCAGGTACTTGGTGCCGTCGGTACGCACACCTCCATCACCCCGTGGGCCTCGCTGGTGATCCATGATCTGCACGAGGGCGACGCCGAGGCCGTAGTGAAAGTGCTCGCGCCGCTGGGGTTGATTTTCGACGCCAACTCGCCGTGGCTTAAGGTCACTGCATGTACGGGGCTTCCGGGCTGCCAGAAGTCTCTGAGCTACACCCAACAGGACGCCATTGCGCTGGTGGAAAGCGGAAATGTGCCCGCTGGACTAGTACACTTTTCTGGGTGCGACCGCCGCTGCGGGCACCCACTGGAACACCACACGGAATACGTTGCTACAGGCGACGGGGAATACGAGGTAGCTACCCGATGACCACTGCACCAGGGAACACTGCATCAGGGACCACTGCACCGGGCGAACCAATGCGGTTTCACTATGAAACCGATGGCAACGAGATTTACCGTCGCTCCTTCGCCATGATCCGCGAGGAATCAGACCTCAGCGCGTTTACCCCGGACCAAGCACAGATTGCGGTGCGGATGATCCACGCGGCCGGCCAAACCGACCTGGCAAAAGACATCGAGTGCTCCGCCAACCTGGTGGAGGCTGCGCGCGGCGCCCTCCAGGCCGGCAAGCCGATCCTCACGGATGTGAACATGGTTCGCTCTGGTGTGACCCGCAAACGCCTCCCGGCACACAATGAAGTGCTGTGCTACCTCGGCGAACCACAGGTGGCTGAGCTCGCCGCAACCCTGGGCACCACCCGCACCGCCGCAGCAGTCGAATTGTGGCGCCCCGTAGTGGAAGGTTCCGTGGTGGCAATCGGCAACGCCCCTACCGCCCTGTTCCACCTGCTCAACGTGCTGCTCGCGGACCCCACCTACCCGCGCCCAGCAGCGATCTTGGGTATCCCAGTTGGCTTCATCGGCGCGGCGGAGTCCAAGGAGGCTCTGGCCAAGGTTGCCCACGAGGCCGGCACGGAGTTCCTCACGGTGCACGGCCGCCGTGGTGGCTCGGCAATTACTTGCGCCGCCATTAACGCTCTGGCAACTGCCCAGGAGATCCTCCCATGACCATAAGTGTGCGCGGCAAGCTCACCGGCGTAGGTGTAGGCCCTGGAGATCCCGAACTCCTCACGCTGAAGGCGCTGAAAGCCATTGAATCGGCGGACGTGATCGCGTTCCACGCCCGCCCCCATGGAAGCAGCACGGCCCGCAGCATTGCCGGCCAGTTTTTCCCTGCCGGTGTGGAGGAAGAACTCCTTGAATACCCCGTGACCACAGGCATCACAGACCACCCCGGCGGGTACGCCGGAGCAATGGCCGATTTCTACGCAGAGGCCGCCGAACGCCTGGGGGCGCACCTGGCAGCCGGTAAACACGTGGTGGTGCTGGCGCTCGGTGACCCCATGCTCTATTCCTCCTACCAACACCTCCACCGGCTCCTGGCGGAAGACTACCCTGCCGAGATCATCCCCGGCATCCCCTCAGTCACCGCAGCAGCAAATGTGCTAGGCCTGCCGCTTTCTGAGGACGAGGACCTCCTATCCATCATCCCCGGCACCCTCCCAGCCGCTGAACTGGACCGCGCCCTGGAAACCTGTGATAGCGCCGTGATCATGAAGCTCGGCCGCAACTTCACCAAGGTCAAGGACGCCCTGGAACGGGCGGGCCTCGGCGAACGCGCCTATGTGGTGATCCGGGTGGGCATGGAAGGCCAGCAGGCTCTCCCCCTGCGCGAGGCCGACGCCAACGCGATCCCCTACTTCGCGGTGGCCGTAGTGCCCTCCCAGCGGCAGGGATACCTGCTGGATCCCAACCACAACACACAGCCAACAGTCACTGGTGAAGTGGTGGTCCTTGGCCTGGGCCCCGGCGACGACGCCTGGACCACCCCGGAGGTGAGCCGGGAGCTCCGCCTGGCCACAGATCTGGTTGGGTACACCACCTACATCAACCGCGTGCCCGAGCGCGCCGGGCAACGCCGCCACCTTTCGGACAACAAGGTGGAAGCCGAGCGTGCTGCGATGGCGCTGGATATGGCTAAGAAAGGGCGCCGCGTGGCGGTGGTTTCCTCCGGTGACCCCGGCGTGTTTGCCATGGCTTCCGCGGTGCTGGAGGTGGCCCAGGACCCGGAATGGGCAGACGTTTCCGTGCGCATTGTCCCAGGCATGACGGCCGCCCAAGCAGTTGCTAGCCGAGTGGGCGCACCGTTGGGGCATGACTTCGGCATGGTTTCGCTTTCCAACCGTCTCAAGCCTTTCAGCGTGGTGGAAAAGCGCCTCCGCGCGCTCGCCGGTGCAGACATGGCCTTTGCGGTCTATAACCCGGCGTCGAAGCAGCGCCGCTGGCAGGTGCAGGCCCTCAAGGACATCGTGTTGGAATACCAGCCGCCCAGCACGCCAGTAATTGTGGCTCGCGCGGTGGGTTCGGACGAGGAGTCCGTGCTGGTCACCACCCTTGGTGAGTTGGATCCCGAGGTGGTGGATATGCGCACCATGCTCATCGTGGGTGCGTCCACAACGAAGACGTACATCAGCAGCCAGGGGGCGAGGGTGTACACCTCCCGCTACTACGCCGAAGGCGACATCGACGCCGAAGCCCGCAAGCAACTCGCCCCACGTGAAGGCGCCTAGCCTGCTGTCTGCTCCGAACGGCCAGTAATCATCCCCGAGCGCACAGCGAACTCCCAGGACAGCCCGTTCGCGGTGAGCACTTCATGGGGGCGCGCTTGCTTGTGGAAGATCGCCTGCCGGTCGGTGTAGGCCATGAGGTATTCGTCAAATGGCGGCAGGTGCCAACGTTTCCGCAGCGCAGCCTGGAGTTGCTTCGGGGTCACTTCCTCCTGCCACGCCGCGGCGTACATTTCCGTGCCCTTGTGCTCAAAGCTTATCAGCTCGCCGCTGCTCACCAAGGATTGCGCCGCTTTCTGCAGCGCCGTTTTGCCAAGCCCTGACCACCACGCAAGGTCAGCCACGCTAGCCGGCCCGCGGGAACTAAAGTATCGCAGCGCAAGTTCCCGGATCAGCGCTTCCTTTCCCTGATCCTCCAGCTTGCGCCTGTGCGCCTGCGCTACCCGCTGGTCAGTGCGGATAAAGGAATCATGCCTTCCGATCTTGCTCATCTGCACCAATTCACCCGCTGCTCCCAGATGCCGCAACACGCTGGATGTCACCCCAGACCCCTGCGCGCCCCAGTGCGCGTCGACAATCTCCCGCACCTGCTCCCGCGAAATCTGCACTTTGGCGGCGTCGAGCACGGCGTTGCGAATCTCTCGGTACGTCTGCTCAGGCATGTTCCAGCGCTGAGCGACGCTGCCAAGGTTCAAGGTGGTTGCGCGGATCCCGCAGAGTTGCACGATCCAGAAATCTTCCTCATGGAGAAAATGCAGGGTACCGCGCTGGCTCCAGGTACGGATGATGCCAAGGGAGTCCATGGTGGAATCGAGCTCGCTGCGCACCGTGGGGGTGTGGCGCACTTTAAGCCCGGTGCGCAGGGCAAGGCCCGTGAGCCCACCGGCGTAGTTTTGACCTTGGGTTGCCAGCATATGCTTGGTGGTTGCGGCGAGGTCGCCCGTAGGAACGTGCGGTTGCGCACCGCCTAAGCCCTGGGCAATCAGCCTGCGAGCGCGGAGTTCAGGTAGTCCCAGTGACTGCATGAAGGCCAGTATAAGGCCACTGTCCGGGAGTGCTGGCGTGGTGGCGGTTGCCTTATGATGAACACCATGACACACACACTCCGTGAACGCATGGGTTCTTCCACCCGAATCATTGGGCTTGACGTAGCCCGCGCCCTCGCGGTAGTCGGCATGATCGCCGCACACCTGGCTCCCAGTACCGGCGCGGTGTACGCGCTCACCAACGGGTTCCCCTCAGCAATGTTTGCTGTGCTCGCTGGTGTGTCCACCGCCTTGATGATGGCAAAAGGCAACGCCGCTGGCGGCACTGAACTGGCCTTGGCACGCCACCGGCTCCTTATCCGCGGCGTGGTAATCCTCCTCCTGGGAATGCTGCTTGCCGCGGTACAGACGTTCATCGCTGTGGTGCTGAGCTCCATAGCGCTGATCATTATGCTGCTCGGCCCCGTTACTCGCTGGCGTACCAGGAACGTGATCGTGCTCGGCCTCACGTTGTGGGTTGGCGGCGCGGCGATCCTAGGTATTTCCAACGCTTATGACTGGTATCCATCCGGGCTCCTGGGCCCATATCCTCCGTTCGCGTGGCTCACCTACGGCGTGGTGGGGATTCTCCTGTACCGATTCCTCGTTGCCCCTGCCAGCGCTTCAGCGGCGGATGGGGGTGCCCGCGGTGTGTGGCGCGAGTCCCTTACTGCCCTAGCGGGGCTCGGGGTACTAGGCGCGATGTTGTGGTGGAGAGTTCGGGAGGACTCAGGTGAACTCGGTGAAGGCAGCACAATGCTGGAGGCTCCCGCGGTACCAGGTGCCTTGACCTTCCCGACGGACACCTTAGCCGGTGCTCCGGATTTGAGTTGGCGATCGCTCCTTGCCGCCGACGCCAGCGCCCACAGCGGTGGCCTCATCGACGTAGCGAGCGCCTCAGCGGTGAGCATCGGCGTGATCGCCCTGTGCTTGTTGCTCGCCAGGATCCCTTGGGCACAGATTTTCCTTTTCCCACTGCGATCGGTAGGGCAAATGGCGCTGAGCAGCTACGTGTTCCACGTGTTGAGCATTGCGGTGATCTCGTTCCTGTTAAGCCTGTTGGGTTGGGTGGCCATAGATCCGATTGATGCTTCCATTGCAGAGCAAGAGAAGAGCGTGAGCAGTACCAACGTGGATGAGCTTGGCGGCATGCCGTGGGGTGAGTACCAAGACTTGGTAGAGCAATCCGAGGGGTGGGAAAGCCTGTGGGACGCCGAATCCGAGTACTACCAAGAGTATTCTGCCGGCGTATTCAGCGATGAAGCCCTAAAGGTGGACGGCACCATGAACACCCTCGCCGGTTGGTCTGGTTTTGGCGCAACAGTGCTGTTTCTTCTGATCGCCTGCCCGGTGTGGATGCTGTTCTTCCCGCGGGGTCCGTTGGAGCAGTTTGTGCGTTGGGTGTCTTTGAAGGGCACCGGGGTGGGTGAAATCCACAGGGCTTCAAACCATACATAGCAAAACGTCTCCCTTTGAGGAGAACCCTGTTCGGGTTACTTTTCAAAGGGAGACGCGGGTGAAGGCTTCATTTGCCTTTTCTTCAACCAAGATCCTTGGCCGCTCACGCATCCGCTGTTTCGCGGAGTGCGTTCTGGGAGGGCTTAGCGGTGATCGTGGCTCAGTGGCAGCCAGGAAGAGCCGGCGCCGAACCCGAGGGAACCGAGGTTGAAGTTGAAGAGGTGACCGAAGGCTCCCTGGAGCAGTGGCAGCAGGAAGCCGAACAGGCCAGCCGCTGCGATGAGGATAACGAACAGACCGGAGAAGATGCCGCCCTTCTCCTCATCTTCCTCTGCTGGAGGCTGCTGCTCGTCTGCAGCCACGATCTTCACTGCACCAGCATTGTCGCCCTCTGGGGTAATGGTGCAATCCCAGGTGGAGATTCGCTTGGCCTCGGAGTCAGCGTTCAGGCGAGCCTCTTCCACGAGGGTGAAGGTTGCACCGGTGAGCTCTTCGGTGGTGTCAGCCTCACCAGCGGTACGGGTGAGAACAAGGCCGTTTGGCATCTCGAGCTTGGTGTTCTTAGCATCTGCGAACCACTCGGTGTCTGCTACAGAACCTTCAACCTGCTCGCCAGCGATGGTAGCGGTGCCAGTACGCTCAACGTAGCGAGTCTCAATTTCGGTGCCCGCCGCAACACCCAGGGCCTTCTGAGCCTGGAAGTTGGACTTGGAAACAGCGGTAGGGTTGAACTCGAACTCAAAGGTGTAGTCCTCACCAGACACTGCGGTCTCTGGGTGAGTGACCTCGATTGGAACGGTTACTGGGTTCTGACCACCGGCTGCGTTGCCGTTCTCCAGGGTGCGCGTGCACTGCACGTTTACCTCGTACTGAGCGGCGTCTGCCTGAGGGGCGATGACAAGAGAGCTGGCCACTGCAGCACCGGCAACGAGGGCTCCGAGCTTCTTCATAGTGATAAAACCTTTCGGGACATGTTGATAATGATCAGGGGTTACCCCTGTATGTGAGTATTGCGAGCCAGGTAATTGAGGCGTTTCGCTCACTCGCGGTTACCCGGAAGCCCCACACATACTTCCTGGTGAAGAAAGTAACGGATCGGTTACGGGCTTACAACCGGGGAATTCAGGAAAAGCAAACAAGCATTCCCGCTTTTCTGAGAGATACCCGACCAAACCTGTGTGTTATTGCAAAAGACCACACAATCAAACACCGCTTGCCAACCTTACAAAAGAAAAACAGTTCGCAATCGGGCGCGAACTGTCTCCGGGCTGAGGGGTTAATTACCCCCACATGGGTGTAGCTATTAGTTCCTGTGAGATCCCCAGGGTGCGAACAGACCCGTGAAGGAGCTGAATGGGTGCCAAATTCCTTGAGCGCTGCCATTGCCACCGAACAGGCCACCGAACATCGGCCACAGGAATCCGAAGAACACACCTACCAGGCCCAACACTGCTACCAACAAGCTGAATCGAGGCTTTGGGTTTTCCTCGCTCTGTTCATCTTCATCAGAGTTGTCTTCAGGTGTTGGCTCTGCTGTTGGTTCTTCGGTTGGTTCAGCGGTCGGCTCGGTCGTTGGTTCAGCCGATTGCTCCGCAGTTGGTTCTGCAGTTGGTTCTTCAATTGGTACTTCAGTTGGCTCAGCAGGTGGTTCCGCCGTTGGCTCTTCGGTTGGCTCTGCAGACGGCTCTGCCGTAGGTTCGACCGTAGGCTCAGTCGTTGGTTCAACGGTTGGCTCTACCACCGGATCCGTCGTCGGCTCTTCCGTTGGCTCCTCAGTCGGCTTTTCCGTTGGCTCCGGTGTCGGTTCGGCAGTGGGCTCTGCGGATGGTTCGGCAGTCGGCTCAAGAGTCGGTTCCGCTATTGGGTCGGTGGTCGGCTCGGTTGAGGGCTCGGTTGTGGGCTCTGCTGTTGGTTCAAGCGTTGGCTCTACAACCGGAGTGGTTTCACCAGGGAGAACTTCCACGGAGGCGAATGGTGCCTGGGTTGGCGTGACGATGCATTCCCACCGCGATACCTGAACGGTCGGTGAGTTCGCATCAATACGCGCCTCCTCAACCCAGGAGTAGTTGATCTGGCCGAAATCTTCGGTGGTGCCAGCTTCACCGGCGGTACGGGTGAATGAGATCAAGCTCGGGTTGGCAATTTCCACCTTGTCCGAGGTAATCCAATTTGATGGCTCCATGGGGAAGTCACTGTGCCACCAGCTACCTCAGCGCTTGCCTGCACTTCAGCCCTGCGGCTGTCAAAGCGCGACTTTTCTGGAATGCCCAATGCCCTCGTAGCTTGAAGCCCACTCTTGCGTACCGTGAAAGAGGGAGCGCTCAAAGACATTGTGTATTCTTCACCGGAAATAACGTTGGCTGGATGCTGCACCTTCGCGTTGAACCACTGAGCTGCCCTGGGTTTTGTTCCTAGGCATTTGCCTTGGTTTCCATTATGGCTTTGGGTGGGTTGTATGCCCAAAAGGCTGCTTCAACCTCGGCTGGTGTTCGGTAGCCAAGGCTTTGGTGTAGCCG